>JAFZSK010000064.1 GCA_017620915.1 Clostridia bacterium | reverse complement strand
GTACGATATCGTACTCAACGGCTATGAACTGGGCGGCGGCAGTATCCGTATCCACGACAGTGGGCTACAGCAGCTGATGTTCAAAGCGCTGGGTTTCTCGGACGAAGACGCGCGCGCCCGGTTCGGGTTCCTGCTGGAAGCGTTCAAATACGGTACGCCGCCTCACGGCGGAATGGCGTACGGCCTGGACCGGCTCGTGATGCTGATGACAGGTTCGGACAATATCCGCGACGTTATTGCCTTCCCGAAAGTCCAGAACGCGTCGGATCTGATGACCGGAGCGCCCGACTTTGTTGACGACGGCCAGCTTGCCGAACTTTCCATTGCCTGCACCGAGCGCGAAAAGGAATGACCGCATCGCGCGCCGGCTGTTTGACGGAGTAAAATGCTCAGAATAGGACTCGACGTAGGTTCCACCACGGTAAAAATAATAATTTTAGCTGATGACGGCAGTATCATGTTCGGCAGATACCGCCGCCATTACTCTGATATTCGCCGTACGATATGCGACGTGCTGGAAGAAGTGCTCGCGCCGTACGCCGCTGAGAACTGTTATTTTGCGGTGACCGGCTCCGGCGGCATGCTGGTGGCTGAGTGGCTGGGACAGCGTTTCGTGCAGGAAGTGGCAGCGCTGGGCCGCAGTGTTGAAAAACTGATACCGCAGACGGACGTCGCCATCGAACTGGGCGGGGAGGACGCGAAGATCACGTTCTTCCGCAATCCGGTGGAACAGCGCATGAACGGCACCTGTGCGGGCGGAACCGGCGCTTTTATCGACCAGATGGCGATACTGCTCAAGACCGACGCGGACGGGCTCAACGCGCTTTCCGAAAAGCACACGACCATATATCCCATTGCCGCCCGCTGCGGCGTGTTTGCGAAAACAGACATTCAGCCGCTGCTGAACGAGGGCGCCGCGAAAGAAGACATTGCCGCCTCGGTATTTCAGTCCGTGGTTAATCAGACCATCAGCGGCCTGGCCTGCGGCCGCCGCATCGAGGGCAACGTCGCGTTTCTCGGCGGCCCGCTCAACTACCTGCCGGAACTGCGCAAACGGTTTATCGAAACGCTGGCACTCCGGCCGGACCAGGTGATCCACCCCGAAAATTCACATTTGTTCGTGGCCATGGGAGCCGCGTTTGCCGCCGGCGAAAAGGATAAAGGGCTTGAGCCGGAGCCGCTGCGTATATCGGATATTCTGGCGCGCCTGCCGGACGTGCTGAAGATCCAGGCTTCCGAAGTCGGCCGGCTGCGGCGGCTGTTTGAGAATGACGCGGAATATGAGGAATTCAAACGGCGTCACGCTGAAGAACGCGCGCAATACGGCGTGCTGGAAGATTATTCCGGGCCGGTGTATCTGGGCATTGACGCCGGCTCGACGACAACGAAAGCAGTATTGACCGGCCGCGACGACCGCATATTGTACACGTATTACGGCAGCAATTTCGGCAGCCCGTTTGACTCTGCGCTGAAGATCCTGCGGGACGTATATGCTAAGCTGCCGGAGGGAGCGTATATTTCCGGCTCCTGTGTGACCGGGTACGGCGAGGGCCTGATAAAGGCCGCGCTGCGTACGGATCTGGGCGAGATCGAGACAGTGGCGCATTACCGGGCAGCGGAACATTTCCTGCCGGGTGTGGAGTTCATTCTGGACATCGGCGGTCAGGACATGAAATGTCTGAAAGTGCGCGACGGCGTGATCCAGAGCATCATGCTGAATGAAGCGTGCTCTTCCGGCTGCGGTTCGTTTATTGAGGCGTTTGCCACCACGCTGGATCTGAAGGTATACGAGTTTGCCGCAGAGGCGCTGAAGGCGGATAATCCGGTGGATCTGGGCAGCCGCTGCACTGTGTTTATGAACTCCCGCGTCAAACAGGCGCAGAAGGAAGGCGCCAGCGTGGCGGATATCTCCGCCGGCCTGTCATATTCGGTCATCAAAAACGCGCTCACTAAAGTTATTAAAATACGGTCGCCCGAGGAGCTGGGCGAGAAGATCATCGTGCAGGGCGGCACGTTCTATAATGACGCGATCCTGCGCTGCTTCGAACTGATTTCGGGGCGGGAAGCGGTGCGGCCGGATATCGCGGGGCTGATGGGGGCGTACGGATGTGCGCTGATCGCCCGCCGCGAATTCGGCGCGGAGCCGGAACGGCGCTCGAGTGTTCTGAGTCCGGAAGAAGCGCAGACTATAAAAGCAGAGACCCGCAAGCTGCGATGCGGCGGCTGTACCAATAACTGCCTGCTCACGATCAGCCGGTTTTCCGGCGGCGCGCGGTACGTAACGGGCAACCGCTGCGAAAAAGGGGATGTTGCCACCCCTGCGGCGCAGAAAGTCCATGCGCCAGACCTGTTTGATTATAAATACAAACGGCTGTTTGAACATTACCGGCCTCTGGAACCGGGGGACGCGACCCGCGGCGAGATCGGGATACCCCGAGCGCTCAACATGTATGAAAACTATCCGTTCTGGTTCACGTTCTTTACGACGCTGGGGTTCCGGGTGGTGTTGTCCGCGCCGTCTTCCAAGGAACTGTTTGCGCTGGGTATGGACACGATCCCGTCCGAATCCGTGTGCTATCCGGCTAAATTGACCCACGGCCATATCAGCTGGCTGCTTAAGCAGGGGATCAGACGTATCTTTTATCCCAGCATTCCGTATGAGGTCAAAGAGGACGAAAAAGCTAACAATCACTACAATTGTCCCATCGTCACATCGTACCCGGACGTGATGCGCGCCAACATCGACGCGCTGCGGGACCCGGAGATCGAGTACCTGCATCCGTTCCTGCCGTTGTACGACCGCAAACGCATGGCTGAGCGCCTCGCCGAAGAGTTTCCGGATATACCGGCCAAAGAGATCCGCACCGCTGTTCAGGCCGCATACAAAGAGGATGAAGCGTTTCACCGGGACGTGGCGGACAAGGCCCTGGAAATAATGAAATATGCCGCAGAAAACGGGCTCAAGTGTGTGGTGCTGGCGGGGCGGCCGTATCATATTGACCCGGAGATCAACCACGGCATACCGTCAATGATCGCCGGCTTCGGCATGTGCGTGCTCACGGAGGATTCGGTTGCCCGACTGGGCGGTCTGCACACTCCGATCCGCGTGGTCAATCAATGGTCGTACCACTCGCGCCTCTACCGCGCCGCCGACTTCGTGCGTACGCGGGATAACTTTGAACTGATCCAGCTGAATTCGTTCGGCTGCGGTCTGGACGCGGTAACCACCGATCAGGTGGACGAGATCCTCCACTCCGCCGGAAAGATATACACCTGCCTGAAGATCGATGAAGGTTCAAACCTGGGTGCCGCGCGTATACGCGTCAGATCGCTCAAGGCGGCCATGACGGAGCGGGACCGCCTCTCGATACCCTCAGAGTATAAAAATGCCTCCTACGCCGCGCCAAGGGCCTTATTTACGAAACGGATGCGCAAGGAGTATACGATACTGGCGCCGCAGATGTCCCCGATCCATTTCGAGTTCGTGCAGGAGGCGTTCCGGACCCACGGATACAACTTTGTGATACTCCCGTCTGACGACCGGACGGCGATCGACGAAGGACTGAAATATGTCAATAACGATGACAGGGAGCCGATGAAACTCCCATCAAGGGATCCGGATTTGACCGTCAGATCGGAGAAGCCGGAAACGTTTTTGGCGGTGAAGTCACCTTCGACCATG
>JAFZSK010000063.1 GCA_017620915.1 Clostridia bacterium | reverse complement strand
GCTGCCCGAGAAGAGCAGGTGCGGCGTCAATTTGGCCAGCATGATCCGGGTCGCGGACACGGGGATGGTGAGGGGGATCCAGATGCGGTTGCCCTCCAGGGACACCGCCGCGGAGGAGATAGCGCTCATTGACGACACCAGACAGATGATGAACGTCACGATGGCGATGAAATACGTGTTGTATTTCGGCAGCAGCGCAAAACCGTATGCGCCTTTGATGCTGGCAACGAGTTCCCGCAGCACCGGCGCATAGATCAGCGCCGCGATGCCCGCGGCAAATACGAATATCACGCCTAAAATGCAGTTCACCAGGTACAGCGGATCCGTGAGGAAGCGGCGCAGTTCGAGGCGCGCGAGGGCGCCGTACGCCGAGTTGGCGCGGGCGGTCTTTTCAACGTATTTTTTGGCCTTGCGCGACTTTTTGGTGGTGATCAGCGCGATGAAGCTGCGCGAGAGCAGCCACACCGTCAGCGCGAACAGCACGACGGACAACGCTCCGAACAGCACCGCCTCGACCCACTTGCCCGTGCTGCCGCAGCCGTACGCGTAGAAGGGCCACAGCCATTTTTTAAAGAAATTGCCCGCGCCCGCCGGGTCGCTCATGACCATTTCCGTGATACGCTGCCGCCCGAAGTAGAAGAAGAAATACGCGCCGAACGTGACGATGATGGACACCACAGCGACCGCTTTCTTGCCCGTTTTGGCCGCAATGACCGCCAGCACCCAGCCCAGTCCGCACGAGATGGCCAGCAGGAACAGCGTCATCAACAGATACATCAGCAGCTGCAGCAGCAACAGCCCAATATTGAAGCCGCCGAACACCTGCGCCAGCACGATGGCGGGCAGCGCGGAGGTGGCGGTGTACAACAGGATCTGGATCCACGCAAACAGCATGCGCGCGATCAGAATCGCGGAGGGAGGTATGGGCATGGCGAGGAGGGCTTCGTTGTCCTTGGGACAATATATCACCCCGTACGTCACGAACATTCCGCCGATCAGTCCGATCATCGCGGTGATCACGCCGGTAAACGCGAAATAAACGTGCCCGAAACCGGTATCAAACAGCGGTTTGGCGAACAGCATGTACATCATGGTGAAGGACACGGCCAGGCTGAGGCCGATGACTATCAGCAGGATCGCGTACAATATCAGTCCGCCGCCGGTGCGCTGCTTGCCGGTGCGGCGGTTGCGGGAAAGGCTCGCGAGGAATTCCGCGAACTGCTTTTTCAGCAATATTTTAAGCATGGCGTTGACCTCCCCCGCGTCATTCCTCCAGCTCGAGGAACACAGATTCCAGCGATTTGTCGCCTTTGACTTCCTCCATCGTGCCGGAGCAGACCAGCTCGCCGTTTTTGATGATGGCTACTTTGTCGCACAGCTTTTCGGCGACTTCGAGCACGTGCGTGGAGAAGAAGATCGCGGCGCCGTCGTCGCACAGTTTGCGCATTATCCCTTTTACGGTATGGGCGGCAACCGGATCCAGCCCCACGAAGGGCTCATCCATCATCAGCAGCTTGGGCTCGTGCACGAGGGCGGCAATGATCGCCAGCTTCTGCTTCATTCCATGCGAATACTCGGATATGTTCTGGGCCAGCGCGCCCGTCAACTCCAGCGCGTCCCCGTACTCGCGTATCAACTGCTGCCGCCGCTCCGCGCTGACGCCGTATACGTCGGCAACGAAATTCAGATACTTTATCCCGGACATGAACTCGTACAGGTCGGGGTTGTCGGGTATGTACGCCATCACGCGCTTGCACTCGAGCGGCTCGTCCTTGATGGAGTGGCCGCACACAAAAATGTTGCCGCTGTCAAATCTCAGTATCCCGGCGGCGCTTTTGAGCGTGGTGGTCTTGCCGGCGCCGTTGTGCCCGATAAACCCGTACACTTCGCCGGGGGCAATATGCAGACTCAGCTCCCTCACCGCCGCCTTGTCTCCGTACATCTTGGTCAATTTCTCAATCCTCAACATGTGTGATCCCTCCTGTGTGAGCGCGGTGCTGCCGCTGCCGCGGACGAGCGGTTCGCTGCCGCGGACAGGATTATACACCGCGGAAGGGGCAAATGGCAAATGGCGTGTCAGCCACAATCCGTCTTTTTCTTCTTTGTGGCTGACGAACCGGAGGAATGTGTCAGCCACAATCCGCTTTTTTGTTCTTTGTGGCTGACGATGGAGAGGAGCGTGTCAGACACAATCCGCTTTTTTGTTCTTTGTGGCTGACGAACCGTAGGAGCGTGTCAGACACAATCCGCTTTTTTGTTCTTTGTGGCTGACGATGGAGAGGAATGTGTCAGCCACAATCCGCTTTTTTGTTCTTTGTGGCTGACGATGGAGAGGAATGTGTCAGCCACAATCCGCTTTTTTGTTCTTTGTGGCTGACGATGGAGAGGAGCGTGTCAGCCACAATCAGCCTTTTTCTTCTTTGTGGCTGACGAGGCGGAGGAATGTGCTGCAATTTGCCATTTCCCCGCTTCTGTGGTAATATGCGGTCGAGGTATTGACCATGGACGATTCGGAGCGCAACCAAATACAGCAATCAGCGGAGGCCGCGGCAGCGTGCGAGGCCGCGGCGCGCGAGGCGGAGAAAGGCGGCGTTGACGCCGCTCGGCCGGCCGCTCAGCCAGAAGCGGCTGCGCAGATCGAAGCCGCCGCCTGGCCGGGCGCGCAACCAGAAGCGGCCGCGACGCCGCTCACCTGGCACGCGCCGAAAAAACAGCGCCGCGGGAAGTCGAAG
This sequence comes from Clostridia bacterium, assembly GCA_017620915.1. Lineage (GTDB taxonomy): Bacteria > Bacillota > Clostridia > UBA1212 > UBA1255 > UBA1255. The sequence continues at coordinate 2,938 of JAFZSK010000063.1, read as the reverse complement.
ATCCTGCGGGCGCTGTTGTTGACCTTGTATTGGCTGCTGCAGTGGACGTGGGGCATTGTCCAGAATGTGGCGGGGCTGGTGATGTTCGTTGCCGCCGGGCGCGGGAAAGCGCGCGGGTATCACGGGGCGGCGGTGCGGAACTGGAACCTCTCCGGCAGCATGACGCTGGGCATGTTCATCCTGATGGACCGCGGCCACGGCGACGACATCCTCGCGCACGAATGGGGGCACACGATCCAGTCGATCATCCTGGGGCCGCTGTATCTGCTCGTGGTCGGATTGCCGTCAATAATCTGGGCCGGTCTCCCCGCCTTCGACCGCTACCGGTCAACTAAACACGTCCCTTACGACCGCCTCTACTGCGAGGGCTGGGCCACGCGCCTCGGGCGCCGCACTATCGTATCGAAAAGGCAGAAGTAAATTACTTCCACTTCGGGATCTCGTCCTTGAACAGCCAGTAAAACTCGGAGTTGGTCACGATCACGATGTCCTCCGCCTCGGTGATCATCTTGATCAGTTCGTCCAGCTCGTCCCAGCTGTCGTAGTAATCCAGCTCGTAGCCGTGGCCCCAGACGTAGAACAGCATATCCGACTCGCAATCGGATTCGATGAATTTCTTGGCCAGCGTAAGCGCCATTTTGCCGTCGCCGAAGGTGGTCGTGGGCATCCATTTGAGCCAGTATTTGGGCAGATTGAACTTGTTGGTGCCGCTGACGCCGCGGGAGAAGCAGATCGTGGTCTGATTGCTGACAATATCCACCGTTTTATTCGTATACTCCGTATCGCCGCCGGGCCACGCCATGCCGAGCGGATAGATCCCGGTGAGTTCGTAAATATCGTCCGCGTTCTTCTGCACTTCATTGATCACGCCGGCCTCGTCGTAATTCTTGAGGGAGCCGTGATTGACCGTGTGGCATGCCACGTCGAAGCCGTCGTAAATACCCGTCTTGAACTGCGCTTTGGTCCAGCGCTGGTGCGTCAGCGACGGCATTCCGAGCGTCTGGCCGACCCAGGTCCAGTTGGCGCCGAACAGGCCGGTGTTGATGAAGAACGTGACGCCCTTAAAGTTGTACTTGTTGAAGATCTCGATGAGGTGCTCGTCCTGCGTGATGCCGTCGTCGAAGCTCATAGTGAAATACTTCTTCGGCGTGCCGTCGCGGACAACTTTCGTATCCGATCCCGCCAGCCGTCTCCCCTGTTCGTCAACGCTCCACGGCACCGGCGTCGGCGCCTCGGTGGGTTCTTCCGTCGGGGCTTCCGTGGGCAATTCCGTGGCCGTGCCGTCCTCCGTTCCGCCTTCCGTCTTGCACGCGGTCAATCCCGCCGCCATCGTCAATGCCATCACTCCCGCCAGCAACACCGCCAGCAGCCTGGTCCGTCTATTCTTCATCGCGTTTTTCATCGTTGTCGCCTCCTGCTTTATAGAAAGATTATATAACAAGCGGTGGCAAAACTACAACACCAAATTGACCATGCCCAAAATTGCGCAACATTATTATGTGTTACGGCGTCAATATTTTAGATCTGTCCACATTGGTAAATTCGAATGAAGTTGACAATTTTTCGGAATAATATACATTTGCCACCTCTGTGGTACCATCTGAAATAACGAACTCGATTTTGACCAGTTCGGCTTTCCATTTATTGTCAGCTCCGTCAAGGCGCAGTAATGCGGAGATCGAACCCGTATCGGAATCCGGAGAATAAACATACCGCAGCGTTTTCCGGTATGCGCCATTAGAATTGTACAAGTCGACGTACAATATGACCGCAGTAACATTACTTTTATCCACCCAGTTAAATCCGGTAGAATAATACAAATAATGATCATAATACCCGGAAATAAAAAGTCTTTTTGTTAATCGCGCAGACATATCTATGTTTTTAGTCTGTGACTTGTTGCATCTGGTGCATCGGCCGTTAACAAAATTATGGCCCAATTTAGTTCCGGTGGTTCTGCCGCATTTTCTGCACTTTGAAGCGGCTTCGCAACTGCCTCCGTCCCAATCATGTCCGGTCGCGTCTATAGTTTCTTCTTTTAATTCAATGCCGCATTTTGTACAATTAATATGTCGCTTCCCCGCTGTAGTACAAGTTGCGCTTTTATCTGTTATCCAGTCTCCCTCAATATGGCCGGTCGACTTAACACTTTCACTTTTTAGAACTGTGCTGCATTTGGCGCAAATCAACTGCCTGGTACCGTTTTCGGTACAGGTCGGTTCTTTTTCGATGATCCAGTCACCATCTGTATGATCTTCGACAGGGATAGACTGTTCTTGCTTTTCACCGCATGAACAATATCTTTCTTGTAACCCTTCTTCTAAGCAAGTTGCCTTTTTGGTTACGGTCCATTCTCCGTATTCATGGACATGCTTTACAGCACAGGCAGATAATAAAAGAATCAGCACCGGCACCAGCGCCAACGTCAATAATAGTTTTTTCATCATGATCCTCCTTTATAATCCTATTATAATATTGTAAGGCGCAACATCTTATTAGAAGGATGCATAATATAAAGTATTATTACAATGAGGACTGCTTTTCTGACCATCGTTCAGCAGACGGCGCTCGCTCATTTTCAGGTCATGGGCGCCTTCTCGAGTCTTGTTGTCCGCCCGTTCCAACATAAAAATAAACAAAAACACTTGTCCGTGCTAGTTTTTGTAGTCAAGTCCAATTTTGTGTGTAAATTTCGATCCTGCACAGTTCATTGTTTTAGGCAGCTTCAAGCAGTGTAAGTTGTTGTTTCGCGATTTTTATTAGTTGCGGCAGCAGATCCGGTTTTAATCCGTTGTATCTTTCTCGGAAAACAGGCACTGCTTTGCGCTTTGTTCATCGCTGTATTCTATTGCTAAAGCACCCATTAGTCTGTTGACCGAGTTAACATCCGGGAAAATACCAATCACATCCGACCGTCTTTTGAATTCTCTGTTCAGGC
>JAFZSK010000062.1 GCA_017620915.1 Clostridia bacterium | reverse complement strand
GCTGCCGCGCTGGCTGCCTTTCCACGGCTCCAGCACGAAGGAATCCCGGGAGCAGCTGGACGTGAACACGGACGCCGGCAGTTCGGTGTACGTGGCCCGGGCGTCGTACCTGCCGGTGTACAACATTTCCCAGGCGTTTTCCCGCAACAAAGCGCTGGATTTCGACCTTATGCGCCGGAATTTCAACGAATGGAAGCGCGTGCGGCACCTGCTGGTCAAGGATTTCTACCCCCTCACGCCGTGGCGCCACCACAACGACTGCGCCCACTGGACGGCGTTTGCGTACGACGATCCGGAGGCGGGCGAGAGCATCCTGCTGGCGTTCCGGATGGAGGAAGCGGAGGCAACCACGTTCTCCGCGCCGCTGCCCTTTGCGCTGCCGGAGGCCACGTACACTGTGCGGAACGCGGACAACGGCGCTGCCCTCACTCTCGACGGCCCCGCTTTGCGCCGTTTCGGCGTGACGGTAACGCTGCCCGAGCCTAAGTCGAGCGCGCTGTTTTACATTACCCGGAATTGACCGAGATGAATGGTTGAAATAAAACGAATAATGAGGTATAATTGACGCAGTTGAGTCGGGCCGGAACGCCGGCCGCAAGCTGCATTCTGAGCTAAATGGAGGCTGCGAAAATGAGAGCACTTGTGAAAAATCTTCCTATCATACTGCTGCTGTTGTTCGAGATAGTCGTCGGCATCATGCTGTTCGGGCAGGCGGACAATATCACGCGCATCGTAATCTGCATATTCGGCGGAATACTGATCATTCTGGGCATTGTCAACATGGCCCGCTACGTCAAAGCGAAGTCCAACGGCGAGTCCAACGCGTTTGCGTTGACGACCGCGGTGGTAATGATGGTGCTGGGCGTTGCCGCCCCGATCGCCGCGTTCGTGATTAAGGATTACTCGAAGATCGGCGCGATCATATACGGCATCATCATGGTGATCGCCGGCGTGTTCAAGATCGGACTGTTCATCGACAACCGCAAAGCGCTGGTGCCGGTCAACTTCATGCACATGATCAGCGGCCTGCTTTCGATCGTGCTGGGCGCGGTGGTGATCGTGCTGAAAGCGCTCAACATCGGCGACTCGCTGTGGATCTTCACCGGTATCATGCTGCTCGTGCTGGCGGCGGCGGATATTGCCAGCATCGTGATCAACATTGTCCGTAAGAAGAAAGAACCCAAGGACAAAAAGCCCGAGACCGTGGCGGACAGTGCCGACTGAGCGATTTAGTGCGGATAATAAAACCATGCCGGGAGGCTGTTTAAATACCTGCTTTGGCAAGGTGGATAAACAGCCTCTTTTTTTGCAAAATACACCGTATTCTGGCTCGTTAAAGGCTGCTCTCATTCATTTTGGCCCCGGGGCTCCTTCTCCGATCAAATTAAGAGGATCCGCGTGAGCGAAAAACATAGCAAATTCGCAAAATGAAACGTTTGCTATGTCTTTGATTCCTTCTCCAAGACGTTTAATGGATGCTCTATGCTCGAAAAAACATAGCAAAACCGTCAAATCAATAAAATGCTATGTTTTGGCATGTCATCTTGAGTTAATAATGAGCGAGAATGTTCGAAAAAGACATAGCAAATTGCCAAAAAGCTAAATCTGCTATGTCCGAGCGGTTTTTAAGTACGAAAAATGAGCGAGAGATCAACGACAAGGCTGCCATTTTCAGATTGTCGGTAAGTTTTGTAACGGGCAACAATTCGTTGGCAAAATGCCCCGATTATGACACAAATATTAACAGAAAAAGGCCATTTTCGTTGATATAATTTGATTGCATCGGAGAACACGCAGCACGGAGATGATAAAAATGACGATAATGAAGAATATGAAAATAAAAAAGATATGCCTCGCGGCGGCGGCAGTGATGTTGACCGCGGTCATGGCGGCATGCGCCGGGCTGCCCGACAATAATAGCGGTGAGCTCAATGAGAACGTGTCGACGCAGCGCGTGGTCCAAACCATAGCGCCCGACGCGGGGACAGAAACATTGACCGATCCGACCCAGAGCGGCGTCGTGGTGACCGGGGATTTCACGTTGACCGGCGAAAACGGCGCGGCGGTAGCGGCCGAAAACGGCGTGTACACGATCACCAAAGCCGGTGATTACACGCTGGAAGGCGCGCTCGGCGGGGGACGGATCGTCATTGACATCCCGGACGCGACGGATGAGGACAACGTGAAGCTGATCCTGAACGGAACATCCATCACCAACGCGGCGAGCTCGACGGGGGCAACGATATCGGCATTGTCCGCGGCGAAACTCACGGTGGAGGCGAAAGAGGGAACGTACAACGAGATCATTGACGTCCGCGGTGAGAGCAGCGCCGCTTCGAGCACCACTTCCGGTACTACGTCGAACGCCGGTTCGAGCACTTCCTCGGACGAGGACACGGACAACGAAAGCGGCGCTATCTTTGCCGCCTGCGACCTGAAACTGAGCGGGAAAGGCACGCTGATCGTCACGTCCTCCTACGACAACGGTATCAAATCCAAAGACGACCTCACCATCAAAAACCAGACGCTCAAAGTCACCGCCACCGGCTGCGCGCTCAAGGGCAACGACTCGGTCACGATCGAATCCGGCAGCCTGATCCTGATCTCCACCGGCGGCGACGGCGTGAAGACTTCCTCCAGCGACGTTTCCGCAAAGGGCAAGCAGCGCGGCGTCGTCACGATCTCCGGCGGCCAGGTGGATATCTACGCGGCCAAGGACGGCATCAGCGCGGCATACGACGCGGTGATCGAGAGCGGCGCCATCGTCAACGTATTCACCGCTTCTTATTCGGACTACGACGACGGTTCGGCGACGGCAGGCAGCAAATTGTATCTGATCGTGCCGCGCAGCACGTACTCTACTTCCAACGATTATTACGCGTATTTCTACAACGCGGACGGTTCAAGCGCGGGAGAGGGCGGATTGCCCGCGGGCGGCAAACTGGTGCAGTGCACGTACGAGACCATGGTATACAGCGGCCGCTCGGCGTCTTATTACGGCCTGGCGCTGAAGGCGCCGCAGGGATACGGCAGCGTGATGTTCCTGATCGTGAAGAGCGGCGTTGTTCCCGACGGCACCAACCACACGGCGGCGACTTCCGGCGGCAGCGTGAACACTTCGATGAACGCGTACCTGATCAGCAGTGTCAGCGGCGGCAATATCTCCGGCGACTGGGCGATGCTCTCCTCGGACTCGGGCAAATCCAGCAAGACCGCGTACTCCGCCAAGGGCATCAAAGCGGCCAACGAAGTGCGCATTGACGGCGGCACGGTCAATATCATGAGCGGCGACGACGGCATCCACGCCAACGGCGGCGACGAGCTGGAAAACGGCGCGAAAGGCGCGGGCAATGTAGTGATCAACGCGGGGTCCGTCACCATAACCGCGGCGGACGACGGCATTCATGCGGATGGAACTCTTACTATCACGGGCGGCACGGTGAACGTGTCAAAAGCGTACGAAGGCCTGGAGGCCAACGTGGTCAATATCGCCGGCGGCTCCACGTTCGTGTACGGCTCAGATGACGGCATAAACGCCTGCCGCGGCTCGACGACCCCGCTGGTCAACATCACGGGCGGCTACCTGGACGTGACCACGCCGTCGGGGGATACGGACGGCATCGACTCCAACGGCAATATCACGATCTCGGGCGGTTTTGTGATCGTCAAAGGCGGCAGCAGCCAGGGCAGCATGGCCGGGTCGATCGATGTTGACGGATCGATCAAAATGACCGGCGGTACGGTGGTGGCGCTGGGCGGCATCTGCGAGACACCGTCGTCCTCGGGCAGCTCGGTCAACACCTACATCAGCTCCGGCACTTCCTTTTCCGCGGGCGCGTACTCGCTGAAAGACGCGGCGGGCAATGAGATCCTGTCCTTCACGCTCTCCGCCTCGTATTCGTCGGTGTGGATCGCGTCCGACGGACTGGCGCTGAACGGCGAATATTCGCTGACCCGGGACGGCACGTCGGTGCTTTCCTGGACGCAGTCCTCCGCGACGGTCGGCTCCGCAGGCGGCTGGGGCGGCGGTCCGGGCGGTCCGGGCGGCTGGGGCGGTCCCGGCGGACGGCCGTAATAACGGACAATATAGTAAGGGCCACGATCCCATATTTCAAGATCGCGGCCCTTTTTGTTTTGGCATAATTAATTGCGATTATGCTTTCTTCTTTTTCTTCGAAGCGGCGACCGCGATGATAACTGCCGCGGCAATTACTACGCCGCCGGCGATCACGGGGATCAGCCAGCCGTTGCTCTTCTTGGGAGCGGTATCGTCCGATTTGGGAGGATCCGTTGCCTTCGGCGCTTCGGTAGCGGCAGGGGCGTCAGTTGCCGCGGCTGCTGTGGGCGCTTCCGTGGGTACCGCCGTCGGCGCCGCGGTGGGTGCCTCGGTGGGGATCTCCGTCGGTTTCGGCGTGTACTCCGGCAGTTCCTGCGTGCAGATGTACAGGTCGTGGACGGTCACAAAGAAGGAAGACGGTTCGTCGCCGTACACATTGAAGCCTACGCTGAGGAATGCGGGGTCGTCGTTGGTGAAGATCGATGTGGTCCATTTGAGGTGGTCGCAGAATATTGACGACGGCATGAACAGGTAGCCGTCAAAATCCTCGGGGATGCCGTAGCCGTAGCGGTTGTTGTTGACCGCGGGCTCCGCGACGGGACCGTCGATCACGCTGACCGTGCCGTCCGTCCCCACTAGATACAGTTTCAGATCCATCTCGCCGCCCATGAAGATGTTGCCGTGGCCGGGCACTTCGGGCTGGAAGCAGAACCAGACTTCGCCGTCGCTCTCGTTGGTCAGGGAGAGGACAACGTACTTCGCCCCGGTCAGCGTACCCGCCGCGTTGAGCATCGGCGCGGTTATGCCGTAGCGGTCAACGCACGCCCCGCTTCCGCTCAGTGCGATCTCTCCGTTTTCGATCTCGCAGCTGCCGTAGGACGGATTGACATCAACCGACTCGTCAAAAGTTTCTATAAGTTTGATTTCTACTTGCTTGTCTCCATAGTCAATGCCGATCGTATCTGATGCTGCCTCCGCAGCCGCGGTCAACGCAAACGCCGAAACCAGCAGCGCAAGTACTGCAACGAATGATACTATTTTCTTCATGTTTATACGCCTCCGGGGAGTGTTTTATTTATTATATCAAGTGACAGACTATGTGTCAAAACGGCAGCAGCGTAAACAGCGGCAGCGTCAGGAAGCAGAAGATCGTGGAGATCAGGATGCAGTTGGCCGCGAGGTCGGGGCGCGTGCGGTACAGCTCGGAGAAGTTCAGCACGTGGGAGGCGCAGGGCGTTGCCGCCAGGATCACCAGCGTGAAGCGCAGCGCCGCCGGCAGCGGCACCGGCAGCAGCAGAACGTAGCAGAACAGCGGGAACGCCACGAGTTTCAGTGCCACGGCGATATATACTTTAGGACGGATGAAAAGCTTGCCCAGCTCGGACGCGGCCAGGCGCATGCCCACGACGAACATGCAGAGCGGGGCGGTCATGTTGGCGATGCCGGAGATCATTGACGTCACCGCCGCGGGCAGCTGCGCGCCCCAGCCGAAAAAGTAGAAGGGCAAGGAGATGAGCAGGCCGACGGTGGCCGGATTGACCAGCGCGGACCGGACCGAGATGTGGCGTTTGTCCCCGGTGAGCAGGAACACGCCTAGCGTGAAGGTGAGTATGTTCATCGACACGATGAACATCGTGGTGCAGCAGACGGCGAGTGGATTGTCCGGCAGCAGCGCGCGGACCACGGGGAGGCCGAAGAAACCCACGTTGCCCAGCACGGCGGCAACGCTCACCAGCCGCGAATCGGCCTCCGCCCACCGTTTTCCGGCGAGCCCGTACACAATCAGGCAGAACACCAGCTGCGCCGCGAACGACACGATAAAGAACAGACCCATCTGCGCCAGATGCCCGCGCTCGTACTTGAGCGACGAAAACGCGCTCAGTTCCAGGAACGGCGTGCCGATGTAGACCAGGATCGCCGAAACGGTGGGAATGTGGTCCGCGAACGCTTTTTTGCATTTGCACAGCACGAAGCCGGGTACGATGCACGCCAGCATCACCAGCACGTTGGTCAGCGCGATCATGAAAGTTGACATCTGTTACACCTCATGTCAGTTTTTCGGCCACACGAACGTGGAGTTCAGGGCCAGTTCGCCGTTGTCCACCAGCACGTCCACGCCGCTGGCGGAGCGGTTGACCGCGGTCAGGAACCAGATCCACTCCGCGAGTTCGTCTTCGGTCAGCCATTTTTTGAGCGGGGTCGCGGCCATTATCTGCGCCCACAGCTCGGGATCGTCCGTGACCGGCCGGTTCGATTCGGTCAATACGCCCCCCGGCGAGACAGCGTTGGCAACTGCACCGTACTCCGCCAGCCGCACCGCCACATTTTTCATGTAACCCACTACGCCGGCTTTGGAGGCTACGTATTCCGGAAACTCGAACCCGCTCCGGGCGGAGGCGGAGGCGTTGAACAGCACGGCGCGGATGCGCGGCTGAAACGCGTATTTTTCGGTGACGTTGATGGCGCCGCGGAGGTTTACGTCAATGTCCGCCCCGGAGTTCTGCACGCCCGCGTTGATAAAAATGATTTCAGGCGCGGGGTCGATATCCGGCAGCGTTCCCGCGTCCGCCACGTCCGCTACGTAATGCGTGTACGCAGGATGGTCGATGGTGCCCGGCTGCCGGTCAATGCCGACCACATCGCACCCCTCATTCAAATACTTCAGCGCGGCGGCGCGGCCGATGCCCCTCGCCGTTCCGGTGATCAGCACCTTCAGCGGAGCGTGATCCGTTGACACCGGGTCAGACCCCGTGTTTAAAACGGGGTCTGACCCCTTGCTTAATTTTGCCTTGCCGAACAGCGCGGCTTCGGCGGCAAAATATTCGGCGCCCACGTTGTCCTTCGTCCATTTGCGGCAGATCAGATAGCCCAGCGGCGAGAACGCGGCCTCCATCAGGAGTTCGAGTATTGCCCCCAGCACCGCGCAGGTGACGCACTGAATGAATGTCCAGTGGAAGCCGTCCCAGAATATCGGCGCGAACAGCATGAAGGTGAGGACGGAGAAGATGAGGTTGTCCGCGAACTGACCCACGAACGTCGAAACGTAGCTGCGCACGAAGAACGCGGTCCGGCCGTCGGGATCCCGGCGGAACAGCGCGCCCACCGCGAAATTCAGGAAATTGTTGATCAGTGACGACAGGAAAAACGCCACCGTGCTGCTCAGCAGGATGAACCAGGTGCCGCCGAAGATCGAGTTGAACGCCGTGTAATCCGCGTCGATGCCCGGGGTCGGGATGATGCTGACAACGAAGAATATCAGGCAGGCGAGGAGGTTGGCGCCGATGGCGAAGATCGACATTTTAGTCGCCGCGCGCGGACCGAAGTGTTTGGTGACAACGTCCATGCACAGAAACGACAGCCACGACACCAGTATGCCGCCGTCAAGCGCGAGAAAGCGCGTCTGGACCAGCGTTTTGTTGGCTAGCAGGTTCATGGTGATGACTGACACCACGAACAACGCCACCACCGGCGAGGGGATCGACCGGAACAACAGCGTGGTCAATTTCAATTTTTTCATAATTAAGATCTCCTTGGTTTTAATTTGTTATGCGAAGGATTTAGAGGCCGAACTCCGCAGCGGTTGCCCGCAAGATTATTCTACCACTGCTGACACGGAAAAACCAGCCTGATTATATGGCTTTTCTCACGGTTTTGTAGAAAAGGATAAAGTAACAAAATACTTGGTCTTGTAATCGGCGGCGCTCGTTCATTTTCAGACCATGGGCTCCTTCTCCTTGCAAGCATGAGGTTGGCAGCTTTGTAAAATTCTTAAAAATAACGCAAAATGACTGATTTTTAAGAACCTGAAGCAGCCAGGCAACAAAAATGCGCAAGAAGGCCGGTTTGGTATCAAGCACAGCAGGTCCATACGAAATCGGGAGCAGAGCTGATCATATTCAGGAATTTACAAACAACTCCGTGCCGTGATATAATTGCCACCGGAAGTGAATATATCAAAGAAGCGGAGGAAGAGACTATGAAATACGACGTTGCCGCATATATCTGGCCCTCATACACGGGCAGAGAAGACAGAACGCGCATATTCTGGCCGAACGGCGAAGGCGAGTGGCAGACCGTGCGGGCCGCGGGCGCGCGGTACGAAGGGCACGACTGGCCCCGGAAGCCGCTTTTGGGGTACAAAGACGAGGCGGATCCCGCCACGATGGCGGAGCAGATCGACATTGCCGCCTCCCACGGCGTCAACGTATTCATTTACGACTGGTACTGGTACGACCGCCGGCCGTTCCTGGAGAACTGCCTGAACGACGGCTATCTGCCTGCCGCGCGCAACGACCCGCGCGTGAAGTTCTATCTGATGTGGGCAAACCACGACGCCGGCGTTCTGTGGGATAAACGCAATTCCGATCGCCAGTTCCTGCCCGGGGGGCAGCCGCCGGTGTGGCGGGGCGACATTGACCTCGCCGAATTCCGCATCGTTTGCCGCCGGGTCATCGAGCGGTACTTCTTCGATCCGCTGTATTATACGATCGACGGCAAGCCCGTGTTCTCAATTTACGAAATGTCCAACCTGATCAAGGGGCTGGGCGGCGTTGACAACACCCGCCGCGCGCTGGATGAATTCCGCGAAATGTGCGTGAAAGCCGGATTGCCCGGGCTGCATCTGCAGATGGTCGTGACACATCCGGCCGCCGCGTCCTGGCCCGGAACGACTACGCCGGGCATGTGCCGCGCGCTGGGCATCGACAGTTTGACCCATTATCAGTACGTGCATTTCGTTGCCGCCGGCCGCCCGTACGCCGACGCGCTCAAAGAAGTGTATGCCGAGTGGGAGCGCGTGCCTTCCGCGTACGGATTGCCGTATTTCCCGCACATTTCCGTGGGCTGGGACGCTTCGCCCCGTTTCGTGGAGTACACCGGCGGCACGTACACGGGCAATACGCCCGAACTCTTCGGAGAGGCGATGCGCGCCGCGGCGGCGTTTGCGGACAAACACCCCGAAAACCCCCGGCTCATCACGGTCAACAGCTGGAACGAATGGACCGAAGGCAGCTACCTGCTGCCGGACGACCTGCACGGGTACGGCTACCTGGATGAGATCAAGAAACTGCAGGGCTGAACACGGGGACAGACCCCCGAATAGATCCTCGAAAAGTGGTGACGCGAATGAAACTGACATATCGGATATTGACGCTGTTTCTGGCTGCGCTGGTGCCTCTCGCGATGATCTCGTGCAAGAGCGGCGGCGCAGGAAATGATCCGGCGGGGACAGACCCCGGAAACGCGCCGGACGTTGACAACCCCGGCCCGCGCCCCGTCACGCTCCCCGACGACATCACCGAGGCCACTGATTTCGAAACGAAGACCTGGGTGGCCGTTGATCTGACCTTCGAGTCGGAGACTAAATACAATAAAGCCGGCGATCAGCTGTACACCGATTTCCGCGGCGAATTCACCAACCGCGCCACCGGCACGAAACTCACCATCCCCGGCTTCTGGAACAGCGGCAATGAGTTCATCCTCCGCTTTGCCCCCACCGAATACGGTGTGTGGGAGTTCACCACATACTGCTCCGGCGACGCCGAACTGGACGGCAAACAGGGCACGATCGCGGCCAATCCGTACCGCGGCGACCTGGACATCTACAAACACGGCTTTGTCACCACGGACGGCAGCAAACACTTCGTGTACGCGGACGGCACGCCGTTCTTCTACCTGGGCGACACCCACTGGGGCATGTACACTGAGGAGTTCAACCGGCCCGGCACGCACGCCGGGAAAACGGGCGCCGAGTCGCATTTTAAATATATTGTCGACAAACGCGTGGAGCAGGGCTTTACCGTGTACCAGTCCGAACCCATCGGCACCAGCGCCAACCTGACGGACGGCGCGTTGTCCTCCGCCGACGCCAAGATGTTCAGCCAGAACGACCGGTATTATCAGTACATCGCCGAGAAAGGACTTGTCCACGCCAACGCCGAGTTCTTCTTCGCCGGCGAAATGAACAAGAAAGTGATGAACGATGACGCATACCTGGAAGCCATTACCCGCTACTGGGTGGCGCGGTATGCCGCGTATCCGGTCATGTGGACGCTGGGCCAGGAGATCGACAAGAGCTTCTACCACGAGCGCGGCGATCAGAAACTGTACACCGCCGAGACCAACCCGTGGGTGCGCGTGGCGGAATATATCAACAAATACGACGCGTACCATCATCCGCTCTCCGGCCACCAGGAGAACACCACGTACACCACCGTGACCGGCGCGGGAACGAAAGAAAAAGTCGAGAACGGCGGCCGCTCGGCGTTCCTGTCCGACGAAGTGACGCAGCGGACCGGGCACAACTGGTGGGCCGCGCAGTGGAGCCCGAGCATCACGAAGCAGATCGATGACTCTGTGCCGAAGGACTACTGGGCCAGTTCTAAAGTCGCGATCAACTACGAAGGCCGCTACTGCTACCTCTGGACCAAGGATTTCGGAGCGCGGGCGCAGTCGTGGATCGCGATGCTGTCCGGCTTTGCGGGCGTGGGCTACGGCGCCGTGGACATGTGGCTGTATATGAGCTCGTACGATACCACTACCACGTCCCAGGACGGCGTAGATATCATCACGCCCCAGGACAAAGCGACCCACTGGGGCGAGGCGGTGGAGTTCGAATCCGCGTACCAGCAGGGCTACATGCGCGAGTTCTTCGAGCAGTACCGCTGGTGGGATCTGGTGCCGGACTTCAACGATCAGACGCATTTCGCGCCGGATATGGTGGAGCCGGAAGGCGAGGCGGCCACACGCCAGGTGGCATACGCCTGCGCCACCATCGGCAGCGACTTGTATATAATTTATCTGTATTCGCAGGATCAGGGTTCCGGCTTCGTGCGGAATATGGTCGCAGGCGCGACTTATGAGGCCAAGTGGTTCGATCCGGTGACAAATACGTACATTGCCATCGGCGACGTGACGGCGGACAATACAGACAGCGGCCCGCTCTGGAAAGCACCGGAGCGCCCCGAAGCGCACGATTTCGTGCTGGTGTTAAGACGCAAATAACGCGGGGACAGACCCCGGAATATACGATCCTTTAAGACCACAAGGAGGAAAACGACATGAAAAAGAACTTAGCAAACAAGACTCTGGCAATGCTGCTGGCCGTGCTGCTGGCGGCGCTGTGCGTTTTCGCGGGGGGACGGACGACCGCCAATGCGGAAGAAGCCGCAGGTCCGCACAACTACCTGACCGCGAAGTGGGACACTTCCGAATTTCCGGGCAATCTCACCGAGACCGAAGAGGACGGCGTCAAAGTCACCACATACACGCCCAGTGCGGCGCAGCCGTGGTTCTCGGCTTCTATGAGTGTGCTGAATGACGTTAAAACGCTGGCCGAAGGCAAAGATTTTGTTGAAGTCGTGTTCTGTATGGAAATCAGCGGCGAGTTCAGCGGCGGCGCCGGCGGTGGCGAGGCCAACTGCGGCGTGCTGCTCCGCGCGGTCAGCCCGCGTAACAATTTGATTTCGTTTGCAGGTACTGCCGACTGGGACGGCGAAGGCACCAGCTGGGAAGAACTGTACTTCCTGTACTCGGACGGCGAGCCTCTGTTCTTTGTCAGCGAACCCAACGTCATGGCCAACCTCGAGCCGCAGGTGATCGAGATCAAAGAAGGCGAGTGGACGTATTTTGAGTCTGAGCCGATCTTTGTTGCCTCCGCCGCGTTGACCGACGAACTGTTCGCCGAATGGAAGCTGTGCGCGCATCAGATCACGTGGGAGAGCGGATTGACCTCGCTCAAATTCCGCAACGAAGGTATCTACATTAAGGATGACCTGGAGCCTACCGCGGCGCCCACGGCTGAACCTACCGAGCCGCCGACGGAAGCACCCGCCACGAAAGAACCGGAAGCAACGGCTAAAGCCACCGACGCGCCCGTTAAACCCGGTGAAACCACCGCGAAACCGGTGGAGGAGAAAAAAGGCGGCCTTGGCACCGGCGCGCTCATCGGCATTATTGCGGGTGGTGTCGCTGTAGTCGCGGCTGTTGTCATCGGCGTGGTCGCTGCCGGCAAGAAGAAAAAGAAATGAATAACGAGCTCAATGCGCGGGAAGCGCTGAAACTGGCAAAACGCATCGTTATCAAGATCGGCACATCGTCGCTGGTGCACGCGGGCGGCAAAATGAACCTGCGCCGCATCGAAAAACTGGCGCGCGTGCTCTCGGAACTTATGAATCAGGGCCGAGAGATAATATTGGTGTCGTCGGGGGCAATCGGCGTTGGCGCCGAAGTGCTGAAACTGCGCGAACGGCCCTCTACCGTGTCGGGGCGTCAGGCGGCCGCGGCGGTGGGGCAGGTGCATCTGATGCAGGTGTACAGCCGGCTGTTTGCGGAGTACGGGTACAACGTGGCGCAGATATTGCTGACGCGTGATACGGTGGACGATCCCGAAGCGCTGCAGAACGCGGTCAATACTTTCACCGGCCTCATCGAAATGCATGTGTTGCCGGTGGTCAATGAGAACGACACCATTGCCGTCGACGAGATCAAGTTCGGCGACAACGACAACCTGTCGTCCATCGTTGCCCGCATCACCGGCGCGGACCTGCTGGTCATTTTGACCGATATCGACGGCTATTATAAAGACAACCCCAGCGAGCGCCCCGACGCCGAAATGTACCACAACATCACCGACCTGTCCGAGGCCATCGAGGCTGCGGCAGGCGGCGCGGGCAGCCGGCTGGGCACGGGCGGGATGCTGACCAAAGTGCATGCCTCCCGGCTCGCGGCGGCGTCCGGCATCCATGCGGTGATCGCCAACGGCTCCGACCCCGAGATCCTGTACCGCATACTGGACGGCGAGGACGTGGGCACCATGTTCGTGGGCAGAGCGGCGCAGTAACGCACGCCGGCGCACGGCAGACAGAAAGGACAATAATATCATGGCAGATAACGATTCTTCAGGAAGCAAGATCCGGTATTTATTCGGCGCCGGCGATATCGGCGAAGGCAACGCATACCTTAACTCTCTCGGTGCCGCCGCGGTCAAAGCGGAAAGCATCCTGGGCTGTGCGTCTTCGGCGCTCAAAAACCGCGCGCTGCTGCTGGCGGCGGAGCGGCTCAAGGCAGAGGAGGAGCGGATATTGGCCGCCAACGCCCTGGACCTGGACGCCGCGGCGGAAGCGGGCATGAGCGTGTCGCTGCAGGATCGGTTAAGATTGACCCCGGCGCGCATCGATTCCATGTGCGAAGGCGTACGGCAGGTAGCTTCGCTGCCGGATCCTGTAGGCGATGTGCTGGACGGCGGCACGCGCCCCAACGGGCTGCAGATCGTGAAAGTCCGGGTGCCGCTGGGCGTGCTGGGCATCATCTACGAAGCGCGGCCCAACGTGACCGCGGACGCAGCGGCGCTGTGCATCAAATCCGGCAACGCCTGCATCCTCCGCGGCGGCAAGGAAGCGATAAACTCCAATAAAGTTATTGCCGACCTGTTCCGGATCGCGCTGGACGAAGCCGGATTGCCCTTCGACTGCGTGCAGCTGATCACCGACACCTCCCGCGAGACCGCGGCGGAGTTTATGAAGCTGGACAAGTACGTTGACGTCCTGATTCCGCGAGGCGGCCACGGCCTTATCAACGCGGTGGTCAAAAACGCCACCGTCCCGGTCATCCGCACCGGCGCAGGCAACTGCCATATCTACGTCGATGAACACTTCGTTCTGGATAAAGTCGAGAAGATCATCATCAACGCCAAGACCCAGCGCCCCAGCGTCTGCAACGCCATGGAAACGCTCCTGGTGCACCGCAACGCGGCGTGCCTGCTCACGAAAGTCTGCCGGGATCTGCTGGAGAAGGGCGTGGAGCTGCGTGTGGACAACCGCTGCGGCGGCGTGCTGCTCAGCGGCGGCTTCCCGATGGAGAAGCTGGTCAAAGCGGACGAGAGCGACTGGGAGACAGAGTACAACGACCTGATCCTGGCAATCAAAATGGTGGATTCGCTGGACGAAGCGATCGAGCATATCAACCGCTATTCCACGCACCATTCGGAGGCGATCATCACCGAAAACTATAATCACGCGCGGGAATTCCTTGCGCGGGTGGATTCGGCGTGCGTATACGTCAACGCGTCCACGCGCTTCACCGACGGCGGCGAATTCGGCATGGGCGCGGAGATCGGCATCAGCAACCAGAAGCTGCACGCGCGCGGCCCGATGGGACTTAAAGAGCTGACGACGGTGAAATATATGATCTACGGAAATGGTCAAATTCGTGAATAATTGCAAAGGGCAAAGGGCAAAGGGCAAAGGTAAAATGGCAAATGGCAAATTGAGGAGGAATTAGGATGGGACTGGATAGAGAGACGCTCTGCAAAATGATCGACCACACGGCACTGAAGTCGCAGGCCACGGAAGCGGACATTATCAGACTCTGCGACGAGGCGGCGGAATACGGCTTTGCCAGCGTGTGCGTAAATACAGGATATCTGCCGCTGTGCCGGAGACTGCTCAAAGAAACGCGGGACACCGGTGTGAAATGCTGCGTGGTGATCGGCTTTCCGCTCGGCGCGTGCGCCACGGAAGTGAAAGTGTTCGAGGCCATGTATGCGGTGCGCGAAGGCGCGGACGAACTGGATATGGTCATCAACGTCGGAGCGCTCAAGGAAGGGCGGAACGAGGAAGTTGCCTACGATATCCGTGCGGTGCGCGAAGCGTGCAAGGACAAAGTGCTGAAAGTTATCATCGAGACCGGGCTATTGACGGACGAAGAGAAAGCGCGGGCCACGCGCATTTCCGCCCTCGCCGGCGCAGACTTCGTCAAGACCTGCACCGGGTTTGCGGGCGGAGCGGCGACGCCGGAGGATATTGCCCTCATGCGCAATACGCTGGACGAGCTCGAGCGGCTGGGCCTCACGCGCCACGTTAATCTTAAAGCGTCCGGCGGCATCCGCACGTACGAGGCGGCATGCGAACTGGTCGAAGCGGGTGCGGACCGGCTGGGAGCCAGCGCGGGGTGCGCGATAGCAGAAGGAGCAGAGCGGCGTTGACCGACGATGAACTGATCAGGTTGCTGGAAGAGCGGGATGAGAGTGCGCTCGTCGAATTGGAGCGCAAATACTATCCGTTTTGCCGCGCTGTGGCCGAAAAGATACTGGATGATCCGGAAGATGTAAAGGAAGTCGTCAACGACTCCTTTTTTGATATCTGGAACAGCATACCGCCGGCCAAACCGGACAATTTTCACGCCTACCTGGCCACGGTGGTCCGGCACAACGCTATCAGTCTGTATCGCAAAAATCACAATCAGAAAAATCAGGCAGTGAGCAACGCGCTGCCGCTGGACGATTTTGCCGACCGGCACTGCACTGACGACAATACAGTCGAGCGCATCGCGATCTCGGGGGCAATGGACCGTTTTCTGGACGGGCTTGCCGAAAAGCAGCGCCTGGTGTTTATCGCGCGTTTTTATAAACATGAGCCGATCAATGAGATCGCGCGCATTTTTAAAATGCCGTCCGGCAGCGTCAAAAGCATTATCCACCGCACTAAAAAGGCGCTTAAAGAGTTTCTGGACAAGGAGGGGATCAACGTATGAAAGACGATCTTATCTTCACGCTGATGTCCGGGATCTCCGACGAACATATCAAGGAGTATGAGGCGTTTGAGGCGCAGCAGCGGGCGGCGCTGGCGGCGGAGGGATCCGGCGAGGCGGCGGGCAACGCTTCCGCGGCGGTCCGCGGGCGCACACACCGGAGCGGCCGGGGCCGGGCGTTCGTTCGCGCGATCGCAACGGCGGCAATTATTCTGGTGTTCTTCTTCGGCGGTTTCCTGCTGAGCAAATATCTGAACAAAGACCGTACGCCGGAGGCAACTTCCGTGCCTACGGACAGCATGACGCCCGTTACGCCTACGCCGTTTGTCACGCCGGTACCCACTCCGGACGTGACGGCTGTACCCGAACCTGCGATGACTCCGACACCGGACGTAACGCTTACCGCGGCGCCGACAGATATACCGACCGGAATGCCAACACCGACTGCCACACTCGAGTTGACCGGAACGCCGGCGCCGGCCGTTACTCCGACGATCGTCCCGGCTGCCATCACGCCTACCGCCACCTCTACCGTGACTCCTGCAGTGACTGCGACTGCGACCGCAACGGCAACCGCGACCGCGCCGGCGGAGCCGTATATGACCGGTTTGATAGACCATTATTATTCCGATTATGTGCCTCCGGAAGCGAGCTACCCCGATTCCTTTATACCGGGAACCGATGTGACCGGCATCAACAATATTGACAATTGCATCTCGGGCTACATATCAAACGTGTACTTTCTTATATCCGGATATGCATATAACAGCAATTCGCCGCTGAAGGAAGTGTATTGCTGCTTCAATGACGACCCGACGGAGCATTATTTTATAGGCGAGCTGTATCCGAGAGAAGATATTGCCGCGGCAGCCGGGTTTGACGGAACCAATGCGCAGCGTTCCGGGTTCGGCGGAACGAGCCGGGAACAGTTCATGGCGATGGACGAGTTGTGGGAAAGCTTTGAAGAAGGAATATATAAGATCCGGATAATGGCACGTTTCGAAGACGAAAGCGAGCTTGAACTGTGCTCGACGCGGCTGGTGGCCATAGAACCCGATCCGGCAGGCAGCGAAATATTATATATGCCTTTCTTAAATCAGCCGGACGGGCTCCGGACCGAAGTGAACGTCGTGGCGCTGTGCAGAGAGGCGAGGGTTGACTATCCGGCCGCGGGCAGCTATTATTTCCGCACCCTGTACCTGGAAAATTCCGCAGTCAATACATACGACATGGGCAATCTGAACCTGGGCCTGTTCACCCGCTGCGAGATCGAATACGCGTCCTTCGCGGGCTGGCAGCCGCAGGATACGGCGACAATGTCCGAGCCGGCGTTTATTGCCCTCAGCAAGACCAGCAGATTCCCGGGCATCGGCTCCGACGGCCCGTACAAAGAGGATCTGCTGGGCCTGGCATACTGCACGGAGGAAACACAACTCGTATCAGGCCACCCGGAGGTCACGGTCACCCGGCGCGCGGTGATCGACCTGACAGATATCGATTATTGCGGACATGTGTGGTTTACCGGTTTTATGAACCCGGAGGGACCGGCCATCGTGACCGGAATATATTTCTATTCCTGAGCGGCCGCTTTTCCTGAGCGACCGGCGGCAGAGCTGGTCAGATACTGAACATGCACTGAAAGAAATCTTTGATCCGGGCGGCAAACTCGCGCAGTTCGCGGAACGTCTGGCCCGAATACGTGTACGGATCCGCGTTGACGCCGTACGCTTCCAGGCCCGCGCGGTCGGCAATATACAGCGCCCGGTACAGATGATACTTCTGCGACACGATGATCACGCGCTTGAAGCCGAAAGCTTTGGCCGCGCGCACCACGCTCTCGAAAGTTGAATAGCCTTCCGGGTCTTCGCCCAGCAGTTCGTCGGGCACGCCGCGCTCCCGGGCGCAGCGCAGCATCACGCCGGGCTCGTCGTAGTAGTCGTGCCGGTCGCCGGACATGAACAGCAGTTTTGCGGGCGCGTTATTGAGCGCGGCGATACCGGCGTCAATACGGTCCGACAGCATTGCCGACGGCACTCCGCCGGGGCGCACGCTGCAGCCCAGCACGATGACAGCGTCAATATCTTCCGTTGCCGCCAGCCGCGGGTCGCCCGCGTCCATGATCCGGCCGCGGGTCGTGCCGATCACCACGAGGTCAATTATCAGCGCCGCCGTCAGCGCGAACAGTGCCGCACCCAGCACCACCTGCAGTGCGACGGTCAATATCCGCACTATCAGCGGCCGTTTCAGCCGCTTCAGCCGTAATTCTCTGCGCGCTGCTTTGCGTGCTTCCCGGCGTTTCGCACGCTTTGTGTTATTTCGCGAGCGCATTGAGCACCTCTAAATTGCGCCGCATCAGCGACAGGTAGTTCTCGCCGGCGTCAAAATCGGCTTTGGACAGATTGTGGCAGGAGTGCAGGCAGGCGGTGCCGCAGCCGGTCTCGGCGGCAATGGCGTCCGCAATTTGATGATTCGACAGCTCCACGTAATACACCGTGTCGAGTTTCTGTTCCCGGATGATATCCACCACGTGCTTCACGTCCGCAGCCGCCGGCTCGCTCTCTTCGGCGCAGCCCGGGAACACGGCGTACGCGGTGAAGCCGTACTCCGCGCAGAAATAGCGGAACGGGTAGCGGTCGCCGAAGGCCAGCACGCGGCGCTCCGCGGGAATGGAGGCGGCGAGGGTGCGGAAGTCGTTGTCCAGCGCGCGCAGTTTTTCAATGTATTCGGCGCGGTTGGCGTCCAGCGTATTGACGTCCGACGCCGGAAGCAGGGGGGCGATCTGCCCGTACAAATACTCTACGATGGCAATGGCGTTGACCGGGCTGGTCCAGATATGCGTGTCAACTTCGTCCTCGCCCTCGATCATCAGCGCCTCAAACGGCGCGTCGCACAGCGCGGCGGAAGGTTTGCCGGTCATGGCATCGGAGTTCAGGAATTTGGCGACCCAGGGATCCGCGTCGCCACCCGCGTACACCAGCAGGCTGCAGTCCGCCAGCGCCAGCGCGTCGCTCACCGTAGGGTCGAAGGTGTGCGATTCGGTGCCGGGCGGCAACAGCAGACTGACGCTGACTCCCGGGATGCCGCGGGTCAGCTCGCGCACGAAGTCGTAGGCGGGGAAGACGGTGGCAACGATGTTGACCCCCTCCGCCTTATCCGGCGCGCAGCCTCCGCCTGCCAGCAATACCAGCAGGCACACGCACAACACAGCGCATACACAGCGTTTCTTAACAGCCATTGACGGCTCAGCTCCTTATCTGAGGCAGCACGCGGGCTTCACGGACCAGGTCGGTGAGCTCGGTGTTGACCGGTTTCAGCGTAAACGAATACTGAAATTCGCGCTCGTCGAAGCGGAATTCTTTGGCCAGTTCGGGGCCGCAGCTGTTGGAGCCGATGCCCGCGGTCTTGTAATCCACGTTCACGACGGTTTCGCGGCGCGGCGTCAGGTCGCGGTCAAAGGCGGCGCGGGTCAGGTCTTCGGCGGTGTAATGCAGCGCGCTGAAAGTGAATTCCGGCATGCCCTTCACGAACAGGCCGCGGCCCTCGGCATCGCTGACGCACAGGAAGCGGGCGGCAATATGGCTGCCGTTCTCCTGCGGCCGCACATAATGGGTGAACTCGCCGGTGACGGTGGAATCGAACACATCCATCCGGGCGGCGGCGTGCATGTCGCTGTACGCGTTGCCCGGGCCGAGCGCGAAGTAGCGCAGTTTTTCGTTGCCCGCGGGCAGTTCCAGCGTCAGGCCGAAGCGCGGGATGCAGGGGAGAGCGGGTGCGAGGCTGCCCACGGTGCTGAGGGCGATCTCGCCGTTGCCGTAAAACGCCCAGAACACCGAATAGGTGAGCAGCGGCTTCAGCGACGGCGCGGCCATCACGTACGACGCCATGATCTCGGCGTGTTCGGGGGCAATATTGATGATCCGCGCGCTCCGGCACTCCTCCCGGGCCCGGTCAAGACGGTGCTGCTGCCATACGCCGCGGATGTTGCGGTCGTTGTCCGTCGGCGCGCGCCATACGGTGAACGCGGAGGGTTTAGCCAGCAGCTCGACGCCGCCGCGTACGACGGAGGTCAACTGCCCCCGGCTCAGATCGAACCGGTACGTAAAGTCGCAGCCTTCGATGCGCACGCTGTGGCCGTCCGCTTCCGTTATCACCGCGAGCCGTTCCATCAGATCCGTAGTGATGATCTCGGGCGAAGTCTGTTCCACCGGCAGGCGGAACTGGCGGCTGCCCAGCACGTGCCCCTGCGGCACGGCGGGCGTGCTGTGATCTGCGCGCACGGTGAAGTCGATATAATACTCTTCATAGGACAAGTCGGGCAATTCGGCCAGCGCCGGGATCTCCACCGTCACGCTCTCGTGCGGCGCGCAGGCAATATGTTCCAGCGTCCCTTCGCACAGCACCGCGGTCTGACAATGCACGCGGTACTCGAGCGTCACCGCATCCGCCAGATCCAGGAAGTCGAGGCGGTTGATGAGCGTGAATCTGCGCGGTTCGTCGGGATAGTATTTGATCTCCGCGGGGCAGAGGATCTGCTTGTATTCCTCCAGACCGGAGCTGGGTACGCGGTCCGGGTTAACCAGGCCGTCAACGCAGAAATTGCCGTCATGCGGATACTCCCCGTAATAGCCGCCGTACGAGAAGAACGCGCCTTTGCCCGCTTCCGGCACGCGGCGTGCGGGTCCGTACTGCGGCAGTTCCGCCGCCAGCGCGGTCATCGGCCACTTCACGTCCGCGGTGCGTACGGCGTGATCCGCCCATTCCCACACGCAGCCGCCCATGGCGTCGGGGTATTTATAAAACAGTTCCCAGTAGGCAGCGAGGTCGCCGGGGCCGTTGCCCATCGCGTGGGAGTATTCGCAGAGGTAGAGCGGTTTGACCGGCTTGCCCTCCGCCTCCGCCGCGGCGAGCTGCTTTTCGCAGTAATCCCGCACGAATTCCGGCGAGGGGTACATGCGGCTGAGCATATCCAGTTCAGGTGCTTCGGCGCCGCCTTCGTAGTGGATCAGGCGGGAATCGTCCCGGGCGCGGGTGAAGCGCGCCATCGCGCGGTGGTTCTCGCCGTAGAAGGCCTCGTTGCCCAGCGACCAGAAAATGATGGAAGCGTGGTTCTTTTCATGCTCCACCATGCGCTCCATGCGGTCAATATACGCCGCCTGCCACGCGGGATCGTCCGTGAGCATACGGGAGGTGTCGTGTCCTTCTTCCCAGGCGCCGAGATGCGTGCCGTGGGTCTCCAGGTCGGTCTCGGCAACTACATAAAAGCCGTAATAGTCGCACAGATTGTAGAAGCGCGGCGCGTTGTGGTAGTGGGAGGTGCGGATGCAGTTGACGTTGTACCGCTTCATCAGGATCAGTTCGGCCTCGGTCTCCTTGAGCGGCGTCACGTGGCCCAGGTCGGGGTGGGTGTCGTGACGGTTCACGCCTTTGAGCTTGACGGGATGGCCGTTGACCAGCAGTTCGCCTTTCGGCCCGAGGGCAACCGTTCGCATCCCCACGTTCACCGGTATCGCTTCGCCGGCGGCGATCAGCACCACCGTATACAGATACGGCGTTTCGGCGGTCCACAACCGGGGCGCGTCCGGCGTGAAGCACACTTCGAACCGCCCGTCGCTGTCGCAGGTCGCTTCCGTCGCGGTCAATAACTTCCGCTCCCGGTCGTACAGTTCGGCGCGGAGGTCAACCGGCGCAAGGTCTGTCCCCGTAAATTCACCCTCGATGCGGATCGTCCGGGTGTCCGCGTGCACAAAGAAATCGCGGACGTGGGTCTCGCCGCGGGCGAGCAGGTACACGTCGCGGAAAATGCCCGAAACGCGGTAGAAATCCTGGTCTTCCAGGTATGTGGACCATGCGTATTTGCAGACGGCCACGATCAGGTCGTTGACCGGCGCGAGGCCGCCTTCGGCATTGTCCTCCGTGCGCAGAAACGGCGTGATATCGAACTCGGAGGGGAGGTGGGAGCCCTGGGAGAAGCCGGCGCACTGCCCGTTCACGTATACAAAATACAGTGTGTCAACGCCCTCAAAATTCAGATACACCCGCCTGCCCGCGAACTGCTTCGGCAGCCGGAAACCGCGGCGGTACACGCCCACCGGATTCTCCCGCGGCACCCGGGGCGGATCCAGCGGGATGGGGTAGTCGGCGTTGACGTACTGCGGCACGCCGTAGCCGTACATCTGCCAGGAGGAGGGCACTTTGATGGTGTCGGGGCGGTATTGACCGGCGTCAAAATCCAGCCGGAACGCGTCCGCTGCCGCGTCGGTGTTGTCAAAATAATAAAACTGCCAGTCGCCTTTCAGCGATTCCAGCAGGCCGCCGTATTCGGCCAGGCCTCCGGACAACGCGTGCGCCCCGTTCAGCGCGCCGCACCGGCATGTGTACGGAATATACCAGGCGCGGGGCTTTTCCATGCCCGCGCTGAGTTTGCTTTGATCCTGCAGTACCGAAAAATCGGGAATTTTCATGTCATTGACCGTCCTTCGCTAATGATAACAACGGAATTATACCAAACCGCGAAGGCAGGAGCAAGTTATTAGTTGCAAGTTTTAAGTTTTAAGTTGCAAGTTGGAAGTTGGAAGTTGGAAGTGATAAGTTAGGGGGAAATGGCAAATGGCAAGTGGCAAGGGGCAAATGGCAAACTGCGAACCGAGTGATGACGCGGCACTTATTTATTGACTTCGGTGCCGCCCCACTCGACGACGGTGAATCCGGTGCGTTCAGGCGCGGTGAGTTGCTGGGGCGGGATGTTGACCGCGTGCTCCAGCGGCATATACGCCATCAGGACCCGGATGACAGTGTCGGGCTCGGGCGAAACGGTCAGTTTCACGTTGTCCGCATATGTTGAGGTCTGGAATGAGATCAGATTGTAAGCGTTGTTCTGCAGGATGGGCAGCCAGTAGATGATGAATTCGTTGGCCTCCCGGGCCGACAGGCCGAGCTGCGGCAACGTTTCCGCCAGGAACCGCGCCGTGTCCGTGCCTTTCACGCAGAAGCCGGATGAAATATCGAGCCAGTCATAATTGCCGCGGCCTTCCCAGTAGAGCGTGTAGTATTCATTGCCGTCGGGGAAGACCAGCGTGCCGTCGGGGCGGGCAATGAAATCCTGCCACCCGTCCGTGCCGTACTCCGGGTATGTGCAGGTCAATTCGCCGTCAAACTCCAGCGCGACGGAGCAGACGGTATCCGCCTCAGGGTACAGGTAAATGATCGGCTTATCGTACACCGGTTCGCCGGCCTTGCCGTCAGATCTTCTGGCGCTCTTGACTGCGGTGATTACATGAGTGCAAACGAATTCCGATGAACTGCCGTCGCCCCACTGAACAGTCACTTCTTTTTCTTCCGCCCGGTAGTTCCGGCCGTAGAATTCGATCCTGACAGTGTCGCATTCCGTGAACAATTTGTCTGCGCCGGGATAATTCACAAAAACTTCGCTCGAGAATATTCCTTCTTCATTGGCAGAAAGAACGTACAAATATGTCACATACAGTTTGTTCGGTTTAGGCTGAAAACCGTCTTCGGTGTCTAAATAGACCACTGTAGGTTTGTTGCACGACACGCAAAATGCCGGCAGCACCAGCGCCAATATAACTATTACAATTCTTTTAAAAGCAGTCATTGCGGTTTCGCACCTCCCGTTGCCGTAATTATAATCTATCAGCCATCATATTGACAAGCGCCGCGCGAAAACGCATAATTGATGCGTAAAAGTAATGAGGTGAACAACATGGCGTCAACAAAAGGATACCTTGAATTCGTACTGGACCTGTTGTCGGAGGTGGGCGGCATTTCGTACCGGCCGATGATGGGGGAGTTTATCATTTACTGCCAGGGCAAGGTGATCGGCGGGGTGTATGACGACCGTTTCCTGCTGAAAAAGACGGACGCCGCGGTGCGGATGCTGACCGGGGAAGGGCGCGAAGTATTGACCGACATACCGTACGAGGGGGCAAAAGAAATGCTGGCAGCGGATGTGGACGACCGCGAGCTGACGTGCCGCCTGGTCCGGACCGTTGCCGCCGGCCTGCCGCGGTAATTCCCTAATCTACTCAAAGACTAAACTAATTCTATTCAAGACTAAATCTGATTCTATTCAAAGACTAAAATGTATTGCCATCCGGCCCCCGCTTGTGGTACAATACCCAATGGTAGTATTGTACCCGCGCGCGAGGAAGCGCCGCGGAGCACTGCCACGGATGACAAAGGAGCGCTGAAAAATGGTATACAAAGCAGCGGCGGCGACATGCCCCGGCAAGAAAAAAAGCTATAACAGCAACAACTTTTATCTGAACTCCAAATACATAACCGAGGAGTACTGCTCCTCACAGGTACTGCTTACGCAGAAGCGCGAGCAGAAGGGCCTCCAGCTGTACGCGGTGAGTGAAGGTTACGGCGCGGACATTTATCAGGACGAAGCGTCGCTGATCGCGGTCAAGAACCTGTTCAAATATCACAGCAAGAAAGTTGACGAATTGACCTCGCTCAAGCAGTCGGGGCAGTCAACGGCGGGCGTTGACCTCGCCGCGTTCGTGAGCGCGTACATCCAGTCCACCAACAACGCCGTGAAGGCCCGGGTCAACGCCGTCGGCGATAAAGCCCGCAACCTCCAGGCGACGCTGGCGCTGATCTGCATCAAAGGCCGCCGGATCGTGACCGCCAACCTGGGCGACACGCGCATCTATCACTTCCGCGGCGGCGTGCTGCGGCAGATCTCCGAAGACCACACCCAGGCGCAGAAGATGGTGGAACTGAACCTGCTCACTCCCGAGCGAGCGGCGGCGCATCCGAAGCGGCATAAACTGACCCAGTATTTCGGCGTGCACAACGCGGAAAATCCCCTCGCTCCCGCGCTCTTCGAAATGAAGTCCGATCCGGGCGACGTGTTCCTGATCTGCAGCCGCGCGTTCTACGAGAATATTACCAACGACGAAATGCAGAGCACTATAAAGGACTGCGATACGGCGGCGGAGATCGTTGACCGTCTTATGTCCACCGTGGCGGAGAGCGGATTTGCCGACGATACCACGCTGGTCGCGATCCAGGCGATCAACAACGAGCCCGAAGCGGTCGTTCCGGGAGCGGCGGGCGCTGTTGCCGGTGCGGCGGCGGGTGCTGCGGGTGCGGCGGCAATTGCGGGCGCTGCGGCGGCCGGAGCCGCGAACAATGCAGTCTCTGAAGCGGGCGCGGCGATCGAAGCCGGTGCAGCAGAAGCTGCGGGTGCGGTAGAACAGGCCGCGGACAACGCGGCAGGCACCGCCGGCGCGGTCAGAGAAGCGGCGCTGGCCGGACTGCCTACGGGCGATATTTTCGACGCCGCGGGCAACATCCTGGACGATGCCGATAAGACCGACAAAGACGCGGCGGATGCCCTGAATAAAGATATTGACGCCCTTGCGGCGGAAGCGGACAAGACCGCGGACAACGCGGATGAGGCGATAGCGGCGGGAGCCGTTGCTGCCGGTGCGGTTGCCGCCGGAGCCGCTGCGGCTGCGTACGACGCCGGAAAGGACGCGGCGGACAATGCGAATATTGTCCCCGACTTCTCCTTCAGCGATGACGTCAACGACGAAGACGTAAAAGTAGCCGACAGACCCAGCGCGCGGCATGACCGTATCAGCGAAGAGGAACTCGGCAGCATGTTCGCCACCGAAGGCGAAGCTGTACGCGAGCGCGGCGAGAACGTAAGACGCACCGCGGCCCGCACTGACGCGGCGGCCCGTTCCGCGCAGGCCAGACCGTCCGATAAAAACAGCCTGTTCGTCCACGACGAGAACGGCGACGGCGGCGAGACCATGGATCCCAACGACGAGATCAAAGATAAGTCGGGCAAGGGCTTCGTTGGCCGCGTGAAGAACTTCCTGGGCATCGGCAGCGACGGCGGCGACGGCCAGATCTGGCCCGCGGTGGTCGTGTTCCTGCTGTGCCTGGTGATCATTGTCCTGTTCGTAGTGCTGGGCGTTAAGTTCTATAAGAATTCGAAGAATAAGACCAGTCCTACCGCAGTTCCTATCTCGACGCCGTCGGGCACGGAGAATCCCGAAGAATCTCTGCCGCCTACGGACGCGCCCGAGATCACGCCGATCTCTCAGGAGACCGATGTACCGCCGGTAACGCAGGAGCCCGGTACCGAGCCGCCGGTGATCACCGCGCAGCCCGCGACGCCCACTGAAAAGCCCGCGACGGCAACGCCCACCAAGAATCCGGTGACGCCGGTGCCTACCGAGCGGCCTACTGAAGTGCCTACTGAAGTACCGACTGAAGAACCCACGGAAGAGCCTACCGAAGAACCCACGGCAGAGCCCACCGAAGAGCCCACCGAGACTCCGACCGAGACGCCTACCGAAACTCCGACCGAGACGCCTACCGAAACTCCGACCGAGACGCCCACAGAGACGCCTACAGAGGCGCCTACGGCTGAACCTACGGAAGAACCTACAGAGGAGCCTACAGCTGAACCTACGGCAGAGCCCACCGAAGAGCCTACGGCCGAGCCCACCGAGGAACCTACAGCTGAACCTACGACCGGACCCGAGCCTACCGGCGAGCCTGAGCCCACCGGCGGCGAGCCCGAGACCACTCCCGACCAGGGCGGCGAGCCGAGCGAGCCTTGAGCGATCTCTCCAAAGCGCGTCCGGACCGGACCACATTCTGAACAACACGGTGAAGCGGGGGATCTCTCCGTTTCACCGGTTTTATAATTATAAACCGACAGGCCGGAGCGGCGGACAATGACAGACGCGGCTCCGCAAAAAGCGAGGGATGTACTATGGAAACAACGGAACGCCTCCCCGGAGGAGGCAGCGACCTGAGCCTGCTGGAACCGGTGCTCGACGAATACGCCGCCGTGCCGGGCAGTCTTATAACTATTCTGCAGCACGCGCAGGAGATCTACGGATTCTTGCCGGAAGACGTAATGCGGCGCGTAGCTGAGCGGACGGGGGTCAAACCCGCGAAAGTGCTGGGTGTTGCCACCTTTTACACCCAGTTCCGCTTCAAACCCGTAGGCAAATACCTGATAATGCTCTGCCAGGGCACGGCGTGCCACGTCAACGGCTCCGAGCTGGTATTGGCCGCGGTGAAAGACGAGCTGGGCATTGACGACGGGGATACCACCGAAGACGGCCTGTTTTCCCTCAAGACAGTGGCGTGCCTGGGCTGCTGCAGCCTGTCGCCGGTCATGATGATCAACGGCGAAGCGTACGGCTCGCTGACGCCGGACAAAGCCGTGAAGATCCTTAAAGAACTGCGGGGTGGCGCAAATGGCTGACAACGTAAAATATATCATTAAAGTGGGAGAGGGCAGCTGCGGAATTGCCGCCGGCGCCGCCAAAGTGTACGCCGCGCTGGACCGCGAGCTGAATGCCCCCGGCGCGCCGGAACTGGCGAAATTGACAATCACCGGCTGTATCGGCATGTGCTATCTGGAGCCTATCGTCGACGTGTACGGCGCGGACGGGAAAGAGTTGCTCCGGACGTATTGCCGCACCGACGAACAATTCGCGCCGCTGCTTGCCCAGGCGCTGGCGACCGGCGAATTCGACGCCACCGCGCTGGCAAAATACGCGCTGCAGGACGAGGACAAACAGTTCCTGGCCAAGCAGACCCGCATCGCGCTGCGCCACTGCGGCAAGATCAACCCCGAGAGCATCGAAGAATACATCGACGCGGATGGCTACAAGGCGCTGCGCAAAGTGCTCGCCGAACTGACGCCGGAGCAGGTGATCGACGTGATCAAAGTGTCCGGCCTCGCGGGCCGCGGCGGCGCCGGTTTCCCTACCTGGTTCAAGTGGAACGCCGCCCGCAGCTCCAAGAGCGAGAGCGGCCGCAAATACCTGATTTGCAACGCGGACGAAGGCGATCCCGGCGCGTTCATGGACCGGGCGGTCATCGAGAGCGACCCGCACAACCTCATCGAAGGCATGCTGATCGGCGCGTACGCCATCGGCGCTTCCGAGGCGATCGTGTACGTGCGCGCGGAGTATCCTCTCGCCATCGTACGTTTGAAGAACGCAATCGCGCAGGCGGAACAGGCCGGATTCTTAGGGGACAATATTTTGGGCAGCGGCTTCTCCTGCCGCCTCCGCATCAAAGCCGGCGCCGGCGCGTTCGTGTGCGGCGAGGAAACGGCGCTCATCGAGTCCCTTGAAGGTCAACGCGGCATGCCCCGCCTGAAGCCCCCGTTCCCGGCGCAGAAAGGCTACTGGCAGCAGCCCTCCAACATCAACAACGTAGAGACCTTCGCCAACGTGCCCTGGATCCTGCTGGAAGGCGGCGAGAAGTTTGCCGCACTGGGCACCGAGGACAGCAAAGGAACCAAGGTATTCGCCCTCACCGGCAAGATCCGGCGCGGCGGCCTCGTGGAGATCCCCATGGGCAAAACGCTGCAGGATGTCATTTTTGACATTGGCGGCGGCATTCGCGGCGGCAAAGCGTTCAAGGCAGTCCAGATGGGCGGCCCCTCCGGCGGCTGCATCCCCGCGGAGCTGCTGGATACGGTGATCGATTATAAGAAATTGTCCGCCACCGGCGCGATCATGGGCTCCGGCGGCATGGTGGTCATGGACGAATCCACCTGCATGGTGGAGATGGCCCGGTTCTTCCTGGACTTCACCACGAAAGAGTCCTGCGGCAAGTGCATCCACTGCCGGCTGGGTACCAAGCGGATGCTGGAAATATTGACCCGCATCGTGAACGGCGAAGGCCGCGAGGGCGACGTGGAGCTGCTGGAAGAGCTCTGCAAGACCATCAAAGACGGCGCGCTGTGCGGGCTGGGTCAGACGGCGCCGAACCCGGTGCTGACCACGATCCGGTACTTCCGCGACGAATACGACGCGCACATCAGAGAGCAGCGCTGTCCCGCCGGGGCGTGCAAGGCGCTGGTGAGTTACGCCGTTGACCCCGCCAAGTGCCGCGGCTGCACCGCCTGTGCCCGCAAGTGCCCCGTGGGTGCCATCAGCGGGAAGGTGAAGGAAGCGCACAATATTGACACCGATAAATGCATACGCTGCGGTCAATGCTACGAGACCTGCCGCTTCGACGCCATCGTGCGCCGCTGAGACTGGAGGCGGACAATATGAGTATAGAATTCAAGATCAACGATATCCCCGTCAGCGCCGAAGCCGGCGAGATGATAGTCGAAGTTGCCGCCCGGTACGGCATCGAGATCCCCACGCTGTGCCACGATCCGCGGATCAAGTCCTACGGCGCGTGCGGCATGTGCGTGATCGAGGCGAAAGGCGGCGGCAAGCTGCTGCGTTCCTGCTCCACCGAAGTCAATGAGCGCACCGCCGGCATGGAATACTACACCGATACGCCGCGCACGATCCAGGCGCGCAAACTGGCGCTGGAGCTGCTGATGTCGGATCATACCGGCGATTGCCGCCCGCCCTGCATGGAAGCGTGCCCCGCCGAGACCGACTGCCAGGGGTACGTGGGGCTGATCGCCAACGGCCTCAACGCCCAGGCGCTGGACGTGATCATGGACAAGATCCCGCTGCCCGCGTCTATCGGCCGCGTCTGCCCGCATCCCTGCGAGAAGAAGTGCCGCCGGGGGCAATTAGATGAACCCATCTCCATCGCGTCTCTCAAGCGCTTCGCGGCGGACGTGAATCTGTCGCGCGCGGACAACGCCGTTACCACCCTCAAACCCGCCGCGGCCCGCACGGGCAAAACCGTGGCGGTCATCGGCGGCGGCCCCGCAGGATTGACCGCGGCCTCCGCACTGGCGCGCAAGGGCCACAGCGTCACGGTATACGAAGCCATGCCCGAAGCCGGCGGCATGCTGCGCTACGGCATCCCCGAATACCGGCTGCCCAAAGACGTGCTGCGCAAAGAAATTGCCATTCTCGAGAGCCTCGGCATCACCATAAAGACCGGCGTGCGCATCGGACGCGACGTGAGCTTTGATCAGTTGCGCGCGGACAACGACGCGGTGGTCGTTGCCATCGGCGCCTGGGTCAGCAGCAAGATGCGCGTGCCCGGCGAAGACCTGAAAGGCGTGCTGGGGGGCATTGACTTCCTGCGGGAAGTGGCCACCGGCGGTCGCCCTGACATCGGCGAAAAAGTCGCGATCTGCGGCGGCGGCAACACCGCCATGGACGCCTGCCGCACCGCCGTCCGGCTCGGTGCCAAAGAAGTTTATACGATCTACCGCCGCACCCGCGCGGAGATGCCCGCGGAGCAGATCGAGATCACCGAGGCCGAGGAAGAAGGCGTGGTGTTCAAGTTCCTGTGCAACCCCGCGGAACTGATCGCCGGCGCCGACGGCCGCGTAAAGACCGTGAAAGCGCAGGTCATGGAGCTCGGTGCGCCGGACGCCTCCGGACGCCGTTCGCCTGTGCCGGTAGAGGGCAAGTTTGAGTATATTGACGTCGACACGGTCATAATGGCCATCGGGCAGGGCGTTGACCCCGCCGGACTGGACGGGTTGGAACTGACCCGGAAGAACACCGTAGTCGCCGATGAAGATACTTTCGAGACAAATCTGACCGGCGTGTTCGCCTGCGGCGACGTGACGAACAAGGGCCCCGGGATCGCGGTGGCCGCCATCGCCGAAGCGCAGAAAGCCGCCAAAGCCGTGGATGAGTACCTGGCTGCCGGCTGCGTGGACAAAGCAAATGCTGCCCGCAAACCGTTCCTGTCCCGCCGCAAACTGAGCGACGCGCAGGTCAAAACACTGTATGCCCACCGGCTCGCCGAACCTTCGGACCGCGTGCATATGGCAGAGGACAACGCCGAGACCCGCCGCTCCAATTTCCGCGAATACGCCAAAGGCTTCACGCCTGACGAGGCGCGCGCGGAGGCAGCCCGCTGCCTGGAATGCGGCTGTATGGACTATTTCGAGTGCAAACTGGCGCGCTACGCCGGTCAATACGACATCCACCCCGAACGCGTCGAAGGCTTCCGTCACGACCGCAACATGCGCGTGGAAAGCGAATATTTCGTGCGCGATACCGATAAATGCATCCTGTGCGGCCTGTGCGCCCGCGCCTGCGAACAGCTGGCGGGCAAGACCGTGCTGGGCCTTGTCGGCCGCGGCTTCGATACTATCGTGCAGCCGGAGTTCGGACTGCCGCTCGCCGATACCGAGTGCCTTTCCTGCGGCCTGTGCGTGAGCGTCTGTCCCACCGGTGCCCTCACTGAAAAGACCGCGCTGGACAAGCAGGTGCCGGTGCGCGAAGAATACACCGAGACCACCTGTCGGATGTGTCCCGCGGGCTGCACGGTGCGCGTGGCGGCGTGCGGCGATAAAGTCACCCGGGTATTGCCCGCGAAGGGCAAAGACGCGCAGCTGCTGTGCACGCTGGGCCGGTTTGAACTGCCGCGGCTGCTTACTGCCGCGAAAGGGCAGGCGGCGCAGTATACCGAGGCGCTCGCGGAAGCCGCCGCAGCGGAACGTGTGGCAGTGGTGGTGTCGCCGGTGTTGTCAGACGCTGAACTTGGTCACGTGGCCGAACTGACCGGCAAACTGAAGAACCTCGTGTTCGCGGCGGCGGAGGATATTGCCACTGTGCCGGCGGCAATGGAAGAAAGCCGCAGGACCGCGATCTCCCACAATTTCAGCGGCGCGCCGGAACTCAAAGCCCAGCTGCTGGCGGACAATTCGTACGGCATCAGCAGCGGCAGACTCGCCGCGTTGGGGATCGCCCGGATAAACGACGCACAGAAGGCGCTGCTCAAGAACGGCGGCGTTGACCTGGTGCTGGCGTTCGGCGTGCGGGAACTGCCGGAGACGGCGGACGGCGTTAAGGTGGTCCGCGTGAAGGCCGCGTTTTGACCGTTGTTATTGACTGTTTAAGCTGAGGAGGTGGCCGCACCGTGAAAAACAACATATTGACCCACGTCAAAGGCACGGGCTGGTGCCTGCTCAGCTACTTCATGGGCGTGATCCTTTCCTGGGCGGCGTACCCGCTGATCATGATCGCGCTGCATAATATCATTGCCCCCGACCTGTCCCAGAGCATCTACACGCTGGTCAACTTCCTGATCTACCTGATCATCGCGTACCTGCTGCTGCACGGCTTCGGCGAGCGCGACCGCAAGCCGTACAACTGGGTGCGTTACCCGCTGAAGGGCCTGGTGTGCGCGTTGTTCGCGTGGCTGCTGATCAACGCCGTGGGTTTCCTGGTGATCTTCCTGGCCAACAAGTACGTGATCGTGCACCATCCCAAATTCGTGATCGAGACCCTCAACGGCTACCTGCGCATCGTGGTGTACATGCCGTTCTACTGGCTCTTGCGGCTGATCGAAGGCGCGCCCCACGAGCTGTGCCCGATACCCTCTGCCACGTATCTGCGCGGCCTGCTGGTGACGCTGCTCACGCTTCCGGCGCCGGCGTTCGGCTACTGGATGGGCTTCACCGGGCGGCGGGTATTCAAGCGTGAGCTGAAGAGCCCGTTCCTGCGGCGGCTGGTGTATTCCGAGCCGAAGAAGCGTTGACAATACGTTGCCCGCGCGTTTCCGCGGACAATACAAGGAGGACCGGATGACGGACAATTACGACCAAATTGATAACCTCAATCCCGCAACGGACAATGACCTTTCCGCCCGCGGCACCGAACTGGTGTACGACACGGTGGAGAGTTCGCGGTTATTGACCCTGCCCGCGACCGAGATCAAATATTACCAGCCCGATGCCCGCGACCGCTGGAACGCGGACAGCGACGAAGTCATGCTGCTGCTCCAGTTCTTTAACAACTGCATCGTGTCCGGCGACGCCCGCTCGCTGGAGCTGGCCAGGCGCGCGTTTGACAACCTGCACGAGCAGGACGACGAAGCGCTCCTGGAGACGCTCTGCTTCACGCTGGCGACCTGGCTGCCGGATGACGAACTGCTAACGTATTTTGATCCGGAAAACCAGCCGTTTTTCCGCCGATATCACCTGGCGGTCGTGCTGGGGGACAGACCCGAGCTGCGCTCTGCCGAAAGCTGCGGCGCGGTGTACAGCCTGCTCAAGATGCAGTTCAAGGCGATGCTGAAGACCGAACCCACCGGCTCCGAGGCGCTTTTCGACAGCGCGCTGGCGTTGTCCGAACTGAAGGATCACCGCGCGATCCCGCTGCTGCGCCGGTACGCGCAGGACCTGAAAGGCGACCCGCGGGACCCGAACAGAGACCCGCAGGCGCAGGAGCAATATATGATGATGCTCAGCATCCTTCGCGAGCTGGGCGGGTTTGTGGATGACTTGCAGAATGGGTTCTAATAAAAAACAACCAAAGAAATCAGTGTTCACCGCGCTGGCCGCAACGGTATTGACCGCTGCGCTGGCCGCAGTGTTTTTGTTGTTGACCGGCTGCCGTTCGAAGGGGCCGAAGCTGTTTAGCGACACGTTGCCCCCGGTGGAGCCCGATCCCGGTACGCATGTGCGCGCCGCTGCCGCCGGCGAGCCCGATGTAATTTACATGCCGCCCGCGGACGGTTCCGGCTACCGCTACGGCCCCTCGATCATGTATTACGCGGACGGTTCGTGCGACGCCTGGTTTTCCACGCCCGGCTACGGCGGCGAGTGGGACTGGATCTCGTACAAACATTCCGACGACGGTGTGCATTTCGGCGATGAGAAGATCGTGCTGGTGCCCACGCCCGATTCCATGGACCGGTTTTCGTGCTGCGACCCCGGTGTGAGCTATTTCGGCGGGTATTATTATCTGGGCTACACGTCCACCATCGTGGAGGGCGGCGTCAATAACAATGTCTTCGTTGCGCGCTCCAAAAATCCCGACGGTCCGTACGAGAAATGGAACGGAGGTGGCTGGGGCGGCGATCCCGCACCGGTCATTTATTACGACGAGGGGGCGT
The DNA here is from genome assembly GCA_017620915.1 of Clostridia bacterium. GTDB lineage: Bacteria > Bacillota > Clostridia > UBA1212 > UBA1255 > UBA1255. Next base: position 10,594 of record JAFZSK010000062.1, on the reverse strand, counting down.
CAACATACGGCGCCGGCGAACCCAGCTTTGTAGTTCAGGACGGCGTACTGTATATGTACTACTCCTGGGCGTGCCCGGACGGGGATCATATCCGGGTCGCGACCTCCGACACCGCGGAGGACTGGCCCGCGCGGCTCACGTACCGGGGCGAGGCGTACGAGAAGATCAACAGCCGCCATTCCGCCGACATAGCGTATCTGGAGGACGCGGGCAAGTTCGTTGCCTTCACCACGCAGTACGGCCACGATGAGAAGAGCGGCCTGTTCCTGCTGGAATCGGAGGACGGCATCACGTTCTATGAGTCGCAGTATCTGTGCGAGGGCCTGTACAAGCACCTGCACAGCCTGGGCGTCAGCCGGCGGCCGGACGGACACATCCAGCTGAAGGACAAGTTGTTTATCGGTTACGCGTTCAGCGACGGCGGCAGCGGCAACTGGGGCAAATGGGCCACGGCGTTCCAGACGATCACGCTGGAACTATATCAAGGCGAGCCGCAGCCGGAGGGCAACGGCGTCCTGGGCATCCAGTGCGGTCAATGGCTGACAGAGCGGCCGAAGGATTCGCCGATGATCGGTATTGCCTCCTACTCCCGCGTGATCGAACTGTACCCCGGCGAGTCGGACGTCAACATCGGCTTCGTCTGGCTGGACCCGATGTTGTCCGCGTACGAACTGAAGGACACCGGCAAACTCAAATTCTCCGGCTACGACAATTCGCTGATCTCCATCAAAAACGGCAAGATCACCGCGAAAAACGCCACCGGCGAAACTACAGTCAAAGTGCGGTACAAGCGCTTCGAGACCTCGCTCAAAGTGTATGTGCGCGATTCCTTCGAAGAGTTCCAGGGCAGCAGCACCAAAACGGTGGTTTCCTTCACTCCGGTGATCAGCAGCTACGAACTGACCGTGGGCCAGACGCATTTGCCGCAGATCCGCGGCCTGGTGCGCTTTTCCGACCACACCTGGGCGGAGGCGTACAACAGCAACGTTATGGTCAGCGTCAAACGCTTCCCGGTGACCTACACCGTCAGCGATGAGACTGTGCTTCGCGTGAGCGACAACGGCATCATCACGCCCATATCTCCCGGCGCCGCCACAGTCACCGTGGCCATCGCGGGGGACAATCAATTTGTTGTTACTGTTACAGTAAAATAAGTATAGTTCTGTGCCGGTTTGCGGCGATTTCTGAAAAAAAGTGAAACTTGGCCTGATTTTGAGAAAAAGTTTTTCATTCCGCAAAAAAATGAGCGAGAGCCGTTGGGGTGCAGAACTGTTGAAAAAACCGCTTGACAACCCATTTGCCATGTAGTATAATCGGCAACGCTGTCGCGCCCAACGCGTTCAGACATGCGCTGGTGTAGCTCAGCTGGTAGAGCAATTGATTTGTAATCAATAGGTCGGGGGTTCAAATCCGTCCACCAGCTCTGTGGGGCATGGGAGATTTCCCGAGTGGCCAAAGGGGACAGACTGTAAATCTGCTGGCAATGCCTTCTGTGGTTCGAATCCACAATCTCCCATAAAGGTGTGTAGTCTAAAAAGATCGGCACACGAAAACCGGCAAGAAAGGCTGGTTCTCATAAGGATATTGAGGACCAGCCGACGGGAGTATCTAAGAGTAAGATTTTGAATGTGTTATGAGAAGTGCCCTAAAAGGCCTGCTCTCATTATGACAATGAAAGTCAGCCTGCGGGTACATGATAATAATTTACGATCACTTACTCAAAAATATGTTTAATCTCATTTGCAATTGTTAAATAATTATCGCTAATCAAAAACGAATTATAGGGATAGTTATTCCTTGCATTTAGAACTGGTTGTAGTCCATTTGGCTCCATCGGGTGTGCAAGTTTTAATGCGTGCCCTAACTCGTGAATGATGACTTATTTTATGAGTTCCTCATCTGATTCACCAGCAAAACTACTTGTATCAGAAGTATTTATGAATATAACAACCTTGCTAAAATCTTCATTTAGACTAAAAGAATTGAGTAGAGGGAAGAAGTACACGCCAGAGCAGAGAATTGTCAAACTAAGGGAAAAGTATTAGTGGTTCTGTTTACCCTGTGCCGTATTTTTTCACTAAGGTGACGCTACCATCAGGTCCGTGTGAGAGTTCTCTCATACAGGTTCAAGTCCTGCTATCCGCACTGCAGAATGGCCCCGAGATCATGAAATCCCGGGGCTGTTTTTTCAGTTGCCCGGCCTTTGAAGAGCCGTTCTGCCGAGAAAATATAGGGGCGCGGGCTTAGCTCGCATCCGCATTTGGGGCGGGCGGCAAGGCCGTTCGTGCCACAAATGCGAATACTGCTCCCCGCTCCCTGTGGAGGAGCAGTATTCGCAGAAAAGGATTGACTAAAAATGGCGCAAGTGCTAAAATTGAAACCAGAAAAACCGCACACTTTGTAGTTTTAAAGCAACGGAGGTTTATCTATGAGTACTGCAAACAAGCACTTTGGATTGAAATTGATTGTGCTTACACTTGTTGTAACTATCTTTGCGACACTGCTTCCGTCTCGCTCGATCTGGGCGGAAGATGACGCAACGCCACAAATCGAATTGCCTTCAAGCGACCCGGATATCCTTACAGAAGAGCAAGATGTAAACAATTCAATCGACGCGCTCTTCGAAGACTCCGCTCTGCGAACATCAAACTCCAAAACTCTTCGTCTCAACGACGGATCATACACTCTCGGTTCGTACGGTTTCAACATTCATTTTCAAACTTCCGATGGTTTCGTAGAATACGATAACACCCTTGTTCGCAAAGGAGATTCCTTTACACCCACTCTTTCAGACATCGAACTGGCATTTGATTTTGACCGTCCCTCGTATAGCATCAGTTTTGACGGTGTAAATGCACGCTTTGAACTCATAAGTGATAATCTTCAGCCTGCCGAAGCACAAATTTCCGAACTGCCGAAAGAAGAATATGCCACAAAAACGGCCGAGCTTTTCGCCGTGCCCAAAGCCAAATCACAACTGTCGTATTGCAGCATTCTCGATGGCGTCACTGTTTCATATCTCATCTACGGAAAGAATGTAAAAGAAAACATAATTCTCGAAACGCTTCCTGAAGCTTCTTCATTCAGATTTGCCGTTACGACTGATAGCGAATTATACATTGATGAAGAAGGCTGCATCCATTTGGGTGAAGCGACCATTCCTCACGCATATATGTACGATGCCCTGGGAGATGTCTCGAATGATGTAGAATATACCCTTGAACAGATCGGTGACGGATATATACTAACTATAACTCCGGACCCTGAATGGCTAGAAAATGATGACCGCGCATACCCGGTCGTAATTGACCCTACAGTCATTACAGACAGTCCGACTCACGGCGACGTTTCCGATGCATACATAAGAGAAGCGCTGCCGAACTTCAATTCAAATTATTATTATCTGATGCACGTTGGTAACGCTGCAAACGATTCGAATCTTCATGTGGTTCGCTCTTTTTTTCGAATCAATAACTTACCGGAAATTCCGAAGGCGTCACGAATCCTTTCCGCGATCGTATCGCTTCAGCAGGCCGAAAACGGATATTGGTATTCGTTTAACTCGACTTACACCACATCCCTTACAGTTACCGCAAAGGAGGTAACCTCTGCCTGGGCAGAAGAAACACTGACATGGAATAATCAGCCCTCTTTTTCGGACAAGGTGATCGACTACGTTATCTCGAGCTCCGACACTGCCGAGCATTATCTTAACTTTGATATTACCTCCTGCATGCAGAAGTGGTACGAAAACAGCAATACAAACTACGGCATAGTACTTCAGACGGCTACAGAGCAATATGACGGATTTACGACGTTCATATCGACTGACGATGTGATGTTTTCCACTACCAACCCGTCGTTTTACATCACATACTATGACACCAAGGGTTTGGAGAGTCGCTGGGCTTTTGCTTCAGAGGACGTCGGAACAGCCGGCACTGTATATGTAAACCTGTATAACGGAAAACATGTCCTGGTCGGTCCCGGTCTTTCCACGCAGGACGAGATACTGCCATATTCCGTATTTCCGGTGTACAACAGCTACTTAAGCGGACTTCAGTTTGTACCGTCTGCAACTAATAAAAATGCACCGGTCACAGCAAATTTCAACGCATCGGCCGGTTACGGATTCAAGCTTAGCTGCTGGGAAAGTCTGACATTTAAGACGATTAGTGGTGTCTCATATATATGCTACAACGACGCCGACGGCACCGAACTGTATTTCAGGTATTACCAGAATCTGGGATATCTGTCGGAGGACGGATACGACCTGAAATTCAATTATCTTTTGATGGATCCGTATTACTACTCGTTATCCGACAGCAACGGCAACGTCAAGTATTTTAATTCAAGCGGAAGAATAACCGCCATCCATGATGAATACGGCAACAAAAAGATCTTTAACTACGACGCCTCAAACCGCTTAGATAGTATAAGTTTTCAATCCAAAACCATGTCTTCGGCCGAACAGCAGTTGATATTGTCATACAACTCCGGGAATGCGGTCAAAAAGATAACTAATGCGAAAGACTCAAGTATATACGTTAAAATCTATTATTCTTCTACACGCAGCGGAGACGTGTCGATGGATAACACCGGGTACCTGCGCAAAATTGAATATTCGAACGGCGACTTTGCGGAGTACCAGTACAATTCCAATGATGAGCTGTATCGTATAAGGCAGGGGAACGGCACAACTTACGGGACATATGCACGCCTTTTCTTCGGAAATGACGGACGCGTATCTGAACTGCATCAATATGGTTCCGATTCATATCTGGGCAGTAAATACACTTTCCAGTACGACCATAAAAAAGCGGTTATCAGAACCGTCGGCAAAGATGATATCCACGGAAACGCCGATGATCTTCTATCTGTATACCTTTTCGACAACTACGGAAACACTGTCTGCAGTTATCTCACCGACCTTTCGGGTGAGACAGTTTACGGCGCGTCCGCTGCAGAGTATACCGAATTAAACGTTTCATCCAATCCGAAAGCCAACAACTCTGTAGCCAAGGCCGGAGGAAAAGGACAGTACAGCAGGAATCTTATCGGCAACGGGAACCTTGAATCAACATACCAATGGACACAGAGTTTAAGCAGTGTGACATGCTCCGTCAGTTCGTCGGAATTCCTTTTCGGCACAAAGTCATTATCTCTCTCAAGCGCAACATTGAGCTGCAGCGGGACAGTGTCTCAGAGTGTAACCGTCACAGATTCGGGCATATATACACTAAGCGCTTATGTTAAATCAAGTTTTCTTATTATGGGAGCTCCGGCGGCGGTAAACGGTGCATATATTGCCCTCGACGATACTAAGTCAGAAATCATTACAAGCGCCACCGGCTCGAATGTTCAGAATGGCTGGAGACAGATTTACGTTACAAAAACTTTTTCTTCCCCGGGAACATATACTGTTGAGCTCGCGTTGCAGAACATGTTCGGGACGGTTTATTTTGACGGCGTCAGCCTGATTAAGGGCGAAACCCCAGCCACTGAGTTTAATTACCTTAGCAACTCATGGATACAATTGGGTACCGTCGAGCCTCAGACTGACGGAAGTGTTAAACTTTCATGCACTGCAGGAAATTCTGCGACCGGTTATGCATTGTTAACACTGAATAAACCCGCGGCAACCACAGCGTTTTCGTTGTCCGGCTGGAGCCTGGGATACGCTGTCCCGGAAACAGACACCAGCGATTATCCGGCTACCATGACCAATACACACAAAGACCGGTTCTGGGGAATGAGCGCAGTCATATATTATTTAGACGGAACTTCAGAGACTCAAAAAGTTCACTTTAACCCGGCCGTATCCGGAGAATGGCAGTATGCTTCGGCAGTTATTATGCCATCGGAAGAAAATCTGGACAAGACAATCAATACGGTTTATGTTTATCTATCTTACAGCAATAATGCGAACTACGCTTTCTTCAAAGACATCTGCCTTGCCGAAACCGATGCGTCATCGTATAAATACGATTCGAACGGCAACGTTTCCAAGGCTTGGAACACGGAGGCTTCAACGCAGCTCACATATTTCGGAACCGATCTTACGAATGTTACCGACTCGCGCGGAAACAGTATCGCATACACCTATGTTTCCAACAAGCACAAGGTCCTGACCGCCACGGACGCTCAAGGCGTTACCGCGACGTACGGCTACAATACAAACGGACTTGCAATCTCCGTAGTCATAACTCCGTCGTCGGGAAGTGGGCAGATATCGTCCTTCGCAGTGTACAACAATTACGGTGATCTGACTTCGGAAACAGACACCCTCGGGCACACTACGTCCTACGGCTATAACACGGACCGCGGACTTCTTAGCTATATCGACAACGCAAACAATAAACGCACGCAGTATCTGTACGACCTCGGCGGGAAGCTCACGGAAGTGTTCGCCGATACCGACAAGGACGGCGTTCACGACTCCGGCGAGGCGGGAATAACTTATACCTACAACGCAAGGAACTATCTGACGGAGATACATAACGGGGCAACGACATATCATTTTGCCTACGACAGCTACGGGAACGTGGCATCGGTCACGATAGGCGCAAACACGACTCCGCTTGTTTCGTACACTTACGCGGGCTGCAACGGCAAGCTGCTCTCGACGACATACGCCGACGGAACCGTGATATCCAACACCTACGACAAGCTGAGCCGCGTCAAGTCTGTCTCATACAACGGAACAGTCGCCTACACGGTGACCTATGACGGAGACGGAAATATCGCCTCATATACCGACTGCGCCTCCGGCAGAGTGTACCGCTACGAATACGACGCACTTGGTCGCGAAATACGCTTCTTTGTTACTCTGAACGGAACTGAACTTTACGCCGCGGAAAAGTCTTACGACAGTGACGGCAGGAGCGTCGGGTACAGATATACAATCGGCAGTGTTGGTTCAAGAACGTCCTCAAATACGTATGACCAGTACAACAGGCTGTCGCAGGAGACTACCGCGGGCGGTGATACGGTCAGTTATACTTATGACGGTTTCAGCCGTGTTATTACTAAAACCACTGGCAATTATTCAGAACACTACGAATATCTTACGTCCGGAAATAACACCTCGACTCTGATCAGCAAATTGACTGAAAAGTATAACGGAATTACGGTCAAGACAGTTCAGTACACGTATGACAATCTGGGCAATATTCTCACCGAAGACGACGGCGTAACATACCGGCAATACACTTACGATGATCTGAATCAGCTGAAAACAGAACTATATTATGACAAAGCAACACTTATCGGTGAGTTCAGATATTATTCCATCAGCAGTTCCGGCAATATCAGCTATTACACTTTTACATACTCGAATGGCAATTATTCGAGTGGGCCAAGTTCAGGGCACACTTACGGTGACTCTAACTGGAAAGAGCTCCTGACCAAATACAATGGCGTGTCTATTACCTACGACGCCAACGGAAATCCGCTCTCCTACTATAACGGTCAAAGCTACACATTCACCTGGCAGAAGGGAAGGCAGTTAGCTTCAGCTGTAACCGGTACAGACACGATCAGCTACAGTTATGATGTAAACGGCCTTCGAATCAGCAAGACCGTTAACGGGACCATGCACACTTATACTTACGACGGCTCTCAACTTCTTTGTGACAAATGGGGCAGTCAATACATTGAATACTTCTACGATGCCTCCGAAAGGCCATATGCTCTCAATTATTACAACGGCTCAACGTCAACAAAATACTTCTTTGTGAGGAATATAGAGGGCGATATACTCGAACTAAGAAGCAGCACAAACGCACTTGTAGCCAGATACATTTACGACGGATGGGGCAAACTGCTTGAAGTCCGTGACGCCAGCGGCAACGCGCTTACCTCATCTATGCACATTGCAAATCTGAATAGCTTGAGGTACAGGGGTTACTTCTACGACACCGAAACGAAGCTGTACTATCTGCAGAGCAGGTATTATGACCCGCAGGTACAAAGATTTATCAATCCGGATGTCTACATAAGCACGGGTCAAGGAATTGTTGGCCATAATATGTTTGCGTATTGTGAAAATAACTCTGTTCATAACGTGGATATATCTGGTAGTAAATCACTGGCTGTAGAATTGTTAAACCATTTTTTGTTCGGAAATGGATCTAAACTAGTTTATAATAATTCAAGCTTTGCGGCTAAATTAGTAAAAAAATCAAAAACAATGAACCGAATCATCGAGAATAAGCTAAAAGAGTATGGAAGCAGGAGTTTTACGGTCACTGGGGCGGTCACTTTTACTAGTAAAGAGCCAGATTTATGGCTTGCAATTAGAAATGCCAGTTATAAGCTTGATGTTAAAAAAGAGTACATGGAAAAAACATTCTCTATACGTTTTTGGGGGTTCTGCTTGTATGAGCGAGTAACACATTATTCTAGAGAAAAAGTGTCTGTCACAATCTACGATACATATGATTTTAATAAAGGAAATGAAACAGGAGACGGAATTGGAAGTACACTAAATAACATAGGTTATTTAGCACAAGAATCCGGTTTAGGTACTCCATTCGACTGGGAGATTAATTATGAATACTATACAGCTTGGCACAAAATTTAAGTCAATAACAATTGTTGTTATTGCAGCATTAACTCTTATTACAACTTCATGCAATATGTTAGGTTCACTTTATGATGAATGGAGGCTTGACTTACCGAATGGGTACTATTTGCTCAAAATAAGCACACATAATATTAAAATGGTAGATCAATCTACTTCATTTGTTCCTAATGATTGTGATTATTTTGTACAAGGTTTTTTTTACAACGAGAGATATGTCTGCTTAAAATGCATTTATATATCCGATGCTATAAAGAAATTATCATTCCACGAATTATTTCTGCAGGATGACTCGTTTTTCATTCTGTATGACACTTTAGAGCATAGAACTATAGGTTTTTACACATCTGAAGCAGAGCTTGAGTCTCAAACGAATAATTTGGAGGCCCCGTTTTCTGCACAATGGACAACAACAGAAGTGAAACCGAATAAAGCTTACTACAATTAACGCGAATGGAACAATGAAGGCTCTTTCATTGTTGTATATGAATGCGAATGGAATAATGCTAGAGCTACAACAAAAGTAATTGTAACTGTTGCTATAGTTGCTCTTGTCACAGTTGCAACAATAGTAACCGAAGGAGCGGCTGCTCCAGCGTATGGACTTATTTTTGCTTAACCAGGAGGAAATATAATGGGAAAACAGATTACTTTCTTTGTGTCTATTAGAGCTGATATTTCCTTCTTAAAAATGTTAGCAGATAACGACCTTTTTGTTATTCGCTTGAAAGAAGATTTTAAATCTCTAATTACACCCCATCAACTTTTTGGACACGATGAGCTAATCAACGGAGATTATTTAATCTCTTATTGTTTTGAGAATGAAATACCTTTTTTAGAACTAACAAAAGAATTGTATAACGAAAATTATTATGCAGAAAGACTCTATTTGGGATACTATTGTGTCAAGAATGAAGAAATAAAGAAAAAGTATTCTATTATAAAAAAATGGATTTTTAAAAATGGGAGAAGGAAAAAAGTTGAGGGATATCCTGTTTACTACTTAGAATGATTATTCGTTGCTTTACCTTAAAAGCAAGGTATGCAATTTTTTTCACCAAGGTCACGCTACCATCAGGTCCGTGTGAGAGTTCTCTCATACAGGTTCAAGTCCCTGCTATCCGCACTCAAAAACAGCCTCGAGATCAACGTCCCGGGGCTGTTGTTTTTTTGCCTATCATAGAAGATCAAATCGTGTAGACGATCTCATCGCCATGGTCTATTCGTCTTGACCGTCAATCAGAAAATAATCAAACCCGGAAGAAGATATCTTTTCCAACATTTCTGATATTGCATCGGCGGACGGTTTGAAGCCGTTAATTATCCATCTCCGGTATACGGCGGTCCTTCCCGCAACGGCAAACGTGAGTATAAGATCAATCTGTGCGGGCGGTATTGACGTTTTTGCGACGAGCGTAGTCCTGAGCCGGTCTCTTATGGAGCTATTGATCTTTTCGAGAAAACTAACGTTTTGATTTACCAGGAGTATTTTTGAGTAAAACCCGATCTCTGAAACAATAGTCTCGTTGACGGTATTCAAAAACTCTTTGCGCCCGTATAAGAAATCGTCAAGATCTGTGTTGTCCAGCAATTGCATAAATTTGTTAAGGACAATTTTTTCGATATCTTTCTCTATATCTGAGATATTTAAATAGTGCCGGTAAAAAGTCGTTCTGTTGATCTGGCTTCTCGAACAGATATCAATTATAGATATGGATTCTCTTTCCCTCTCTAACAGCAATTCCACATATGCGTTGACGATTTTGTCTCTGGTTGCGCGGGCGCGCGGATCGGTATATTTTCTGTTTATCATCCAAGTTCCTCCCCAAAAAATTTTTAATTTTGGCACTTATGCAACAGTCCGGGCAAAAAACGTTGCACAACTCCATGTTCGCTTGTAGTATAATACTATTGACAGTGGGTGTCAATAACGGCCGGTTGGACTCATTGATTACTTATTTTTGAAGGGGATTCATATGAAACTCAAACTCATATCCAAGTCTTGTTATT
>JAFZSK010000061.1 GCA_017620915.1 Clostridia bacterium | reverse complement strand
GATCGATCGTGGGCACCGCCGAGGACAACGTGAACCCGGCCAGATCCTCGCTGCGTCCCTTGATGTTCACGCTCACCGTATCCGGCCCGATGCTGTAATCGTATTTGTCGTTGTCCCGCCCGGGCATGGTCAATCCGGACAGCGACAACTGGAACGACCGCGTCACGAATTGTCCGACTTCGGCCGTCAGCGTGACTTGCTGGATATTGACCGCTTCTATGCCGGAAGGCAGCAGTTCCGCCAGCGTGACCGTCTTTACCACATCGGCGGAGGCGCCGGAAATATCCACCTTGCCGAGATCCAGCACGTACATATTGCGCAGCGTTTCCTGACTGCTCTGCAGTTTATTGGCGTGCAGCAGCACCGCTTCCGCCGAGGCACTTACGCCGTTGTAGAAATTATCCTTCGCGGGTTCGCCGGTCACCGAATAACTGAACGGAATGCGTTTGCCGACCTGGATGTCGACGGTGACCGTGATCCGTTCTTCGGGGAAATTATGCGTGATGTTGTCGCCGGACGTCGAAATGTACTTCACCAGGAACGCGGCGCTCCGGTCCGAATCCAGCGTGCCCTTCTCGATGCTGTCGCTGAGATCTACCTGCACGTAATCACAGGTATCCAGCAGCGACGCCATGCCGGCCACCGGTATGCTGGACAGCGAAGACGTTACGGAAATGAACTCGTAGCCGGATTTCAGCAGTTCCGTATCATATTTCAGACGCACTTCCAGGTTCTTTTTGGCGGTCTTGTCGTAATTGAATGTTATCGCTTTGGGATAATAATCATCCACAGTCACACCGACGTGATTGCACACCGGTTTGGTGACCTTTACCACGGTCTCCCCCGCTTTGGTGATCGATTCCAGGTCGCAGGACGCGGTCACTTCGGAGATATTCAGGTTGTTTATGGTGTCCTTGCGGCCGCTCAGCGTCACCGTCACGGTCTTGGGGTATGTGACTGTCATGTCTTTGAGATCCAGCGTGGCGGGAGCGTTCTCGTTCAGAAATTCGATCGGCACTTCCATGGTGCGGGTGACAACGGGATTCGTGAACCCCATCACGGTCAGCCACGCGATGATGGCCAGCACTATGGACAACACCAGATAAAACGTCTTGCTGGATGTCAATTTCTGAAAGCGTTCCTTGAACGTCATCGTGCGGCCACCTCCTTACTTCGCACGGGCGGTATTGCCGCCGGCGTTTTTAACTGTGTTCGCAGCGTTTTTACCGGATTTGCCGGACTTGCCGGATTTGCTGGTTTTATTGTCCTTGGAGCGCAGCGCTTCCTTCAGGAGCTGTACCAGTTTCTCGCGGGAAATGTTGCGCTGGAGCGTGCCGCCGGCGGCAAACGAGATAAAGCCCGTTTCCTCCGACACGATGACGCACACCGCGTCCGAATTCTCCGTAACGCCGATGCCCGCGCGGTGGCGCGTGCCCAGGTCCAGATCCAGCGAGTTGTTCGAGGACAACGGCAGATAGCACGCCGCGGCATGCACTTTACAGTCGCGGATGATCACCGCGCCGTCGTGCAGCGGGGTGTTGGGCACAAAGATGAGGCGGAGGAGCTGTGTGGAGACGTTGGCGTCAACAACGGTACCGGTGCGGATTATTTCGCCCAAGTTAGTTGACCGCTCGAACACCACCAGCGCGCCTACGCGTTCCCGGCTCATGGCGGTAACGGCGTTGGCCACTTCGTTGATCATAGAATCGATACGTTCGTCCGCCGCGCGGCCGGAACCGGTGAAAATGCTGCGGATATTGCTGTTGCCGATGTCTTCGAGCCAGCGCCGCAGTTCGGGCTGGAACATCACGACCAGCAGCACGGGCAGCACGCTGATAAACGCTTTGATCAGGTATGAGACCGTGGGCAATTTGAGCAGCAGCGCCAACCCCGCCACGATCAGGATGAGCAATATGCCTTTAATGAGCTGGAACGCGCGGGAATCCTTCAGCGCGCGGATGATGCGGTAGAACAGGAACGAGATTATGGCAACGTCGATCACTGCCCGCAGGACATCCCAGAAGCTGTCGAACGAGAGAAACTCCTTTATGTAGATCATCAACCGGCTGAACCAGTTTGCCGCCATTAAAACCATGTCAATTCTCCGGGCATCCGCCCCTGCGTCCGCGCCCCGTTCAGAACAGGGACAATATGAATGTAGCCAGCCAGTACAAAATTCCCAGTACCATAGAGATCGCCAGCACTATGCACAAAACGCGGATCGCGGTCTTCTTGGCTTTGTCCTTTTTGTTTTCTCTTTTGACAGTCCCTGCCATTGTCCTACCTCTTTTTTGTGATCCTTCGGCGGTGCGGTCAGTTTTTGTGCAGCACCGGGAGCAGCATTGACGGATATTCCGCCGTCAGCCACGGATCGTTGTAATAATCTCCGCGAATGCCGTACCGCTTCTTAAAGTAGCGGGGCGGTTTCGACACCAGTGTGACCGGCCGGTAGCCCGCGGTGCCGCGGCAGCCGATGTAAACGGTCTTGTAACGCCGTTTGAGCGGTTTCTCGCCGGTAAGTTTGACCGCCGCTTCCAGCGCACCGTCCGGCAGCTCCCGGAAATACGAGCGGGCGATCTCTTCCAGCTCGCTCCCTTTCGGGAACTCCGCTTCGAACATGTGTTCTTCTGGCGGTTCCAGCGTCAATGTCTCCACGCACTTCCGCCCCAGCTCCCGGTCTTTCGCGGTGAGCAGCAGCGCCAGCGCGAACAAAACCGCCGCGCCTTCCGGCGTACCGGAGAGTTCCTCGAACAAACGCATAAAACCGGAATAGTCCGCCGGCACTTCGTCGATCTTCACTATCCGCAGTTCTTCCTTCAGTTTGCTCACCCCCGGCGAAACGGCATTGCCGCTCATATTATTGTATCACAGATCGCCGGAAGATTGCAATTGAAACAGCGTGCAGCCGCTTTTGCGGAAGTATTCGATCTTTTCCCGCAGGAACGGCTCGGTGACGCCGAGAAAACCGGCGAGGCAGCGGACGCAGATGAAGGCCGTTGCCCCCCGGTTCACGAGTTTGCGGTGCGCACCGGTGTCGTCCGGAGTGAGTGCGTTGCCGCAGCGGAGGCAGCGGGAGGCGTCAATATTGTCCGCGTCAGTCCCGCCGCCTGTAAAAGACCGCAGAAACGCTTCGTCGGCAATGCCCGTGCGCTCCCGCAGCGCCTCCATCGTCATCAAAGTCTGGCCAGCTTGAGCCGGAAGAGCTTGCTGGCGTGCGGGGCAACGCTCAGTGTGAACTGTTCCTTCTTCACGCCCAGGTCTTCGCCGGTCCACAGATCGGTCATTTGGAAGCCGCGGCCCGCGATCCGCCCGATGCCCAGTTCGGAGAACGGAACGAATACCCACATCGGGTTGTCGTCAACGTTGAAGATGCCCAGTACGATGTCGCCGTCCGCCATGTGGCGCGCCCAGACGTGGGGGTTGCCGTGGACGGTGTAGGGCTGCCGGAACGCGGGATCCTGATCCACCGCGATGACGGCGGGGTTCTGGAGGATCGCTTTGACGTCGTCGTCCGCTTCGCGGATATCCGAGCCCATCATCAGCGGCGAGCCGAAGAACGACCAGATGGAGAAGTGCGTGCGGTATTCTTCCAGCGTGCAGCCGGCAACGCCCACGTTGCCCTTGCCGTTCATGCCCACGATCAGCATATCCATGTCGTTGAAGCACAGCGCGCCGTTGTACTCGTAAATGCCCCGCTGGATCTCGTACAGATTTTTGACGGAAGCCCAGGAATCCACCACGTCGCCCGTGGAGCGCCACATGCTGGAACCGGTGGTCTTGATCCATTTATGGGTCTCGTCCGCGCCCCAGCTGCAGGCGGAGAGCAGGATGTCGCGGCCGCAGTTATCCAGCGCCAGCGCCATGCGGCGGTACAGCCGCGCGCCGGGTTCAGAGAGCGGTTTGTAGCAGTAATCCAGCTTCAGGAAGTCCACGCCCCACTCGGCGAAGGTCTCGGCGTCAATGAACTCGTACTCGTACGAGCCCGGAAAACCGGCGCAGGTGTAGTTGCCCACGCAGGAGTAGATGCCGAATTTCAACCCTTTGGAGTGCACGTAATCCGCCACCGCCTTCATGCCGCTCGGGAATTTCTCCGGATTCGGCACCATGCGGCCATTCGCGTCGCGCTCCCGCAGCGCCCAGCAGTCGTCGATCACCAGGTACTCGTACCCGGCAGCCAGATACCCTTCGGACACCATCACGTCTGCCATGGATCTTACAGTCTGTTCATCGATTTCGGGGCCGAACGTGTTCCACGAGTTCCAGCCCATTGGCGGTCTGCTTACGACCATAAAAACACCTCCGATTGTTGTTCGCTGTTTTCGCTATATCCTTTGCCGTCCGTCCGGCGGTCAGTTTCCGTTCCGCATCCGTCCCGCAGCGGCGATCAGATTCGCTCCGGTGCCGCATATGTCTTCCAGTATCACGTCGCCCATGTGCAGATCCGGCGGCAGCGCCTTTACCTTCGCGATCGCCTTCATGCACTCGAACATTTTGGCCTTGGGCACCGGTTTATCGGTGCGCACCGGCAGCGGCGCGTGGCCTTCCACGCACACGGTGCTGGTGACCGTACGCACCGGGTTGATGCATTCCGATTCGGCGTAGCGTTTGCCGCGCTGGCAGCCGAAGCCGGATACCGTCACGCTGCCGTCCGCCGCGATCTCGGCATCGATCTCGCAGCTCCGGGGGCAGATTATGCAAATTATCTTTCTGTTCATGAGTCTTTCCTCGTCAGTTCAGCCTGAATTCCAGCACGGTCCCGTCCGGCAACTCTCCGGTAAGATCCCGGGAGAGTTTGACGGCTTCCATTGTCCCCGGCGCCAGCCGGATGTATTTTTTAGTAAGAATATCGCGCGTTTCGCCGTCCGGCAGTTTAGCGGTCACAGTCAGCCGCGGTGTATCGAACACATCCGACACGCGGTAGTACACGGTGACGTCCTTTTTGACCGTGATGCGCTGCGGCACGGTGTAGCGTACTTTGCCGTCGGTCTTGAGCCGTATGTCCGCGGGAGTACCGGTCTCGCCCCGGACCAGTTCCGCCGCCGCTTTGCCCGCGATCCGCGCTTCTTCCGCCGCGTAGTCCGCCAGGTCGTGAACATGGAGCACGTTGCCGCACGCGTAGATACCCGGCACTTCTGTCTGGCGGTCCTGATCCACTTCCGCGCCTTTGGTGGCGCCGTTCAGCGGTATGCCGCAGCCGGTGGTCAATTCATTTTCCGGTATCAGGCCCACGGACAACAGCAGCGTATCGCACTCCACGTACTGCTCCGTGCCCGGGATCGGGCGCCGCCGCTCATCCACCTGGGAGATCGTCACGCCTTCCAGCCGCCCTTTGCCGTGGATCTTCGTGACCGTGTGGCTCAGCAGCAGCGGAATGTCGAAGTCGTGCAGGCACTGCTCGATGTTGCGCGCCAGGCCGCCGGAGTACGGCATCACTTCGCACACCAGTTTGACGTGCGCGCCTTCCAGCGTCATGCGCCGCGCCATGATGAGTCCGATGTCGCCTGAGCCCAGTATCACGACTTCTTTGCCCGGCATATAGCCTTCGATGTTGACGTAGCGCTGCGCCGCGCCCGCGGAGAAGATGCCGGAGGGGCGGGTGCCGGGCGTTGTCAACGCGCCGCGGGACCGCTCGCGGCAGCCCATGGCGAATATTATTGCCCCCGCTTTGATGGTGAGCACGCCTTCTTCCGCGGAGGTGGTGGTGATCAGTTTGTCGCGGCTCACGTTCAGCACCATCGTGGACAATTTGCACTCAATCCCCCGCTGCTCCACCTGCTCCGCCAGCCGCTCGGCGAATTCGGGCCCGGTCAATTCCTCTTTGAACAGCTCCAGTCCGAAGCCGCAGTGGATACACTGCCGCAGGATACCGCCCAGCGCGTTCTCGCGCTCGATGATCAGCACGTCGGAGACGCCGCAGTCGTGCGCCGCGATGGCCGCGCTCATTCCCGCGGGGCCGCCGCCAATTACTACTACACTGTATTCATAATCCCAGGCTGCCATGTTAGTCTGTTATCTCCTTAGTTCTGCCGATGTTGATGTAGGAACCGTTGCCGTTTTTAGTGATGGATTCGAAGGGCACCTCCAGCTCGTCGGACAATATCCGCACGATGAACGGCGCACAGAAACCGCCCTGGCAGCGGCCCATCTGCGCCCGCGTCCGGCGTTTTACGCCGTCCAGATCGGAGGGGCGCGGGTTCTGCGCCGCGGCGTATTTGATCTCGCCTTCGGTGATGCCTTCGCAGCGGCAGATTATGTGCCCGAACGAAGGATCGTCGGCGATGACCAGGTTTTTCTGCTCTTTGGTGAGGATCTGGAACCAGTGGAGCGACGGGCGCGTGCGGATGTGGCGCTTTTTGCGGCGCGGCACGATGCCGTCCATGGCGAGTTTTTCCAGTAGGAGGTTCTTTACGTATTGACCGATCGCCGGCGATGAGGTGAGGCCGGGGCTTTCGATGGCAGCCACGTTGATGAAGCGCGGGCGGGGGCTGTTGATGATGAAATCTCCCGTATTGCCCACGGCGCGCAGGCCGCAGAACAGGGTGACGACGCTGCCGATGTTGACCGCGGGCATCTCCTGCTTCATCTGGCTGATGATGCGGTCAATGCCCTCCTGCGTCACGGAGGTGTCGCGCTTGTCGTCAATATCCTCCGACGTGGGGCCCAACAGCACGTTGCCGTCAACGGTGGGGGTGATCAGGATGCCCTTGCCCATTTTGGTGGGTGTGCGGAAGATCGTGTGGCTGCACAGCGTGCCGGCGCCTTTGTCCAGCACCAGGTATTCGCCGCGCCGCGGCCGGATGCGGAAGGAATCGTCCCCCGCCATGGCGGCAACGCTGTCCGAATACAGCCCCGCGGCATTGATCACGTACCGCGCCTTCACGGTGCTGCCCGCGGAAGAGGCAATAATAAAGCAGCCCCGGCCGTTGTCCCCCTCGCCGTCGAACACGATGCCGGTGACGCGGTAGTTGAGCTGGAGCTTCACGCCGTTGTCCATGGCGTTGCCCACGGCGGAAATAGTGAGTTCGTACGGGCACACGATGGCGCCGGTGGGAGCGATCAATGCACACACCGCGTCCTGCGACAGATTCGGCTCCAGGCGGTGCAGTTCTTCCGATTCGGCAATGTACAGCCCCTCGACGCCGTTCTGGCGGCCGCGCTCCAGCAACTCTTCGACCATCTTGCGGTCATCATCGCTGAACGCCACGACCATCGAGCCGTTGCGCTGATATTTCACACCCAGATCGCGGCAGACTTCTTCCATCATCCGCGAGCCTTCAACATTGAATCTGGCTTTGAGAGATCCCGGCTTGGCGTCAAAACCCGCGTGGACGATCGCGCTGTTCGCACTGCTTGAGCCTCTGCCCACGTCGTTTTCCGCCTCTAACAGACAGACATTCAGTTCGTACGCGGCCAATTCCCGCGCAATCATCCCGCCTATGACTCCCGCACCGATTACGGCAACGTCATACATAATTTAACAAACCTCCACGCGTTCGCTTTGTTCGGCAATTATTATAGCATTTTTGGGGTCAGAATGTCAATTGCAGCGCTATTGCCTGTAAAAGTCGCTGAAGTGAAAAGTTAACGTCTACTCCAAAGGGTGGCGAGTAGAATTCAGTCGTGCATCAAATTCGAGTTGAAATTAGTCTTGCAAATAGAGAAAATTATTGTGTTGCCGGCAGCCTGGGAAAGGAGCGAATTAAGATGG
>JAFZSK010000060.1 GCA_017620915.1 Clostridia bacterium | reverse complement strand
TTCTCGCCCTTTTCCCGCGCCGCGGCCAATATATCCTCCGGCTCGACATACGGCGCCGCGGCAATGTAAGCCGCCACGCCCTGATGGTTAGTGTTGCGCTCGCCGGTAAGCTCCTGAATAGCGCGGTCAATTTCCCGGCGGCTCACATACTTCACGAGCAGCCCCCGTTCCGCGCACATGGCCTCTATCGGTTTGAGCGCGCCGTGGGTCTCGCCTTCTGCGATCAGTACTTTATTGATCGCGCGGCCCGCTTTCAGTGCTTCCGATACCGGATTGCGGCCGTAGATCAGTTCTTCATTTTTATCATTTTCGTTTATCATTTTATAATTACCCCAGTGCGTATGCTTTATCCAGTATCTCAGCCAGCCTTTCCGTCTGTCCGGACAGCTTCAGATAGCCCAGCAGCGCCTCGAAACCGGTAGCCGCGTGATAATCCCCCAGGTCCGCGTTGCGGGGCACCGTGTTGCTGTGGGCATTGCGGCCGAATCGCACCACGGCTTTCTCCCGATCGGTGAGCTCCGGTTCCAGAGCGGCAACGAGCTTCGCCTGCGCCGATGCTTTCACGTAGCGGATCGACTTCACATGCAGGTCGTGTGCGTCTCGGTACGGAACCTCCGTGAGCCGCAGCCTGATATACAATTCAAACACGCTGTCACCGATATACGCGAGTACCAGCGGTTTTGTCAGAAAAGCCTGTTCTTCCGTCATTTTTCAGTTCTCGCTGCGCCGTATGCGCCTTCTGAATACCAGCACGATCCCCACGCACAAGACCAGCATCGCACCCGCCAGCAGCAGCGACATTTTTAGCGCGTCTCTGATTTTGGTCTCTTTTGAAGCCGTAGCGCCGCTGATCACGCCGGCGGGGTCAAACACGTCGTAATCCGTGTCGTTCCAGATATGGTCGGTGTTTTCGGAACTGACGCCGTTGACACAGTACTGTTCGTTCAGCGACCGGTCGGCGGCAATAATAGCGTTCAGCACCTCGCCGGAATCATTGCGCCAGTTGTCTCCGTCATCGGAACCCTGGCGGTCGGAGCGGAACGTCCACCAGTGCGTGAGCTGCACGCCGGCGTCAACGATCTTGTTCAGATACGCCTTGACCGAATCGGCGTAATCCACGCGATCCGGCGAAAGCGTGATATTAGCCTCACCGGTGTACAGGGGTTTACCCAGCCGCGACGCATTGGTCCGCGCGTCCTTAAAGCCGTAATAGACCTTCTCGCCGTCATCGGTATAAGAAGTGTCGGACTGCGCGCTGCCCAGGCTGTAGGCATGGATGCTGACAACATCCAGGCTCTCGTTCAGCAAGGTCAACGCATACAGATGCTCTTCCTTAGTATCCGCGGTGAGATCATCGGGTCTGCCGGCCATCGTTGACTCCAGCAGATGCCACTGTGCGCTGCGCAGCACGGAATCACCGCCGGATACTATCCGATTTTTGTCGTACTTCTTTATTTCCTGCGCGCAGAAAGAATAAAACTCTGCCAGCTGGATAAGCGAATAGCATACGGACTTAGTCGTGTAGCCCACATCCGCATCGAGGTTTCCTTCGTTTACTATCTCATACATCAGTATAGTATCGCGGTTTTTATACCGCTCCACAAACTCGCTTATGTATCGCCGGACCAGCGCCCGGGACTCGCAGTTCGGATCGGCGACCAGATCCAGCACCGTTTCGTCTTTGTTGACCAGTCCCGAGCCGGGAACGCGCTGTTTGACTACGAAATTATCTGAGATGAGCCCCAGACACACGACCACCTTGATACCGTACCGGTCGCACAAGTCGAACATTTTGTCCATTGTCTCAAAATAGTAGCCGCGCTCAACGGTATCGTACATAAGTTCCGGCACATCCGAACCGCAGAAGACCCGGATAGATCTGAAACCGCAGTCATGAAGCTGTTTCAGCGCGGCTTCCGCCGCGAGTTCCCGGTACTCGTCCGACGGATACTCCGGGTTTCCGGAATGCGCCGCCCAGAGCTGATAAAACAGATCGTATTTATTGAAGCTGATCTCGTAGTACGGCTCCCCGTTCATGTACAGCCGGTCGCCGACGATGCGCAGAATATTATCGTTTTTCTGTTTGCCGGAGGTGATCACCAGCATCTGCGAATCTTTGTCCCACCAGACTTTTGCGTTGAACACTTCATTGATGAAATTAGGCGAGATCATGATGACGTCGTCGATCATTCTGACCGGATATTTCAGTTTGACCGAGGTACCGTTTACGGTGATCTCATCACCGGGCACGTGGACAGAAAAATCGATCTTATCGTTAAAGATGTGCAGGTTGCGCTCATTTTTATCGTACGAGTAGTCCACGGAAATACTCTTCAGAAACTGCTCCGCCGAGATATATACGGTATTTTCGGTGATATACGTTTTGGACATATCGATCTCAACGGTGTTGACGAATACACGCACATGTTTGCCCGGCACATCATCCAGTTTTACCGAGGGCATATCCCCCGGCGCCTGGACCGAATACGGCTGCGGATAATTCCTGCCTTTGCCGCTGATGTATATATCATCGATCAGCAGCGTCGTGGTGTTTGTGGGCTTCTTTTCCGGCTTTTCCGTGGGCATTTCGGTGGCAGCGGCCTCCGGCAGTTCGGTCTCCGCGGTCAATGCCGGCGCGGAGGTGGGCGGCGTCAATTCGGTCGGTTCGGGTGACCCCGGCACGTCATTATTGTTCGCCACGGGCGGCATATATACTCTTATGCCGTTTATGCTGTAGAAATCGCTTTGGAATTTAAAAGTGCGCGACTGCTTTTCGCCATTAACGTAAACCGTACATTCGTTGCTGCCGCGTTTCACTTCCGCACTGATACGGTAAACAGTATCCTTCTTCAAATTAAACAGACGGGTGCCGTCCGCGCCGTACAGATAGGTATTGCCGCCGGACTCGTTACTGATGGTGAACAGCGTGCCTTTCAGTTCTTCGATAGAAGTATCCGGATCCTGCGTCGACACCGCGAACATGAAGGCGTTGTCAAAATCCGCGCCAACTTTTACCGCAAACCCGATCTGAAAGTACAGTTCTTCGATCGACAGTTCCCGCCAGCGCAGATCGCAGTTGTACAGCCGGAGCGAACGCATGCCGGTTATCGAACCGGAACTGCCTTCGACGAGCAGCATACTTTCAGGACCGAAATAGTTGATCCCGGTACCGTTTACAGTATTTACGTACGTATCTCCGGGGACAGTTCCTTCAAAATCTTCCGAGAACAGTTCGGTATATTCGACCTGCCCCGCCGAGAACACCGGAGCGCCGCAGAACATCACGGCCAACATGCATATAGCCAGCGCCGCGCTGACCCATCTTACAGTCCCGCGGCCCGTGTTTTTGTTTGATTTATAGTAGTCGGCAATTCCGTTTCTCATATCTGATCTCCCGGGTCGATTCCCCTGTCCGAATCATACAATATTTGTCCGCGCTTCGCAAGTGAAACTTGCAAAAAGTACTTGACTTTACTTTCGGCCGGTGGTATCATACGGATTCGTGACGGGATGTGGCTCAGTTTGGTAGAGCGCTGCGTTCGGGACGCAGAGGCCGCAAGTTCAAATCTTGTCATCCCGACTCAAACGGGCTGTTCGGATCCTTGCTTAAGCAGGACGGCGGGCAGCCCGTTTTTTTACCCTGCTGAATTTAACCCGGAGTTGGTAAAAGCAGCCGCGCATCAAGCGGCGCATGCTCATTTTCAGGTCAAGAAAATGCTGACATCATAGTAATAGCTGTTATTTCATTTTTGCTATGATACAACTTGCCCGTTGCGCCCGTTTTTGACCGTTGAGCGGCTTCTGTTCCATTCTATCTTTCCGGACATCATGTAAATCGAGCTTATTATGACCGGAATCGTCATAGCAAAACGGTCATTTTGTGAAAATGCTATGATTAAAAAAGCCATTGCGGTCTTTTGGCTGTTCAAAAGAAGGAACCCTAATCATAGCGTTTTAAACTTTTTATAGATTTGCTATGACGTCAGGCATTTTTGTTATCCTGCCCGAATCTAGAGAAGGCGCCCGAATGCAATAAATGAGATTATGGCAAAAAAGCCTTGGATTTTCCCCGGATCCATTGGCGGTATCCCGATTTCCTATATTTCAAAAATAGGGATACTACTCATGACGCCGGCACTATTTCTGACGGTTTCTCGTATATTATCACTGAAATAAGAAAAGAGAAAATAGAATCGTTGACTTAATTTGAATCAGTGTTATAATTGAAAAAAATAAACGGAGGAACAGACCATGGCTGCCGACAATCCTGGAAACGTTAAACTCAAATACAAAAAATTCTATCAGGTACGCAAACTCGCCTGCAGCGGCGTCAAAGAGCAGATGCAATTCGACATGAACACGCGCCTGCTGGGCAATATCCTGCTGTTCGGCGACACACAGCCGGCAATAGTACAGTCCGTCGCGCCGCTGACGATCTCCGCGTACTCCGATGAAATGGACGCGGTGATCTTTCTCCGGTTCCCTGACGAGCTCGCTCGAACATACGAATTGACCAAAGGATCGCGGCTCGTCACGGCTACTTCATATGTCGAATACAGAGGCAATGTCGCGTCTGACATTTTCCCCGGCCCCGGTTTTTCGCGCGAATACGGGGATTTTATCCCGGTCGTTCAGCTCTTTTTCGGCGGCAAAAAGCAGGTGTTTTTCGCCGGCGGCGACAATGAAATAAGAGAACGAACGTCAATATTCGGAGAGGATACCTGGAAGCGCGTCGAACAGTTGACCGAAGAGTATGCGTCGCGGGAGCTCTTCCGCGACGGCGTGTTTTATATGAAAGGCTGAATTTGCTCATTGCCATTTATCATTAAAAAGTGGTTGACATCCCGCGCACTTTTTGCTATACTTCCGTTCGCTTCGTGAGGCAGTGATCCTCCGCGGCGGCAACGGATTATTAGCTCAGTTGGTCAGAGCAGTCGGCTCATAACCGATCGGTCCGGGGTTCAAGTCCCTGATAATCCACTTAAACAATAAAGAAGCGGCGCCTTCGATCAGCGCCGCTTTTCTTTTTAATTATAATTATAGTGTCATGTCTTTCCTGCCGCAGCGACCGTCAGACTGCGTCATAAATCCGCGGGTGTGCCCGCCAGGGTGACGACCTTGTATTCCGGTTCGGCGGTGCGCACCACGCCGGTCACAGTCAGCACCGGACCTTTGGCGCGGTAGACGCGGTTTTTCTCCATTGACAGCGATGCCTCCAGAATGATCCAGTCGCCCGTTTTGAGGATCGGCGCTTTGTCCCAGCGCGCCAGCATGCCGGCATACTGGATATCGTTGACGCAGCACGACATCACGTGGCGGCCCGCGAAAAATTCATTGCGGCCGAGGCTGCGGTCCTTGCCTACGAACGCCTTGAAGCGGTACTTCTTCTTATCGTATTTTTCCGGGAACTGCATCATTTCGGCGTACCAGAGGCCGTACGCGTTGTCCCCGATCTCCACGATCTTCGCGTCCAGATCATACGGCAGCGGGTCGGGAATATCGTCGACTTTTTCGGTGCCGTCCGTGAAGTTGTACACGATATTAACGCCGCGCTGCACACCGCGGCAGATGCTGTGCAGTTCCGGGATCAGCGCCGAATCCGGTTCAAGGCCGCGGAATGTGACCACGTCGGTGTTCTGGATCTTGTCCACGACGAGATTGCGCATATTGGCGTTGCAGGCGGTGAAACCCTCGCCCTCAAAAAACGTCATTTCTTGTGCGATGATCCACTGCTCCGGCATCGCATAAATGAACGAGGACAACTGCCACATGCCGTTGTACTCCACCATCACCCGCTCCGCGCCCGCGTCTTTGCGCGCCTTTTCAAGCGTCACGGGATCGAGGTCTTCTTCGTTCTCGATATTCACGATCTTTACCCGCTTATCGGCAAAGCGCTCCGGCCGGTACTCTTCCTCGCCTTCTTCACACACCAGCAGAAGCGTGGACACGCCGCGGCTGAATTCCGCGTTTTCCAGAATGCTCTGGATGAACGTGGTCTTGCCCGCGAACAGAAAACCGGTGAACATAAATACAGGTACTTCGCTCGTCATTTGTTGTCAACCTCCAAAGCTTGACAGGCTTTGAACGCCGGTTCAGACTCCGAACAGAGTCTTAAGACCGGTTTCGTCCAGGTTCGAACCGATCACGCACAGCTTGCCGGTGATGTCGGCCGAACCGGTGCGGATGTCATGCTCCTCGGGTACGTAGTCGAAGTAGATCCAGCTGCCGTCTTCCGCGGGGACAATTCCTTTCGACCGCAGGATCTGGCCGTAATTGCCGCCGTCCAATGCGGTGAGGATGGCGTCAATGCCTTCCACCGTAAACTTGCGTGCCGTATTGACGCCCCAGCTCGTGAATATCTCGTCCGCGTCGTGGCCGTGATGGTGGTGGTGGTG
>JAFZSK010000059.1 GCA_017620915.1 Clostridia bacterium | reverse complement strand
GGAAATGACCGAGGAGAGCTACGATTTCGTGATGGGCGTCAACACCAAAGGCACCCTCTTTCTCACCCAGCTGGCGGCGAACGCGCTCATACGGCAGGGCAAGGGCGGCAGCATCGTCAACATTTCTTCCTGCTCCGCCTACACCAGCTCCACGAGCCGCGGCGAATACTGCATCTCCAAGGCGGGGGTGTCAATGATCACCATGCTGTTCGCGGACCGGCTGGCGGGCGAAGGCATCACGGTCAATGAGATCTGCCCCGGCATAATTGCCACCGGCATGACCGCGGCGGTGAAGGATAAATACGACCGCCTGATCGGCGAAGGACTGGTGCCGCTGGGGCGCTGGGGGCAGCCGGAGGATATTGCCCGCGCGGTGCTGGCGCTGTGCGACGGTACGTTCGGGTATACCACCGGGGAATCGTTTATAATTGACGGCGGCATGCACATCCGCAGACTTTGAACACAGGGTCAGACACGCGTTTAAACAGGGACAGATATGAAAGCATCGAAGTACTACCATACGATCGTTATCGGCACCGGCTGCGCGGGGTACAACGCTGCGGACCGGTTGTACGGGCTGGGCGTGCGGGATATTGCCATCGTTACCGAGGGACGGCTTGCGGGCACTTCGCGCAACACCGGCAGCGACAAGCAGACGTACTACAAACTCTCGCTGTGCGGCGCGGAAGGCGACAGCGTGCGGGAACTGGCGGACACGCTCTACGCGGGCGGCGGCGTCATGGGCGAACACGCGCTGGCGGAAGCGGCGTATTCGACCCGGTGCTTCATGCGGCTGGTGGAACTGGGCGTGCCCTTCCCTGCCAACGAATTCGGCGAATACGCGGGCTACAAGACTGACCACGATCCGCGCACGCGGGCAACTTCCGCCGGCCCCCTCACTTCAAAATACATGACCGAGGCGCTGGAACGCGCGGTCAACGCCAAAGGTATTCCGGTGCTGGACGGGTTGCTGGCGGTCAAATTGCTCACCGCGGAGAGCGCTGCGGGCCGGGCGGTCAGCGGCCTGGCGTGCATTGACGTCAATACCGGCGATCTGCACGTGTTTGCCTGCCGCAATATCATTCTCTGCACCGGCGGCCCCGCGGGCATATATCAGAATACGGTATACCCGGAGAGCCAGCACGGCGGGACGGGGCTGGCGCTGGAGGCGGGCGCGGCGTTGTCCAACATGGAGGAATGGCAGTACGGCATTGCCAGCACCGCCTTCCGCTGGAATCTGTCCGGCACGTACCAGCAGGTGCTCCCCCGATATATCTCTGTAGATCCGGACGGCCGCGAGCGCGAATTCCTGTACGACGCGCTGGGCACGAAGGCGCTGGATCTGATGTTTTTGAAAGGGTATCAATGGCCGTTCGATACGCGCAAGGCGAACGGTTCTTCGCAGGTAGATCTGCTGACCGCCGCGGAGCTCAAGAAAGGCAACCGCGTATTTCTGGATTTCACCCGCGATCCGCGCGGGCTGGAAAACGGATTCGAAGTGCTGGGCAGCGAGGCGTACGGGTATCTGCAGCGTTCGGGCGCGCTGTTCGGCACGCCGGTCGAACGGCTGGCGAAGATGAATTCGGGGGCAATAGAATTGTACGCCGCCCACGGCATCGACCTGTGGCATGAACCGCTGGAGATCGCGGTGTGCGCGCAGCACTGCAACGGGGGCGTGTGTGTCGACGCCGACTGGCAGACCACGGTGCGAGGACTATATGCCGCGGGCGAAGCGGCGGGCACGTTCGGCGTGTACCGGCCGGGCGGCAGCGCGCTCAACTCCACCCAGGTGGGCAGTCTGCGGGCGGCGGAGCATATTGCCTGCGAAGGAACCGCGAACACGCCGCAAACTGACGTAATTCCGGAACATACATTGCCGGAGCTCGGGTACGGCGAGTCAAATATCGCCGCGCTGCGGGACGAACTGCGCCGCGGCATGAGCCGGTACGCGGATTTCGACCGGAGCACCGGCGATATGAAAGCGCTGTTTGAAAAAGTAAATGACCTGTGCGCGCATTTCGAGGACAGCGTGACCGTGCGCGGGCCGGAGGAACTGGCAGAGTATTTCCGGCTGTACGACGCGGCGGTGACGGCGCGGGCGGTATTGTCCGCCATGATCTGCTCGGCGGAAACGATCGGAACGCACGGTTCGGCGTTCGTTGACCGCAAACCCAATACGCAGACGGAAATGCGCAAGACCCGCACGCTGACCGTGCAGGAGCGCGGAATCGTCCGGTCCGGTATCTGTCCGGTGTCCCCCATGCCGGATCCGGAACTCTGGTTTGAAACGCTGCTGGAACGTCAGCGGCAGAACATGAAACGCTCAGGAGGATCATATGCCTAAACCGCTCTCTGAACATAACTTTTCCGCCGATCTGTGCCTGCCCGCCCGCGAAGTCCGGTTGTTCCGCGACGATCCGGGCCGCACGTCCGGCAGCGCCTCCGTCCCCCGGTTCGTCGACGCCAAAATGCGCAAAGTCGTGGAACTGGCGGAGCGCGAACTGGACGCGGAGATACCGCTCTGCCCAGCTTCCCTGTACATACGATTCGTGCGGGACGGCAACCGCTCCGAATACGAACGCGTTTACTTCCGCCGGCGCGACATGGCGCTCAAGCTGGCGCTGGCAGAAGCCTATGAAAAGCAGGGCCGGTTCACCGACAAACTGATGGACGTGGTCTGGGCGATCATGGAGGAATCCGGCTGGACGGTGCCCGCTCATCTGGCCATGTACAGCCCGGTGCGCGGCGATATGGGGCTGCCCGCGGTGTTCGTTGACGATCAGCTGCACGCGATCGACCTGTTTTCCGCCGCCACCGGTGCGCTGCTGGCGATGGTGTACTATCTGGACAAACCCGCGCTGGACGCCTGCTCGCCGGTCATCTGCGAAAAGCTAAAATACGAGGTGACGCACCGCCAGCTGGAGCCGTTCCTGCGGCACGATTTTCACTGGTCGGGGCTGCGGGGCAATCAGGTCAACAACTGGAATCCCTGGGTACTCTCGAACATTTTGTTCGCCGCCGCGGTGCTGGCGGACGATGATGAAACGCTTAAGGCGATCACTTCCCGCGCAGCGCTGAGCGCGGACAATTACACCCGCTTCCTGCCCCCCGACGGCGGCTGCGATGAAGGCCCGTCGTACTGGGGCGTGGCCGGTGCCGCGTTTTTCGACTGCCTGGAGCTGCTGTACGACCTGACCGGCGGTAAGTTCAATATTTTCGGCGATCCGTTCATCCGGCAGATGTGTGAATACGAGCCCAAAATGTACATTCACGGCACTCGGTTCATCAATTTCGCAGATTGTCCGCCGCACGTGCATCCGGACGGCAGTCAGATCGCCCGTATGGGTCGGAAATGTGGCAGCCCTCTGTTGGCGCAGTTCGGCGACGTGACCGCGATATTCGGCGATCTTAACCTTTCCGCAAACAACGTGTACCGCACGCTGCGGAACCTGATCACGCCGGAGCACGCCGCGCCGGAAAGCACCGCCCTCACGCGTTCGTGGCTGCCGTCGCTGAAGATCATGTGCGCGCGGGAATTCGCGCAGACTGACCGCGGGCTGTTTGTGGCGATGAAAGGCGGGCACAACGCGGAGGGCCACAACCACATCGACGTGGGCAACGTGCTCGTTTACTCCGGCGGCGAACCGGTGCTGATCGATACAGGCGCCGGCACATACACGCGGCAAACGTTTTCGAACCGCCGGTACGAGCTCTGGTATATGCAGTCCGGATATCACAATGTGCCGGATATCGGGGGCTTCTGCCAGCGTGCGGGCGGTCAATACCGCTCCTCGGATGAAGTCTACGACGAAGCAACGGGCGGCGTCAAAATGCAGCTTAAAGCCGCCTACCCGGCCGAGGCCGGGATCGTGTCGTATACGCGGGAAACGGTGCTGGAAGGCGGCACCGTGCGCATCACCGACGCGTTCGAGCTGGACGGTACTAAAGAGATCGACATACATTTCATGACCGGTGCGAGACCGGTTTTGAACGGGGGACAGACCCCGTGTTCAATAACTCTCGCCGGCGGACGTACGCTCCGGTTCGACCCGCGCCTGACGCCAGAGATAGAAGAATTCGCGGTCAATGACGGCGGCCTGGAGCGCTCCTGGAAAACACCGGTGCTGTGGCGAATCCATCTGCGCGCCGCCGTTGACAACGCCGTATTCGTGACGGAGATCGACTGACTGAAAGGAATTGCATTATGGACGATACGACGCTCTTTGAATTTGAAAAATATCCGGTGATCCCGGTGGTTACGATCGACGACGCGGCGAAAGCGGTGCCGCTGGCCAAAGCGCTGCTCGCGGACGGCACGGGGGCAATGGAGATCACCCTCCGCACCGCTGCCGGTCTCGACGCGGTCAAGGCCGTTGCCGCCAATATGCCCGAAATGCTGGTGGGCGCCGGCAGCGTGCTCAGTTCGGCCGATGCCGAACGGGCGCTGGCCGCGGGGGCGCGCTTTATCGTTTCCCCCGGCTTCGACATTGACCTGCTTTCGCTCTGTAAAGAGCGCGGCGTACCGTACATTCCGGGCTGCGCCACCGCCACCGAGATCCAGGCGGCGGTCAACTGCGGCTGCACCCTGGTCAAGTTCTTCCCCGCCGAAGCGCTGGGCGGCGTAAAAGCGCTCCGCGCCCTCTCTGCCCCGTTCCCGGGCCTGCGTTTCATGCCCACGGGCGGCATCAATGCCCGCAACGCCGCCGACTACCTCAAACTCCCATGCGTGGCGTGCGTGGGCTCCAGTTCAGCGGTCCCGGTAATTGACACGGGGTCAGACCCCTGTTCAAAAAAAACCGACGGGCAGGGCGTCCGGAATCCGTTCAAGAACGGCCGCAAGCGCATCGTGACGCTGGGTGAACTGATGCTGCGCCTCTCCCCGCCCGGAAAACAGCGGTTCCGCCAGGCAGCCGGATTTGACGCAAATTTCGGCGGTTCGGAGGCCAACGTGGCCCTCTCCCTCGCCTGCCTGGGCGAACCGGTGCGCTTTGTCACCGCGCTGCCGGACAACGATCTGGGGGACGCGGCCGTTGACGCCCTGCGTCAGTTCGGAGCGGACGATCCGGTCAACTCCGGCATCCTCCGCGCACCCGGCCGGATGGGTCTGTATTTTCTTGAAAAAGGCGCCGGGCTGCGGCCGCCCAAAGTCATTTACGACCGGACCGGCAGCGCGTTCGCCGAAACTGCCCCCGACCGGTACGACCCGGACAAACTGCTCGCTGACGCGGGCTGGTTCCACATCACCGGCATCACACCGGCGCTTTCCGAAAAGACCGCCGAACTGAGCCGACGGATGCTTCGGGCAGCGCAGGAGAAAGGCCTCACCGTCAGCTTGGATCTGAATTTCCGGAAGCGGCTGTGGGACGTTGACAACGCTTCCCGCGTCCTCACCGCGCTGCTGCCGTACGTTGACGTACTGATCGCCAACGAAGAACACGCCGCAAAGATCTGCGGTCTCCGCTGCGACGACCCCGGCGAGACCGCGCGGCAGTTGTGCGAAAAATACGGTTTCACCGCGGCCGCCATCACCCGCCGGCGCACCGAATCCGCCGAACTGCACCGGATCAGCGCCGCGGCGTTCATTGACGGCGTCAAAGTATACTCTCCCGAATACGCGTGCGGGATCGTGGACCGCACCGGCGGCGGGGACGCGTTCGCGGCCGGACTGATCTTTGCCCGCGTCAACAACTACCCCGCCCAGCAGGCGGTCAATTTCGCCGCCGCGGCCTCCGCGCTCAAACACACGGTGGAGGGCGATTTCAGTATAATGAAGCGCGGGGAAATTGAAAAATTAGGCTTTTGTCCTTGAATTAATTAGGGAATTAGATTTAGTGCCTGAATAGAATCAGATAATTGCGGAGCAGCCGGTTGCCGCAGATCCTACATGCGCGTAAATTCCCAAAGTAACTCCCACAGTTAGGAGCGATTGGATTTAGTGTGAGAAATGCAGCTGAAATAAGTGTGAGAAAGCAGAAAAAGCGATTGAATTTAGTGTGAAAAGACAAATATTCTTGTACTGAAACATGCTTAAAGAGGAAAAATAGTATGCTTCGCACTCTGAAACGAAAAACGTTTCAGAGTAAATCCCATCGAGGTTGAATTTACTTTGAGACTATTACAGTCCTTTATTTAGGTCAACGAGGCCTTTCAAAAGCAG
>JAFZSK010000058.1 GCA_017620915.1 Clostridia bacterium | reverse complement strand
CTGATCGTGCACGGCGATGAAGAAAACGTGGTGGAAAAAGCCCGTAAACTGCTCGCCGCGGTGGCCTGCCGCAGAGACGGTCCCGAAGAAAAAATGACGCCGCCGATGATCGATCTCACCGGGAACGTCGACGGTGATTTTCTTTACTGGGACGTGCCCGAAGGCTGCTGGCGGGTGTACCTGATATTCGTCAGCCGGGAAGGCGCCGCGGGACATATGGCCGACTATATACATATGATCGATCCCGAGTCCGTGGACGTGCTGATCAACGAAGTATACGAGCCCCATTTCGCTCATTACGGAGCGGAATTCGGAAAGACCTTCGCGGGCTTCTTCTCCGACGAACCGGCCCTGGGAAATTCATTTTTGCGGGGCGTGCCGGTGGGCGGCTACGATTACGCCATCGGCCTTCAGCTATTGGCCCTTCCCTGGCGGGACGACATGCCGGAAATGTTTGAAGCCCGGCTGGGTCCCGACTGGAAACTGATGCTGCCGGGGCTCTGGCGGCCCCTCGAGGGCATCACCGCGAAAGTGCGGCTGGCGTACATGGATATTATGACGGGGCTGTACCGCGACTGCTTTGCCGGGCGGATCGGCAACTGGTGCCGGGCCCGGGGCGTAGAATATATAGGCCACGTGATCGAAGATATGAATTGCCACGGCCGTATGGGCATGGGCACAGGCCATTATTTCAGGGCGCTGGAGGGGCAGGATATGGCGGGGATCGACGTTGTCCTCCACCAGATCGAGCCGGGCAAGGCCCATTTCGACCACAACTCCCGGGCAGGCTACGGCAGCGTTGACAGCACCTTCTACCATTATATGCTGGGCAAGCTGGGGCCGTCGCTGGCGTACATGACGCCCCATATGAAAGGCCGTACGATGTGCGAGATATTCGGTGCTTACGGCTGGGCCGAGGGCGTTCCCATGATGAAGTGGCTGATCGACCACATGCTGGTACGGGGCGTCAATCATTTCGTGCCCCACGCCTTCGACACCCACTACCCGCTCAAAGATTGTCCGCCCCATTTCTATGCCCGGGGGAACAATCCCCAGTTCCGCGATTTTGCCGTCCTGATGCGCTACACCAACCGCATGAGCCACCTGCTCACGGATGGGCGGCCGGTACCCGACGCGGGCATTTTCTACCATGCCGAGGCTGAGTGGTCCGGCGACAACTACATGCTGTCGGAGCATCCCGCCAAAGCGCTGCTGGACGCTCAGCTGGATTACGTTTTCGTGCCGGCGGACGCGCTGGTGAATTCCAAACTGACCGAGGACGGCGAGCTCGAACTGAGCCTGGCCGGGACATCCGGAGACGGGACTGACAGGCCGGAGGTCAACGGAAACGGCGAGCCCTGCGGCAAGCTCACCGTGCCCTGCCTGGTCATGCCGGAAGCCGGAACGCTGCCGGACAACGTAATGAACAAGCTGCGGGAACTGGCGGAAGCGGGCTTCCCCGTCGCCTTCGTCAATTCGGTCACGAAGCGTTCGGACAACGGCCCCGCGGCCCTTCCTGAGACGGTCAAAGCACTCCCTCTCCCGGAACTCCCGAACTTCGTCCGGGGCGCTTCCCGGCGCGGCAATGTGGCCGTTTCCCCCGCGTTCCCGCTGCTGCGGGTATTCCGCTATGAACGGGGCGGCAACGTATATTTCATGGTGTTCAACGAAGACATGCGGCCTTTCAAAGGGACGTTGACGCTGCCCGTAAAACCGGGCGCAGCACCGGGTGCGAAGCTCGATCTTCTGTATATGAAATACTCAGCACTCCCGGCCGGCACAGACCGGGTGGAGCTGGAGCTTTCGCCCTACGAGTCATGCGTGCTGGCCTTCGGCGACGGCGTGCTGAACACGTTGGGATTGGAAGGTTCGCTGCTGACGCGTGAGAAAGCAGTACCGGGTGAAGCTGAAACCAGAGCAGGTGCGGGAAGCCGAACGCTCCGGATAGACCTCTTTGATATTTCCCGCTGCGCCTCCGTGGACTATCCCGAATTCACCCGGATCGCGTCGAACAGCCCTCTGTTCGACATCACCGGACCCGGACAGGATCAGCGGTTCTGCGGCTACATCCGCTACGAGGCGGAATTTGAGGCATTGCCCGGCGAGACCGTGGACGAGATCGAGCTCGGCCGCGTGGGTGAAACGGCAACGGTCTGGCTGAACGGCATTGAACTCGGCTCCGCCATCTGTCCGCCCTACCGCGTTAGGCCGGCAATTGACACCGCCGCAGCCGCGGCACTGCGCCCGGGGGTCAACAAACTCACCGTGGAAGTGGCAAATTCCATGGCATACACCCAGCGGGACAAATTCTCCGTGGAACTGATGGTAAGTGCCTCGGGACTGCTGGGGCCTGTGGAGATAATACTCGAAAGGGCTACGTAATCTCAGGGCTGAAAGATATTGACCTTCTTTTTCTTCAGAAGGAAAACGTACGCGGCAAAAGAAACAACCGTGTCGAAGGCGTTGCCGACACCGAACAGCAGCGCGATGCCGGTCAGCGTAGGCGTCCATATCCCGGTAACATACAGCACAAACGCGGTGCCATAATAAAGTGTATTTGTCACTACCGATTCAAACAGCATGTAGTTTGTTTTGCCCAGTCCGTAGAACGTGGCATCGAACACATTCTGGAACGCGAACAACACATAAAAACCCAGCAGGATCAGTACCAGTTCAAACAGTTTGTCCACATCCGAAAACTGCAGCACATGTGTCATGAAGGGCTTCCAGAGCGGGATGCTCGCACACCAGATTACAGCCACGATAAAAGTGATCGCGAAATAGCCGATGGTGTTTTTGCGGACATTGTCCTCGTCCTCCGCGGTCTCTTCCTTGATAAGTTCTCCGAGCTGGAGGATCGGCAACAGCAGCCAGCCCCAGATGAAGTTGTTGGCGACCCAGTACGTCCCCTGCTCGCCCACCACATTGACCATACGCGCGACCATGACGATATACGCGACGTTGCGCACGAGCGACTCCAGACCCGAGATCCCGCCGATCTTCAGAAAGTCCTTCAACCAGCCGAAATCGAGTTTTTCTTTCGAGAACGTCCGGATGCCCTCCCGGCGCAGTAGCAGCAGCGAAACAGTGAGCAGGAGCAGATTTACGATGATGTTGGAATAACCGATGCCGTTGACGCCGAGGTTCAGCGATACGGGCAGCGTAGACACGAGGAACGTATCGATCACCAGCGACAATACGAGCCGCGCGCCGGTCAGAATATATATGTAGCGGCTGCGGTTCAGCGATACGAGGGCAACCAGCGCAAACTGCGCAAGAATCGAGAAGATGTTGGCCACGCTCTCGATACGGATATACGCTGCGGAAGCGTCAATAATGCTTTTATCCGCTGCCATCAGCGAAAGCAGCGGCCGAGCGAAAATGAATACCGCCGCCGAAATGATCAGGTAGGCCGCCAGCGCCGTCAGCATTCCCGTCCGCACCCGGTTCGAGAACGCCGTTTTATCTTCTTTGACCTTCCCGATGAAGAAAAACAGCGGCAATATAATTGCCTCGTTCACGACCTCATACAGCAGGTTCACCCAGGTCAACTGTCCGGCGATCGAAAACGACCAGTCGCCCGGCAGCTGCCCAAGGAAAAACACCCGCACCGTGGTATATATCGTCGGACACAGGCCCAGGACAATAAGCGCTATGTACAGCCTGTGGTTAATATTCGCTAAAGATGTCTTTATTCGTTTCATGGCCCGGTGATCTCTTTTCTGTAATGATCGGGCTTATGTTAGCACGAAATGTCAAGACGGTCAAATAATATGATGATTTTTACCAATTTCGTTGTATAATATAGTCATGAGGTGAGTGACAAAAATGGCAGAAAAAAACGGGATAGTAACTATGAAAAGGGTGACAACACTGATGCTGGCATTATTGACCGCGCTGGCGGCGCTCGCGTTTCAGGGGTGCGGCGGGCCGAAAGAGGAGCCGTCGTCGAAGACCGGTACTTCATACCTGTCGCCGGTGCCGGACACAAAGCCGCTCACAAGAGATAATATAATAATCAACGCGTACCTTGTCCCCCTGCAGAACGAAGAGCTGCGCCGGAGCCAGTTCGAGTACATGCAGCGGGCGGAGATCGACGTGGTGTCGCATATATACGTTGACGACGTGTGGGTGGCCGAGGGGCATACTGTTGACAAATATCTGCCGATCATGCGGGAAGCCGCGGAGTACGGGCTGAAGATCTACTCGCGGGACATCCGGGTCCAGCAGAGCCTGAACTACACCGACGCCGAACTGGTCAA
Organism: Clostridia bacterium; assembly: GCA_017620915.1. GTDB lineage: Bacteria > Bacillota > Clostridia > UBA1212 > UBA1255 > UBA1255. The sequence continues at coordinate 7,877 of JAFZSK010000058.1, read as the reverse complement.
CATCGCGAAAGAATACGAGAACGTGCCCGGTTTTGCGGGCTTCTACGTGGTGGACGAGCCGTACGACCCGAACCCGTACGCGCGGGCGGAAAACGCGCTGCGCTCCGTGTTTCCGGACTGCTATGTCAACATCAACTTCCTCCCCCGAGGCGCGTATCCGGAAGGCACGTTCTACAAGCGGCTTACGGATTTCGGCAGCCTCGTGGACGGCTGGGGCACGCTTTCGCTGGACACGTACTGCTTCGGGAAAGACGGGGGCGTTGACGAATATCAGCTGTTCAAAAACTACGACGATCTGCGCCGCGCCGCGCTGGCCACGAACATGAACACCGCGGTGTACGTGCAGTCCGTGGGCTACGTGAACTACCGGCGCCCGTCGGCGGGAGATCTGAGATACAACATGATGGCGGCGCTGGCGTACGGCGTGAAAGAACTGAAGTTTTTCACCTGGGGCAAGCCGTGGGGCGTTGACAGCGGCTACACCGACGCGATATTTGACGCCGATAAGCAGCCCACCGATCTGTACGACGCGGTATGCGTGATCAACAAAAAGATACATGTTTTAGGCACATACCTGGCCGCGGGCGACGCGGTGGCGGTGTACCACACCCGGCAGAAGACCGCGGGCGCGTACGAAAAGGTGCCGGCAGATTTCCCGGTACAGGGGCTCGAGCGCACCGATGCGATATTGTCCGTGATCCAGCCGCGGAGCGGCGGCGATCAGTTCCTGTTCGTGGTCAATAAAAACTTCAGCAAACCGCAGACGCTCACTTTCAGTGTGGGCGATCTCGCGTTGAAGCTGGTGGATGACAATACCGGCGAATTGACCGCGGCGCCAATTACAGACGGTGTTTTGACGCTGGAACTGGAACCCGGGGACGCCGCGCTGCTGAAGTGCGAAGGTACAGTATTGTTCGATCCGTTCCCGGAAACGCACAAAAACCTGGCAATCAACGCCAGAATCTCCGCCTCCTCCGCCGCGGGCGACGGCGAGGCGTTCCTGTGCGACATCCACGACGGGGTCACGGACGACGGCGGCATGGCTCGGCTGATCACCGAGAACGGCGCGGCGCAGTATATCACGCTGGATCTGGGCGAAGCAAAAGAGGTGAACCGCGTTGACCTCTACCCCGGCGGCAGCGGCAACCTGTGCGGGTATAATTATCCGACGGATTTCCGGGTAATGACCTCTGCGGACGGCAACAGCTGGACCGAAGTGGTGAGCAAGACCGGATTCACGTTCGACCGTGCCAAAGTGCCGGTGTTCCGGTTCGCGGCGATACGGGCCCGGTACGTGCGGGTAGCGGTGCTGTTCCCGGACACGAGCGGCCGGAGCTACACCGAGCTCGGAGAGATCGCGATATACAACGACGGTGGCGACATCCCTGACGACATCTCCACGCTGTATGTGCCGGGAGAAGATACGCAGCGCTCGCTGGTCGTGGGCAAAAGCGTTTTTGAAAAAGGTGAAGAAATAACAGTCAAAGCCAGCGGATTGTCCACAGACTATGTGGTGTTCTATCCGGTCGGATATGTGCCCGGTCAGGACGCGGGCGTGTATTACGCGTGTTTTGACACCGCGGAGGGCAACCGCGCCGACTGGTATCAGCTGGAAAACGGCAAGTGGTCCAATGTGAACGACTGGTACTGCGCCACGCCGCAGAATCCCCAGGTGGTGCCGTACATCAACATTCCGGCGGGCGAATACAAGGTGGTCATGCGGGCGAACAACGGCCTGGTGGTGGCGGAAGCCAAATTTACGGTCAAATAGTGATCACACAGTAATCAAATATTGATCAGATATCCATCGCGGTCCCGATGAAAAACGGCACGTTGGTCGTGGTGTCAATGAGCATGTACACGAACGGACGGTCGAGATAAACCTGTTTTGTTGTTTCAGGTTTCATGCCTTTGAAGATCATTTCCACCGCTGTCGATGCACCGGCGCGGGTCCCCTGCTCGCCGACGGAAATGAAGGTCTTGTGGAGGACGCGGCCGATGTATATGTTTTCATCCGCCGTGCCAAGACCGGAGAAATCGGCGCTGTCCGCGTCAAACGCGAGGGGCATGCCCATTGACCTCAGTACTTCTGAAAGTTCAGTCTTGAATTCAGTTTCAAACTTGGGCAGCGCCGCTTCGACGGACGTGCGCTGTGCGCTGCCGAGCAGGTTCCGGAGTGTGGCGCCGTCCAGCGTTGCAATATAGTCCGCGACGCTCACACCTTCGTTCGGAAGCAGGGCGGCGAACACGTATTGACCGCCGGCGTAATATTTGATAAAGCCGGTCGCCAGATCGTCTTCGATGTATTTATTTTCGGTCGAGTACATGAACTCCACGTTTTTGACCGTGCCGTCTTCCCGCGTGAACTTGCCGGACCCGACCTTATTCTTACTATAGACTACTTCCCATTCCGCTTCGAAGGCGAGGGCGTTGACCAGGTACATTACGGCATTCGGCGGTATCCGGTCAAGAATGTCCGGGATCATGCCGTCGGTCTTGTCTTTGACCCAGTTGTTGATGTCCTTGAGCGTGGTATTGTTAAACGGAGCCTTGTACGCGTCCGCACCGTAGTAATCCGCGTTGGTCTGGAGAAAGTCGCGGTCAACGCTGAAGCCGTTTTTATCAGTGAACCAGATGGAATTCGCGAGCCGGAGCTTGCACTTTTCGGTGTCCGAAAGCGCCGCGGCGTAACTCCTGAAGAACTCGTTCAGTTCCTCGGCGGTCATGCCGAGCACGGCTTCCATCTGCGCCTTTGTCTCGCCTTTCGCGCCGTTGACGGTCATGGCGAGGGCAGCAAATACCGAGAGCGGCGACACGAGCGTATTCTCACCGGGAACAATGCTCTCCCGGAACAGTCTGACGGCAAAGTCCGCGGTTTTTGCAGAGCAGTTTTCCTGCGGCTCCGCCGGCTCGCCCAGATCGCGCGCCTCGATTCCTTCCATCAGGTCCGCTGCCTGGATCTTGAGCGCGCAGCCGGACAAATTGACCGCCAGCGACAGTACGAGCGCGAGGCTGACAATTGCCGATGCGATCGATCTTACGGTTTTGTTCATATTTACACCTCCGAACCGGACACTCTGATAGATCAGATTTCTTCTTCCCCGGTCTCCGTCTCGCCGCTGCTCGTCAGCACGTCTTCGACGCCCAAAAAGATAACTTCGATCTCTGCAGGTTCATACTTATTCATATCCAACCTCCCGGCCCCCTCAGCCCATGGTGGCTCTGTAATTGAGCGCCGCAATGTAATAGTCGTAAAGGGCGCTCATAACGTCTTTCGCGTACTTGCCGTCTTCCATGCAGATGTACGCGTAGGACAGCGCCGATACGTCAACCATCGAAAGCCCCGCGTCAGTATCGATCACCACGTAGAACTTGTCACCCAGCTGGTGGGCGGCAATGCCCGGGATCGTGATCTTGTACCGGTCTTTGGAAACTTTAACGATCGTCAGCGGCATCCCTTCCGGGCCGTCATCGAGATAGGCCGCGACGGTGCCCGAATAGCCGCTCGTCGTGCGCACGAACAGGTTTATAGCTGTGTCGGTGTCAAGGGTAAGGGAAAGGCTCACCGAATCGATATCGCGAGTCAATTCCTTCTCTGCTGCGAAACCCTCTAATTCGTCTTTGGTGAAGTTGTAGGTCGCAGGGCCCTCCGACGTATCCATGGGAGAGTGGTCAATGCCGTAGGTCCACGGCTTTTTCGCGTGCTCCGACAGATAGAGTTGCGCGTAATAGCCGTAGTTCCGCATCGCGCGCGTCAGCTCGATAAGCTCCGGTGACGTGGCGACTTGTTCGATGTGATAGAGATATTCCTCAACTGTGAATGTTATTTCCTCGGTCTCCTCATAGCCGTTCACGTAGTAGTGGAAGACTGCCGTGACGGAGTCGGCCATCTCGATCGAACTGATATGGACCGTGAACTTGAAGAGTCTGCCGTCATCGCTCCGGTCGTCCGCATCAAAAGGATCGATCTCCGGATTCTCGGTTTTGCCGTTGATGATGAACTCCATATAACTCTCAGAGTAGTCGCATCCGGCGATCTCCGGAAGCTTCATGAATACGTTTTCGGCGAGCTGGCCTTCAAGGGCGATGTTCCTCTTCACGAACGACGGCTCGTCATCGGTATAGTCATCGTAGTAACTTCTCTCATAATCGACATCGGAAATGGGGTAAGCGGTGACGAACGCCGCCTCGTCAAACTCCGCGCTGTGAGCGTGATCTTCCGACATTGTCGTTTCGCCTATCAGGAAATAATCATAGTAGACAGCACCGGGATCGCCGCCTTCGACATAAGGATCGTCCCACGTCGCGTCCACGTAATAGTACAGATCATCGACTTTTGCGATGTTCCAGGCGTGAGGTTCATCGCCTTCCGATGTAACGGCAACGCCGGAAATGACCCTCGCGTCAACGCCCGCCTCCAGACACATACGGTAAAAGAGCACCGCATAGCCCTGGCAGACCGAGGTACCGTCAATCAGCGCGCCATACGCGGTAAATTGCGTCCTGTACGACTCATCGCCCAGATGCTCGTAATCGTATTCGACATTTATGACGATATAGTCGTGAATGGCCTTGATCTTTTCATACGTTGACTTCCCGTTAAGGTCGAGCTCGCCCATTACATCGCCGAGCCGCTCGGTGACCGCCTGCTCCTGTTCGGCGGTGGTGTAGTACTCCGTCTTGAACTTGAGCGTCACATCTAGTATGAGATCGTCCCCGTTCTGGTCAACATATTCGGCGCCGGCAGAATAATTTCTCTCTCCGGTCTGGTACTTGATATAGTCCCCTTCATCGGGAATGCCGGTATGAAGTTCGGAGTAAGCGACCGTCTGCTCTACCGCATCATTGAATAATTCGTTGAACTTGTTTTGCAGCTGGTCCGCGGGCCACTCGACCCGGATCACCAGCGCGAACGGACTTTCGTGCTGTTTCAACAGCTCCTTGTGCTTCTCAAGGAGCTCGTCCATATCCGCGACGGTATAGGTGGACATAGTCTGTTCGGCCCAGTCGTCATCGTCTTGTGCCTCATCTCCGCCTGCCGGCGCCCTTGCCGGAGCGTAAGGCGGCACGTACACGCAGCTGAGTTTCAGATCTCCGTCGGAAGAGAACCTGTACGCACTCTCTTCCGTGCCGCTAACAGACAGCTTATCCTCGGCCCTCACGGCGGGGACGATCGGCAGCAGCGACAGCACGAGGGCAACGCTTAACGCAAGTGATAAAAGCCTCCGCCAAATATTATTTTTAGAATTCAAATTCATATTCTGCTCCTCCATGACGTTACCGGATTCCCGCATCGAGGCAGCAACGTTGTTATTAATATATATTTTTATAATTGAGAAGTCAATAGAAAGCGTGGCCTCTGCTCCTTTGCTCCCCCGATTTCGCAGAGAATCGCCGCCGCGCGACCGATGGCGCTAGCTTTTTTTCTTGGCTCCCGCTCATTTTCAAAAATGTGAAATTTAAAAAATGGTATAAAATCATTGGTTTAAATTAAAATAGTCCGGTCTTTTAATTAGCATTATTGTCAAAATCACCCTGCCGAGCGAGCGCTATTGGTCGCGGGGTTTGACCATGCCGCGAAACCGGTGTGAAATCGGACATAGAGCCCCTGCAGAAAAAACTCTTGCGGAAAATTGAAAAAAGTGTTAAACTATTGACACCTGTAGGCGAATCGATTGTCTGCACAATAATTCAGGAGGTTTTATTATGAAAAAAGTATTAGCATTAGTAGCAGTACTTGCGATGCTGGTTTCTGCGTTTGCGTTGACCGCGTCCGCTGCCGAACCCGCTCTGCTTATTACGCCGGAGATGCTCGCCGATTCGGGCAACACTTTCGGCAGCTGCACAGCGGAGCTCGCCACCGAAGGCGACCTTACCTACGTGCACGTTGAGAACACGGCTGACGATCCCTGGATCGTGCTGAAACCCGCACCCTCGACCGATGTCGAGAACAAATACGTGGTCATCAAGTACAGAACTACCGCGGACGATTCCTGCATTGGCGGTTCGCTTTACGCGAAAATTGACGAGCCCCATGCCGACTTCGAACTCGTCAAAGACGGCGAGTGGCATACCACTGTATGCGATGTGTCTCTGGCTGCTCCGTCGATCTGGGGTCCCGACTCCCCCAACACCTGCTGGACCGGCGAGTTCAACAGACTTGACGTGATGAACGGCAGTCCGCTGAACGCTGGCCAGGAGATCGACATTGCGTTTGTCGCGTTCTTCGCCAATGAAGCTGACGCCAACGCATACGATGGCTCCGGCGCAGCGCAGCCCGCTGCCGGTCTCATCAATGAGAGCGAATATGATGTTTCCTACGTTCTTGACAGCAGCAACGCGCAGACCTGGACGACCAACGGCAATATCGGCAACGCCAGCGTTAAGTACTTCTTCAAAGCCGAAGATGACGGTGTGAAAGTTGCCATCCGCGCGCTGGGCGTCAATGCCGGCGAGTACATGCAGCTGAACTTCAACCCGGGCAACAAGCTCGCGGGCTCCACCGGACAATTCCTGTCCTTCGTCACCGGCGACTCCTTCAAACTGCTGCAGCACAACCACAAGAATGGTGTGCTTGACGATGCCAACCCCAACGGTGCCGACATTTCCGACAAAGTTGACGGCCAGATCGCGGCGATCGACGGCGGTTATGAGATCGTTGCCAAGCTGCCCAAGGCGCTGTTTACCATCACCGACGTTGACGGCGCTGATTCGTTCGTTTACGGCCAGGATGACCTGTACTTCGGTATGTTCATCGTTACCGGCGGACAGGGCTACACCAACCAGTCCACCGCTCCCGGCGCTGACTGGACCGTTGACGGCCTCGGCCTCACCGAGTATGTCCTCAGAGGACAGCCCGCTCCCCAGACTCAGCCTCAGACCGGCGACGCGACCGTTACGATGTTTGCGGTCCTCGCTGTGCTCGCTATGGGCGCCGCGGTAGTGTTCGCGAAGAAGAGATCCTTCTGATCTTTGTAAACGACAGTACTGTTGTCAATTAAAACAAAGGGGCTGTGCAAACAGCCCCTGTTTTTATGTTTTTATACGGTCAATTACCGCTCCGCCGGGTCATTCGGAGGCCAGCAAGCTGCCGCACTCCGGGCAGAATTTGCGGTGATTCGGTCCGACTTCGTAGCCGCAACAGGGGCAGAAATTCGGGCCTTCTTTTTTGGGCTCGGTCGGTTTGTCCGGTTCGGGACGAGGCTGCGGAGCGTTTGCCCCCGGCATCATTCCCGGCCTCATCATGCCCATAAAACCTGTCAGGCCGGGATACGGGCCGCCCATCGGAGGCGCGGAAGTGTGCATCATTGTGTTCACGATCGTACCTTTCGCTGAGCCCGGGACCTCGATCTTGTCCAGCATATCCTCCCGCGCGAAGACCGAAAGCGGCGTGCTGGCATCGAATATCATCATATGAGTCGTAAGCATGTCCGGGCAGACGGAGATCTGGGTGTACGAGCCAAAGTCGGAATGGATGAGGTCCGCGGGGACAATATACACGCTGTCCTTGTCATACTTGTAGCTGACAACGTGGATCGGTCTTCCTTCCACGCCCATCATCGTCAACCGGTTGCCGTTGATGATCAGCTTGCCCTGGTATTTGCGGTCGCGCGGCCACTCGAGCCATTCGCCCTGGAGCTGCGGCAGGTATTCGTCGTCTCTGATGATGATGTGGTCGAAGGGGTCGCGGTCAACTTTCTTCAGCGTATACAACGTCTCGCCCATGATCGTGTAATAGTACAAGAATTTGAGTTCGCCGTCTTCCCAGGCCAGCTCTCTTATCATCGTGAACGGCTCACCATAGCCGTCGCGGGAAAGTACGTTGTCCGCTGGCGAAATGACGGTGCGTTCGCCGCGCTCGAGCTGATCCGCGTCGT
>JAFZSK010000057.1 GCA_017620915.1 Clostridia bacterium | reverse complement strand
GGGAGCAACGCCCGCCACGTTGACCAGCGCGGACTATTCGCCCTGCGCCAGCGCGGTTTCGACCAGCTGCTCGCGGCAGGCGCCGTCCGCCAGGTCGCCTTTTATATATGTGAACGGCAGCCCCTCGAATGCTTTATTTCCGGCGGGCTCGACCACGTCCATGCCCACGACGCCGTATCCCGCACCGGTCAGCGCCTGCGCGCAGGCCTTGCCTATGCCGCCCAAAACTCCGGTAACGATCGCGATCTTCATGTTTTCATCTCCCTGTATGATTCTCTGTAATACTCGTTAAATATCGCGCAGCCCGACGGCCGGCCGCCGCGCATCAGTTCGGTGCAGCGGGAGCAGGTTAGGCAGCATTTTTTCGGATCGAGCCGTCCTGCGCGCCAGTCCCGGTAGAACTCCGGGTACGCCAGCCACATCCGGCCGAACCCCGCCAGGTCGCAGGCGCCTTCCGTCAGCAGCTGTTCGGCGCGCGCAAACATTTTGTCCCGGAAAAACGACAGCCCCGAGCCCACCACCGTGAGTCCGGAGAAGCGCGATTTTATATGTTTTTCTACGGTTTCAAAGCGGGTAAGCCCCGTTTCCGGCGTTTCCGGCGGCGTGTACGCGCCTTTGCGGAACGGGCGGTTGACGTGGGGGTTGTAGTACGGATTGCCCAGCGTGACGTTCAAGATACGCACACCTTCGGATGCGAGCGCGGCGATCAGCAAGTCAGGTTCGGTGAAGTCGATCCCGCCGGACGCGTCGGTGCCGAAGCCCCACGGATACGGGACCATGTCGGCAACGCTGAGGCGCGCGGTGAGCATTGACCGGGGGACCGCCGGGCGTACCGCCTTCACGCAGTCAATATATGATCTGATCCGGTTCTCAAACGTCCCGCCGTACTTGCCCGGCCGCTCGAACGCGGACAACAGCTCCTGGAGCAGATACCCATGACACGATTTTATATCCACGCCGTCGAACCCGGCTTCCGCCGCCAGCGCCGCCGTCGCGGCATATTTTTCGGGCAGGCGGTCCAGGTATTCGTCGCTCACGATATTGGCGTCGGTACACGGCCGCGCCGCTTCGTACACCCGGTTCCGGTACGCGATCATCGGCACGATGCTCTGCCGCCCGGAGTGCGTCAGCTGCAGTATCAGCACGGGGTCAACGCCCGCCTCCCGCATTGCCGTCTCTCTCACGTCGCGGACCAGCGCCTTGAACTCGTCCAGATTCGCCGGCGTCAACATCATCTGCCGCCCATTTGTCCGCCCCTCCGGACACACGGCCGCTGCTTCGAACCATATCGTGCCCGCGCCGCTCCGGGCCGCGCGCAGATACTTTTCCCGCGTAAGCGCAGACGGCGCTCCGTCACCGCGGCAGTCGCAGCCTTCCATCGGCTGCAGTACTACGCGGTTCGGGAACGCCAGACCGTCAATATGGAGCGCGTCATTCAGCAATTCGGTCACCTTCAAGCCCCGGTGAGTCCGGTTTATGACGCTATTTTATCATCTAAAGGCCTATCGGGCAATAGTAATTTAGATCGCTGCCATCGTGGCCGCCATCACCGCTTTGATCGTGTGCAGCCGGTTCTCCGACTGGTCGAACACGATGCTGTTTGCGCCTTCAAATACTTCTTCGTTCACTTCCATGCAGTCGAGCCCGAATTTGTTATAGATGTCCAGCCCGATTTCCGTCTCCGTATTGTGGAAGGACGGCAGGCAGTGCATGAACTTGCAGTCCGGCCCGGCCAGATCCATCAGTTTCTGCGTCACGCGGAAGGGCAGGAGATCGTGAATGCGTTCGGTCCAGACGGATTCCGGTTCGCCCATGGACACCCATACGTCCGTGTACAGAATGTCCGCGCCTTTGACGGCGGCCTCCGGATCGTCGGAGAAGGTGATCGCCCCGCCCGTCACCGAAGCGATCTGCTTGCAGCGCGCGGTCAATGCTTCCTTCGGCCAGTACTTCTCCGGCGCGGCGGCAACAAACTTCATCCCTGCCAGCGCGCAGCCGATCATCAGGGAGTTGCCCATGTTGTACCGCGCGTCGCCCAGGTAGACCACTTTTTTGCCGCCCAGCGCGCCGAACTCTTCCCGCATCGTGAGCAGATCCGCCAGTACCTGCGTGGGGTGGAAATCGTCGGTCAGACCGTTCCACACCGGCACGCCCGAATACTCTGCCAGCAGTTCCACGGTCTTTTGCGAAAAGCCGCGGTATTCGATGCCTTCAAACATCCGGCCCAGCACGCGCGCGGTGTCTTTGGCGCTTTCTTTTTTGCCCATCTGCGAGCTGCGCGGATCCAGGAACACCGGGTGCATGCCCAGGTCGGCGGCGGCCACTTCAAACGCGCACCGCGTCCGCGTACTGTTCTTCTCGAACAGGAAGGCCACGTTTTTGCCCTCGCACAGGCGGTGGGACACGCCGGCCTTCTTGATCTTCTTGAGGTACGCGGAAAGTTCCAGCAGCGCGTCGATCTCGTCCGGCGTGTACTCCAGGAGCGTCAGCATGCTGCGGCCGCGGAACGAGCCCAGTACCGCCATGGTCTTGCTGGGGAGGAAAATGCCGGTAGCCGTTGCCACCGCGTCGGCGAATTCCCGGAAATTATTGACATTGACGTTAAGCGACATACTGCCACATCCTTTGACGAGTTATTTGTTCTGAGCGAGTTTCTGCGTGACGCTGGCCTGTACCTTCACCGGCAGGCCGTACAGGTTGATGAAACCGGCGGCGTCCGCCTGGTTGTATACGTTGTCCGCGCCAAACGTGGCCAGTTCCTCGGAGTACAGCGCGCAGTCGGACCAGACGCCGGCTTTGATGATGTTGCCCTTGTAGAGCTTCAGCTTGACCGTGCCGGTGACGTTCTTCTGCGTGGCGGTCACGAACGCGGAAAGCGCCTCCCGGAGCGGGGTGAACCACTGGCCGTTGTAGACCAGTTCCGCAAATGTCACGGCCAGTTCCTGCTTCTTGTGCATCGTCATCTTGTCCAGCGTGAGCGTCTCGAGATAGTTGTGCGCGAAATAGAGGATCGTGCCGCCGGGGGTCTCGTACACGCCGCGGCATTTCATGCCGACCAGCCGGTTTTCAATGACGTCGAACAGGCCGATGCCGTTCTTGCCGCCCAGTTCGTTGAGCTTCAGGATGATGTCTTTGGCGGACAATTTTTCGCCGTTCAGCGCGGTGGGCACGCCTTTCTCAAAGTCGAGCGTGATATATTCCGGTTTGTCCGGCGCTTCCAGCGGAGAAACGCTCATTTCCAGGAAGCCAGGCTTTTCGTAGAGCGGCTCGTTGCCCGCGTCCTCCAGATCGAGACCTTCGTGGGAAAGGTGCCAGAGGTTTTTGTCTTTGGAGTAGTTAGTCTCCCGGCTGATCTTGAGGGGGATGTTGTGCGCTTCGGCGTAGTCGATCTCTTCCTCGCGGGATTTAATGGACCATTCGCGCCAGGGGGCAATTACCGGCATATTCGGGGCAAACGCTTTGATCGCCAGTTCGAACCGGACCTGATCGTTGCCTTTGCCGGTGCAGCCGTGGACAATGGCGTCCGCGCCCTCGGCGAGCGCTATCTCGACGATGCGTTTGGCAATGACCGGTCGGGCGAAGGAGGTTCCCAGCAGATATCCCTCGTACTTGGCGCCTGCCTGCACGGTGGGGATAATGAAGTCATTCACAAATTCATCGGTGAGGTCCTCGATGTAGATCTTGGAAGCGCCGGTCTTCAGCGCCTTCTCTTCCAGCCCGTCCAGTTCGCCGGTCTGTCCCACGTTGCCGGAGACCGCAATAACTTCGCAGTTGTTGTAGTTTTCCTTCAGCCAGGGGATGATGATCGAGGTGTCGAGTCCGCCCGAGTACGCCAGTACTACTTTTTTGATCTTTGACTTATCCATGATTTTCTCCTTCCGCCTGCTTTCCTTTTTGCCGTTTCCCTTATCCGGGGGTCTGACCCCGTGTCAACTCGGAAAGCATGTGCGGATAATACACCGTTTTAGGGCGGCTGTCAATACCCAAAATGAAATAATTTTCAAAAAATCTGAAAAATTTTCAAAAATTTTCACGTCAATGTGAATAAAATGTGAATATATGCAAAATTGGCAAACTGGATCACGGCGATTGGATCAGGCCGCAATCACCGCGGATCCACAGCGGGCTGCATCTTTGACCCTCGTGAAAACCAGAAAGTAAGACAAATGCGCCCGCATGAGGAATATTGTCTTATTTTTTGAGGGCTGAGAGGGAACAAAAGCAGACAGTATTACTCATTTAAAGAAATTTGTCTTATTTGATGCGTTGATAAGCCGCTAAAATGAGCGAGAATGTAAGACAAAACCGCTTGTTTGAGCAATTATGTCTTACTTTTTCGAAAACGTGTACTTTAAAGGCAAACATCCTTTAAGTGTCCAGACGAAGATCCTGATTCAAAGACTAACTCTGATTGCCTACCCGCCGGCGGATATGCTATAATTAAGGAGAGGAGACTGCGGCATTATCCGCAAAGAGGAACATATGAATCATAACAGCAAGAAAAATACAATAATTCTCGGCATCGCGCTCGGCGTGGCGCTGGCGGTGCTGGCGGCGGTGTTTATTGTCTTCGGCCTGATGAAGAACGCCGGAAAGACCGACGGGAAGGGGCCGTTCAACATCATCGTCACTTTCGGCGACGACCCCGCGACTCAGAAAAACTTTTCCTGGTACACCGAACCCGGCAGCAGCAAGTCGATAGTGCAGTATTACGAGATCGGCAGCGCCGCGGATGCCGCGAAACCCGATTTTAAAGGCGCCAGCCAGGTTGAAGGCTTTACTGAAACGCTGGACACCTATCTGCCCTCGGAAGGGCAGGAAAACTCCGCGTCCGCCAGCATGGAAGCCGCGCAGTTCGTACGGCACGGCGTGTTCATTGACGGTCTCAAGCCCGGTGCGCTGTACGTTTACCGCGTTGGCGACGGCAAGAACTGGAGCGCCGCCGGCACGTTTGCCACCGCGCCCGAAACGGCGGTGAGCGCCGAAACCGGCTTTTCGTTCCTGATCGTCGGCGACAGCCAGGGCTATTCGCAGAGCGACTTCGCATTGTGGGCGGGCGTGTACGGCGCGGCGGTAAAAAACTGCCCGGACAGCGCGTTCACCGTGCATCTGGGCGATTTCATCGAGAACGAGGACAACGCCCTTTCCTGGCGTTACTGCCTCACGCTTCCCGAGGCGCTGCGGTCCGCTACGCTCGTGCCGGTGGCGGGCAACAAGGAAGACGATAATTTCCTCAAATACTTCCTGCTGGGTACCCGCGAGGGCGTGACGGGGCTCAACGGCTACTATTCCTTCGATTATATGAACGTGCACTTCACCGTGCTCAATACCGGCGACGGCAGCAAAGATCTCACCAAAGCCCAGCTCAAATGGATGCGGCGCGATCTGGAGACCGACGCGGCAAAAAACGCGGCCTGGCGGATCGTCCTGATCCACAAGGCGCCGTACTCCGACCGCAACCACGCGGATGATTCGGAGATCGTTGACATCCGCGCGCAGCTGCTGCCCGAGTTCGAGGCGTACAATGTTGACGTGGTGCTCGAAGCGCACGACCATTATTATTTCCGCTCCGAGCCGGTCATGGACAATGGCTCCGCGGTCGCCGCATACTCGTCCGAGACCGTTACGGCGGGCGGCGAGCAGGTCACGCTGTTCAGTGCGGCGGACGGCGGCAATTTGGGCGGCGCCAACGGCGTTTTCTACTTCATGCCCGGCCCGTCCGGCGTAAAGCAGCATTCCAAGGGGTTCCGGGAGATGCCGGAGATATTGGCCGCGAAATCGCTGCTGCTGTCCGATCCGGTGTTCTGCCGCTGCGAAGTGAGTGCGGAGCGCATCTGTTTCTACACGTATACCGTTGACCGGTACAACTATTCTATAAAGACGGTGGAGTGCTGGGGCATCACAAGACAGTGATAAGTTACAAGTTTTAAGTTTTAAGTTGCAAGTTTTAAGTTTTAAGTTATGGAGGGCGTTTATTATGAGTATTAAAGTTGGGCTGATCGTTGCGGATCGCCGCAGCGTGCGGCTGTGTATTGAACGGGGGACGGACCACGGTATTGACGCTGACCGCATCCGTTATTTCGATGTTGAAGTGTGCTATCCGTCCATGGATGCTGCTGTGCTGCGGCGGTTCGACGGCGTGTTTTCCATCGTTGACGAAGCGGGGCGGGAGTGCGTGTATCTGCCGCGGTTCGTTGACGGCTATGATACGGCGGTATGCCGGTTCCGGCTGTTTGCCCGCGGCGCGCAGGCGGAAGGTCCCGCGTTCGCCGAGGAGCTGAAAGACCCGCTCCGGAACTTCCCGTACCCCGCGGCGGACACAAAAAAGGGCCTTCAGATCGCGGACATCAAGGACGCTATCGAACTGGGCGTGCGCCATGCCGCGCTCAACGTCAGCCAGGGCGATCTCTTAGAACTCGCGCCGGACGGGGACAATACCCTCGAATTCCCGCTGGACGGCCGCACATATTACTTCAACCGCAAAAATGTGGAAGCCTGCGACGCGAAGTTCAAAGAACTCACCGACGCCGGGATCATCATCACGCTCATACTGCTGAACAGTCCCAAATGGACCCGCAAAGTGCCCGACGCGCTCTGGAAACTCATCTGTCACCCGGATTACGCTGAAGGTTCCGACGCGCTGATCTCCGAGTTCAATATAACCACTCCCGAGGCCGTCGGATACTACCGGGCGTTCGTGGCGTTTCTGGCGGACCGGTACGCGCGGGCAGACGGACAATACGGTCGGGCCGTAGGTATGATCGTGGGCAACGAAGTCAATTCCGGCTGGATCTGGTGCAACGCCGGCGTCAAGGGACCGGAGCGGTATTCGGAGGAGTACGCGGACATCGTCCGGCTCACCTGGCAGACCGCGGCCGCTTACTACAGCGGCATCCGCGTGTACCTGTCCTTTGACCACTTCTGGACCGGCGATGCGGCGGGCGGCAAAGCTCCGGATCATTACTTCGGCGCCAAGGCCGTGCTGGATACGCTCAACAAGCGCCTCACAAAAGAGGGCAACGTGCCGTGGAATATTGCCCACCATCCGTACCCGGAGGATCTGAACTATCCAGATTTCTGGAACGACAAGACCGCGCCCGATTCGCCGGACGCCCCGATAATCACATTCAAAAACCTGCAGGTCCTGGCGGAGTTCACATACGAACCCGCGTTCCTGTACCGCGGCCGGCGCCGCCGGATCATCCTTTCGGAGCAGGGATTCAATTCCCACTGGACGCCCGAGAGCGAGGTGCTGCAGGCAATGGCGTACGGCCTTGCCTACAAGAAAGTCATGAGCATCCCGGAGATCGACAGCTTCATCCTGCACGCGCACCACGACAACCTGCACGAATTCGGCCTGAACCTGGGCCTGTGGCGGCGCAGCGAAGACGGCAGCCGGATGGTCGCCCCCAAACCGATCTACTACGTGTTCAAAGCCATTGACAAGAAGGATGAGCGCGGAGTGTACCACTGGGAGCGGTATTGACGCCGGAGGGCCCTGTTCGGCCGGGCAAAAACTTGCAAAAAACGCGGATTTGTGGTATATAGTATCCTACGGAGGAATTCGGCTTCGCGATGAAAAAAAAGTACGTCCGCTCATACAACGAAATATGGAATGAGAGAAAGCGCACCGTGGGTTCCATGCTGCTGCTTTTTGCTGTGATCATGGTGGCGATCATGGGCGTGCGCACGGTGCAGGGCATGCTGGATCTGACGAAGATCAAGGACATTCTGGTCGCACCCACGGAGCAGCATAAGTACGAAAACCTCCACAACGCCTCCCGCTTTTTCTTCCGCATCTACTACCCGGACAACTGGCAGGCGGAAGGCGAGACCAACGGCTTCATGATGGACGACAAGACCGGACTGGTGGCAATTCTTTACCCGCTGGTATACGCGGATCCCGTTACCCCCGGACCTTCCGCTGAACCGTCCGCTACCGCCGTCGTCAGTTTCGATAAAGTGCGCGACAAGTCGCTGACCGCGTCGTTTTACTATAAAAACTACACTGAAGATATGCTGGAGCGGGCCAAGCAGCAGGATGCCGGCTCCGGTTCCGGCTCGTCGACCAGCGGCCGGCAGGCGGAGGACAACGACCCTACCGCCGCACCTGTGACTGCTAACAGTTCCGCGGTAATTACCCCCGACCCCAATGCGCCCACGCCCGTACCTGTAAAGACGGACATAACGCTGCTGGATATTGCCGCCGGAGATTACTACGAGGATTTTAAGACCGGTACCGGCGCGGGCTACGAAGTCGGCGAACTGAAAGCGTACAATACGGATCAATACAGTTTCCGCACGTTCACGTACGCCTACACCGATCCGCTGCTGACGCGGCACATGGCGGACGTTTACATCGTCGCGCGCAGTTCCAACTATATCGTGATCGTTTATGAAGCCACCGGCCCGCTGGCCAAAGGCGGTACGCCGGAAAGCTACACACTATACAAGGACGCGTTCCTGGATATTTTGAACGAATTCAGATTGTCGGTGTTTGAGGATTGAGACGGAAACGGGTTGATTCGTACAGCGCGGCTTTCGCGGGCAGAGGCGTGTCCGGCGCGATCCGGCGGATGTTTTTATTTGTGCTCGCCGCGGCGTGCGTGCTGTCCGGCTGCGCTAAAAAAACGGACAACGGCAATACCATGAGCCGGTACGCCGGCACCGTGGTGTACGGGGAGGGCATCGACGTCCCCGCGGGCAATGCGGGCACGCCCTCGGCAGAACTGCTCACAAACGTGCTCCGGGCCGAAACGGACTATTTCCGTAAAACGGAGGAGGACAGCAGCGCGGCATTGACCAAACTCAAACGCCGGTACGCGGCCGCGGTCGCCGCCGGATACGATATGAGCCTTGCCGCGTATAACGAGCTGAAAGACAGCATTGACGACGCGCTGCGCCTAACTTATCTTACGGACACGGCAGCGAAAAGTGCGTACGACGCGGAAGAAGACACCTTCGAACCGGACCGGTTCGCCCGCCTGACGTACGGTGTGAGCGCGGAAGATTACGTGCTGATCTGTTACGAGAAGAACGTGGCCGACGCGTATTACAAGGCGCTCCTGCGGGAGGAAGCGGCGAAACTCACCGAGGCGCAGCTGCGGGAATTTGCAGCGGCGCACGCAGGACAATATGATACACTGGCGGTGCGCATCATCCTGCCCGGCGATCCCGAAGCCGGCACGCAAGGCCGCCGTGAAGCGGCGGAAGACGCGGCGGCGCAGGTCAACGCCGCAGAAGACAAAGAAGCCGCGCTGGAAGCGGTGTTTGACGCGGGAGAGGATTCCGAAGAATGGGGCGATCTGTACGGCGCGGTGCAGTATCTGGGCACCGACCCGGAACAGTACGCCGGCCTGTACCGCGAAGTTGTCCGGAGCGCACCGGCCAACTCCGGTTCGGCGTACGTACAGGAATTCGGCGATAACTGTTACCTGGTGTACGTTTTCGGCCTGTACGGTCCCGGCGCGGGCGACGCGTTCTTCACAGATCCGGAGGCGGACGAATACAGCCGCGCCGTCATGGACACGCTTCGAACCGACTGCGCCGCGATACCGGCGGCAGAAATAATTGACCGAATGGATGTAACCATTAAGCTGTTTTAGGCGTCTATATACAGGAGAAACGGAAGGAGAGCAAATGGCACAACGCGTTTCACCCGCCCAGATCGAAGAGATCATTGACAAGAACGACATAGTGTCGGTCGTAAGTGAATATGTGAAACTGAAACGTTCCGGCGCCAATTACCTGGGGCTGTGTCCGTTCCATAACGAAAAAACGCCTTCGTTCAGCGTCAGCGAGAGCAAACGTCTGTTCAAATGCTTCGGCTGCGGCAAAGGCGGCGGCGTGGTGCAGTTCATCATGCTGGCGGAAAATCTCGACTATTTCGGCGCGCTGAAGTTTCTCGCGGAACGGGCGGGCATCACGCTCAACCTTACGCAGCGCGAGGACAACGACGACCGCCAGAAGCTGAAAAACGATATATTGTCCCTGAACAACCGCGCGCAGCAGTTTTTCCGCGAAGCGCTCACCCGGTCCGAAGCGGGGAAGGCGTATATTGCCCGGCGCGGATTGACGCCGGAGACAGTGGAGAAGTTCGGCATCGGGTTCGCTCCGGACGACTGGTCGCAATTGACCAATATCTGCACCACCGGCGCGCTGGCTGTGCCGCAGGAACTGATGGTGACCGCGGGTCTGGCGCTCCGGCGCGAGAAGGGCGACGGCTGCTACGACCGCTTCCGCAACCGCGTAATGTTCCCGATATTCGACGAAATGGGCAAGATCGTGGCGTTCGGCGGCCGCGTGATGGACGATTCCAAGCCCAAATACATGAATTCGCCCGAGACCCCCGCGTACAATAAAGGCAGCCACCTCTACGCGCTCAATTTTGCCCGCAAATCCGGCTCTAAAAGGGTGATAATCGTCGAGGGCTACATGGATGCCATCGCGCTGCATCAGAAGGGCATCGACTGGGCGGTGGCGTCGCTGGGCACGGCGCTCACGCAGGGCCAGGCGCGGCTGCTGAAGCGGTATTTCGACGAAGTGTTCATCGGCTACGACAGCGACAGCGCCGGGCAGAACGCGACGGTGCGGGGGCTGGAGATACTGGCCGCGCAGGGGTTGAAGGTGTATATTTTGAACCTGGGCAGCGTTGACGATTCGGTCAAAGACCCGGATGAATTCCTGCGCAAACATCCGCCGGAAGATTTCATGCAGGTGGTGGACAAAGCCGTTTCTCTGGTGGAATTCAAGATCGCGCTGGCGGCCAAGGCGAGTCCGCCCGGATCGGACCGCACATTGCCCGATTTCCTGCGCCAGGTGGTGAAAGTGATCGCCGCCGAGCCCTCCGCGTCCGTGCGCACGCTGTACATTGACCGGGTCGCGGAAACGTACGGCGTTGACGGCTTTTCGCTGCGGGAGGACGTGGAAGCGCGCATTGCCGGCGGGGCGGAACTTTCGGAGGAACGGGCGGTCAATGCCTACCGCCGTGTCCGGTATCGTGCGGACAATATCCCCGACACGCCTCCGATCCCCGACGACCCGGGAGAGCCCGCGCCGAAAACCGAATTGTCGCCGGACGGCCAGCGCCTCGACCGCCTGGAAAAACGCATGCTGATCTATCTGGTCAGCAACCCCGCGGAGATCCCGAAGCACATCGACCGCTGCCGCACAGATTTTTGCTTTGAAGAGAATAAAAAACTTGCCAACGAAATACACCTGTGGTATATTAACGGGTACGCCGTAAACCGTGAAATGCTGCTGGCGGAATGCTCCGCGGAGCTGTCGTCGGAACTCACGGACGAGTTTGAGCAGGTGGGCCCGAGAGCCACGGCGGAAGAGATAATAAAGAACATGGAAAAGTTTCGCTTCAAGTACGAGTACGGCATGCTGTCCGAACGGCTTAAAACAGCCGGCAGCGCCGCGGAAAAGGGCGAAATAATGAAGGAAATAAACACATTGATCATGCGCTCCAGATCGCGGAAGTGAGATATCGCGACGCGCCTGGAGGTTTGAAATACCGGGAAGGAGCAACATAATGGCCGCAACGAAAAAGAAGAAGATTCCCGATAGCAACGTAACGCCGGAGGCTGCCGCGGAGGCAGTCAATACTTCCGCGCCCGCAAAACCCGCCTCCGCCAAAAAGGCTGAGCCGGCGAAGAAAGCCGCTCCGGCCAAGAAGGCTGAGCCGGCAAAAAAAGTTGAGCCGGCGAAAAAAGCCGAACCGGCGAAAAAGACCGAATCCGCAAAAAAAGCTGAAACCAAGGCGACTCCCGCGAAGAAAGCTGAGCCGGCCAAAAAAGCTGAGCCGGCCAAGAAAGCTGAACCGGCGAAGAAAGCCGAACCTGCCAAGAAAGCTGAGCCGGCCAAGAAAGCCGAACCTGCCAAGAAAGCTGAGCCGGCCAAGAAAGCTGAGCCGGCGAAAAAAACTGAGCCCGTTAAGAAGGCGGAACCGGCGAAGAAAGCAGAGCCTGCCAAGAAGGCTGAACCTGCGAAGAAAACTGAGCCTGCCAAGAAGGCTGAACCTGCGAAGAAAGCTGAGCCCGCGAAGAAGGCCGAACCGGCGAAGAAAGCAGAGCCCGCCAAGAAGGCTGAACCTGCGAAGAAAGCAGAGCCTGCAAAAAAAGCTGCTCCCAAAAAGAAATCTGAACCCAAAAAGGCCGCAGAACCTGAAAAAGCAGCGGAACCGGAGAAGAAACCTGAGCCGGAAGTTAAAGTTGAATCCGAAGTTAAAGCTGAGTCCGAAGTAAAGGCCGAGCCTGTTGTTAAAGCTGAGCCCGAAGTTAAACCTGAGCCCGAAATAAAAGCAGAACCTGCTAAAAAACCGGCTTCTAAAAAGCCCGCGTCAAAGAAGAAAGCGGTTCCCAAATCGGAGCAACCTGCTGAGCCGGAGCCCGCGCCCGCGGAACCGGTAGTTGAGCCCGTTGCCGAGCCGGAGCCCGCACCCGCGGAACCGGTCGTTGACACCGTCGTCGAGACTGTTGCCGAGCCGGAGCCCGCACTCGCGGAACCGGTCGTCGAGCCCGTTGCCGAGCCGGAGCCCGCACCCGCGGAGCCGGTCGCTGTTACCGTTTCCGAAACCGCAAAAGCCGCGACCGACGAAGAGACAGAAGAGGACTTCGACATTGTCACGGACGGAGAGCTTGATATTACCGACGGCGCCGAAGACGAGGACGAAGACGAGGACAACGTCGAAGAACCCGACTACTCCGACATGATCGAGGACAAAGAGTTAGAGAAAGAGGAAATGGATCTGGACTCCATTGACCTCAACGAGATCGCCGAGCTGGATCACGAGTACGATGCCGGCCGCGGTCACAAGAAAGACGAAGACTACGATGGCGGAATGGGACCGGAGTACGAGAACGTTGACCTCGAAAAGCTTGACCTCGGCATATTCGAAGACAACATCCAGGTCATGCAGCTGCTCAAGCAGGGCCGGGCGGCCGGGTCGATCAGCATTGACGACTTCAACACCCTCACCGGCGAGATCGACCTTGACGCCGAATCCATCGAAAAACTGTACGATCTGTGCATGCGGCTGGGGATCCGGATCGGTGACGAAAACGGCAGCGCCGAAAAAATGTACATCCACGAGTACGACGAATTCGCCGACGGTGTCGGTCTGGAAGATCACGTGCGCATGTACCTGAAAGAGATCGGCAAGGTGCCGCTGCTCAGCGCCGAAGAAGAAATCGAACTGGCCAAGCGCGTGGAAGAAGGCGACGAGGAGGCGAAGAACCGGCTGTATGAGGCCAACCTGCGCCTCGTGGTCAGCATCGCCAAGCATTACGTGGGCAAAGGCATGCAGTTCCTGGATCTGATCCAGGAGGGCAATCTCGGCCTGCTCAAAGTAGTGGACAAATTCGACTACCGCAAAGGCTGCAAGTTCAGCACCTACGCCACCTGGTGGATCCGGCAGTCCATCACCCGCGCGATCGCGGATCAGTCCAACACCATCCGCATTCCGGTGCACATGAACGAGAACATAAACAAACTCAAGCGCACTTCCCGTGAGCTCGCGCAGCGGCTGGGCAAAGACCCCACCTCCGAGCAGATCGCCGAAGAGCTGGGCATGCCCGTGGCCAAAGTCCGCGAGATAATGAAGTATTCGCAGGACACGGTCTCACTGGAGTCGCCGGTGGGCGAAGAAGAAGACAGCCATATCGGCGACTTCATCAAAGACGAAAGCTCACCGTCGCCTTCCGACAGCGCGGCGGCAACGCTCCTGCACGAACAGCTGATGGAAGTGCTGGGCACGCTCACCGACCGCGAACAACGGGTGCTCAAGCTGCGCTTCGGACTCGAAGACGGACGGCAGCGCACGCTGGAAGAAGTCGGCCGCGAGTTCAAAGTAACGAGAGAACGCATACGCCAGATAGAGGCGAAGGCAATACGAAAGCTTAAGAATCCCAACCGGAGCAAGAAACTTAAGGACTTTTACGAGTAATGACTGCATAAGGAAGGCTGGTTATGACCTTAGAGCGCGAAGACGAGTATTACGACGACGCGGATGTCGAGATCGGTGAGTTTGCCGACACGGAATCCGAGCCTGATGATGCCGATCTAAAAGCAGAAGAAGAGCGCATAGCCAAAGGCGACTACGGCGACGATGATTTTGACGATCTCTCCGACGATGCTGACAGCTATACCGGTGAGACGGACTATTATGCCGAAACGGATGCCGGCGACGCGGACGGCGAGCCCGGGGATGAGGACCTGCTGGCGGCGCGCACGCAGATCGACCCCGGCTTGTTCGAGGGCGACGACAATATAATCCGTCTGCTGTGCGCGGGCAAAGTCCGCGGCTATATCACCGTTGACGAACTGGACCGTGCGATCGAAGACAGCGCGCTGAACGAAGAACTGGGCGAGCAGCTGTACGATCTGGCGGAGCGCAACGGTGTGCGCATCGTTACCGAAGCAACGGGCCTCAAACCCATCGAAAAACCCGAAGACGATTCGCTGGAGCAGCTTATAGAGGGCATCGGCCTCGAAGACCACGTGCGGCTTTATCTGCGCGAGATCGGCAACACGCCGCTGCTCACCGCCGAAGAAGAAAAAGAACTGGCGATCCGTATCGAGGAGGGCGACGAAATCGCCCGCAATACGCTCACCGAGGGCAACCTGCGCCTCGTGGTCAGCGTCGCCAAACACTACATGGGCAAAGGCATGCAGCTTCTGGACCTGATCCAGGAGGGCAACATCGGCCTGCTCCGCGCCGTTGAAAAATTCGATTACCGCAAAGGCTATAAATTCAGTACCTACGCCACCTGGTGGATCCGGCAGGCCATTACCCGCGCCATTGCCGACCAGGCCCGTACGATCCGCATCCCGGTGCACATGGTCGAAACGATGCACCGCTGCATCAAAGTGTCCCGTTCGCTGGCGCAGACGCTGGGCCGCGAGCCCACTATCGCGGAGATCGCCGAGGAGATGAACCTCTCCGAAGAAAAAGTGCGGCAGCTGCTGGCGTCCTCCCAGGACACGCTGTCGCTGGAATCGCCGGTAGGCGAGGAGGAAGACAGCCGGATCGGGGATTTCGTTGCCGACGAGAGCGCGCCGTCGCCGTACGACAGCACCGCCTCCGTGATGCTCAAAGAGCAGATCGCCAAAGTGCTGGCAACATTGTCCGACCGCGAGCGCAAAGTCATCATCATGCGTTTCGGCCTGGAAGACGGCCGCGAGCGCACTTTGGAAGAAGTGGGCAAGTATTTCGGCGTCACCCGTGAACGTATCCGTCAGATAGAAGCAAAAGCCCGCCGCAAGCTCAAACAGAGCGGCCGCAGCGGACAGCTTCGGGATTATTGGGAATAATTATTTCATCAGGCCTTTTTGCCGGAGTCCGATATTATACGCTACCAGCGTTGATGCAAATCCCACATTCAGCGATTCCACCGAGCCCAGCATCGGAATGATAACTGGTTCGGCTTCCGGCAGCGTGCGCCAGACCGGAGAAATGCCGGTGTGTTCGTTGCCCGCCACCACCGCCACGCGGCCATCCGCGGGGATATCGCAGAAATTGCGGGACGCGGTGAGGTCGGTGAGGACAATGCGGAACTTATTCGCCCGCAGCCACTCGATCAATTCTTCCATCGGCAGATCCAGTACGGGCAACGTAAAAGCGCTCCCCAGACTCGCCCGTATCAGGCGCGGGTGGGTGAGCTTCACGCGGCGGTTGGTAAGGGCCGCAAACGCGCCGCCCGCGGCATCCAGCGAGCGCAGGATGGCGCCGATATTGCCCGGCTGCTCCTGGCCGTCCATGATGATCGCCAGCATATTGTCCGAGAGTTTTATATCCTCCGGCCGCGTTTCGGGCATGCGGGCCACGATAAAGCAGTTGTCCGCGCCGTCCCGGTCGCTGATCCGCGCGCATGCTTTTGCGGAGATCGGGTACACATTGGCGGCTACGGAACACAGGCGCACCAGTAGCGCGGTCTCGACGCCCGGCGCTTTGCCGCCGAAAAAGTAATCATTTTCATAGTAGACCGCTTCGATTGGGATCTCGCGCCGGAGCAGCTTTTCCGCCGCCCAGAGGCCTTCGCAGATGAACAGCGCCGGGTCGCGGCGACTTTTGCCCGCCAGCATATCGCGGGCTTCTTTTATTTCCGGCGAATTGATGCCGGTGAGCGGGAGTTTATTGTCCATGTCAGCGTACCTCCTGCCGGAACCAGTGCATGCCGATGCCGGCGGCAACGGTCAGATTCAGCGAATCCACCGTATTCTCGTGGGTGATCCGGAGCGGAGTGCCCGTGCGCGCGAACGCTTCGCCCAGCCCGGCGGATTCGTTGCCGAAGATCAGGGAGCAGGGGAGCGTGCGGTCCGGCTGCTCGGCTTCCATCGGCGTGCCGCACAGCATGAACGGGTACAGTTTGCGCCTGCCCGCCGCGGCCAGATACTCGTCGAAGGAATCGAAATACGCGGGACGGATGCGGAACAGCGCGCCCATCGACGCCCGTACGGCGTGGGGGTCAAAAATATCCGCGGCCGGACGCACGACGGCAATATCCCGGAACCCGAACGCCACGGCGGAGCGGACAATATTGCCCAGATTGCCCCGGTCCGACGGCTCCACCAGCACGATGTGGTCGGTATCCGGATCCGGCAATGCCGTAAACTTCCGGAACGCCCCTATAGCAAAGCAGTTTTCTTTAGGGGAGAGGCGCTCGATCGTCCGGTCGTCGGTCGTCACCGGAACCCCCGCCGACGCGGCTTTCTCCGTCAGCAGCCGGCGCCCTTCGTCGCCCAGTTTTGAAGACAGTATAATGCGAAAAAGGGCTGACGGACGATTATCCGCCAGCTCTATGATAGGGAACACGCCGAACACGTACGAATGCGCGAAATCCTTTTTATACGGAGACAACCGCATTTCCGCCGCGTTTGCGGGCAATTCGCTGTATTCCAATTCCATGCTTCACACCGCTTCGCGCTCAGTACTTGTAAATAGTCTTTCTGCGCTCCAGCTCTTCCTGTTCGATCATCTTCTCGGCGCGTTCGGAGACCTGCTCCGCCCAATCCGCCATATCCTTCAGGATCGCTTCGGTCTCGGATTCTTCGTCGCACCAGATCGGTTCCACGCAGTGCTTGGTGTCCAGCACCACCGAATCCTTCAGCCAGTCCTCGGTCAGTTTGGACAGTGCCTTCGTGTCTTCTTTCTCGCCGGTGGAGAACAGCGCCACTTTTCTGTCGTAGATCTTGATAACGTTGAACAGCGTGTTGTACACCGGGTTGTACGAATCATACCAAACCGGCGTGCCGATGAAGATCAGGTCGTAGTCGCGGGGGTCCCACTTGAACGGGAAAATGTCCGGCTTCTTGTGCTGCATCACTTCCATGCGCAGCTTCAGGTTGTTGAAAAAGCCAAAACCCTTCACGCGTTTAACTCTGACCAGACGCGCCAGATCCGCGCCGATACGATCCGCGATCGCGTGGGCCACGGCATCCGTATTTCCGTCTATACTAGTATACAGCACCAGCTTTTTCATAAAGCAATTTCTCCTTCCGTGCGGCGGCAACGCGGGTCGCGTTGCAGACACTCCGATATTATCCTTTTTCGGGGCGGTTGTCAACCGTTTTTTACTGTTTTGCGCGTATTGCCCCCGCTACCTGCGCGGCGCACAGCTCTATGCCCTCCGGCGTGAGGTGGATCAGATCGTCGCAGATATAACGCGGAATGTCCCGCGCCACGGTGCCGTACAGGTCGTTGATCTCGATCCCCATGGGCGTCAGCGTGGTCACCGCCAGTTCGTTGTAGCGCCGGATCGCCGCGTCGCTGTTGTACACGTTTTCGGGGCGTACCGGGGTGGTGGTGGCAAATATCACCTTCGGCGTGATGGTCAGCAGGCGGTCGGCAACGCGCTTCAGCGTCTCCGCGTACTGCTTTTCGGGCGTGAAATTGCCGTCGCCGAATATGTCGCACAGATCCCAGTGGCCGTTGTTCCAGTGGATCACGTCGCTGCCCGCGATCTGCGCGCTGTATTCGAACAGGCTGCGCAGCGTGTACTGCGCCCAGCGGCCGTTGTCCTCGTAATAAAACACTTCATGATCCGGCGTCAGCAGTTCGCGCACCCGCGCCTGGTAGTTAATTCGAATAGAATCGCCCAGTAAAGTGACTTTTTTCATAGATATATCCTCCTCAGCTGATGAATGTCAGAATATCGTCTATTACCTGCTCGCGGCAGAAATCGTTCAGTATCTCGTGCCGCGCGCCTTCGTACAGTTTGAGCTGCGGCTCCGGCTTGAGCTTCTGCGCCTTCAGCAGTTTGTATACCTGCTCCACGCCTTTGCCGTAATTGCCCACCGGGTCTTCGGAGCCCGAGACCAGCAGGATAGGGAGCGTTTTGTTGACCGCAGCGAACCATTTCTTGTCCCCGGTCTTCTTGGTCAATGTTATCAGATCCTTCATTCCGCTGGACGTGAAGTGGAAACCCGCGTATTTGTCGGCAATATACTTGATCCGCGTATTTTTAAGCGTGGACAGCCAGCTGAACTCATCGCTGTCCGGATCGTCCTTGAAGCGGTCGTTGTAGCCTTTGAACGCGATCCCTTCCAGGAAGGGGGAAATGTGTTTGTCGCCTTTGACGGCGGCAATTGCCCCCGCCAGCGCCTTGCCCGGACCCGCGGCCGGATTCGGACCGCCGGTGCCCATTATGATGAGCTTGTCGGGACGCGGATTGACCACCGCCGCGAGCCGCGCGATGAACGAGCCCATGCTGTGGCCCATCAGCACGTACGGATAGCTGATGCCGAACACCGCCGCCACGCCTTCGCGGAACGCCTGCACGTCGCGCACCAGGTATTTCCAGCCGTCTTTCGGGGCGATATATCCCAGTTCGCTGTCATCTTTCGCGGTGTAGCCGTGACCGAGATTGTCGAAGCCGCACACCAGCCAGCCTTTATTGCACAGTTCCGCCATGAATTCGTCGTACCGCCCGATATGTTCGGACATGCCGTGGACCACGTGAAACAGCCCCAGCGGCCGGTTGTCCGGCTCGTAAACGACGCCTTTCAGGGTATGGATCCCGTCGGTGGACGGCACATTAAAATCAGTCTTTTTCATGAGTTTTCCTCCTTAACAAGTCCGGCTCAGTACGCCCGGCACGCATTGACCGCCCGGTGCCAGCCCTCCAGCTTGGCATGCCGCTCTTCGGGATCCATCTCCGGGAAGAATGCGCGGTGAGTGCCGGCAAGCGCTTTGATCTCCGCAGTATCTTTGTATACGCCCGCGGCCAGTCCGGCCAGGTACGCGGCGCCGGCGGCAGTTGCTTCTTTCATCTCCGCGCGGATGACGTCAATATTGGAAATGTCCGCCTGAAACTGCATCAGAAAGTCGTTGGCCGAAGCGCCGCCGTCAACTTTCAGCGCGGTCAGCTCGCCGCCGCAGTCCCCTGCAATGGACTTGATCACATCGTCCGTCTGATACGCGATAGATTCCAGCGCGGCGCGGATTATGTGCGTGCGTTTGGTGCCGCGGGTCAATCCTAATATGGCGCCCTGCGCGTGCATGTCCCAGTACGGGGCGCCCATGCCGGTGAAGGCGGGGACAACGTACACACCGTTGCTGTCCCGGACTTTCCGCGCGAAATACTCGCTGTCGTGGGATTCGTCAATGAGCCGCATCCCGTCCCGCAGCCAGCTGACCACGGCGCCGCCCACAAAAACGCTGCCTTCCAGCGCGTACACCGGCGGTTCGCCTTCCCGCGCCGCGGCGGCGGTGGTGATGAGGCCGTGTTTGCTGCGGACGATATTGCCGCCCGTGTGCGCCAGCAGGAAACAGCCGGTGCCGTAAGTGTTCTTCATCTCGCCGGGGTCAAAACAGCATTGACCGAACAGCGCCGACTGCTGGTCGCCCGCCACACCGCACACCGGCAGCCGAGTGCCCATGAAATCTATTTCGCCGTAGAGCGCGCTGCTGGCCTTGATCTCGGGCAGCATGGCGCGGGGGATATCCAGCAGTTTGAGCAGCCGCTCGTCCCAGGTGCGGTCCGCCAGGTTGTACAGCATCGTGCGGGAGGCGTTGGTGTTGTCCGTGAGGTGGACGCGGCCGCCGGAGAGCTTCCACATCAGCCAGGTGTCAACGGTCCCGAACAGCAGATCGCCGGCCTCCGCCTTTTCGCGTGCGCCGGGTACGTTGTCCAGTATCCATTTGATCTTGGTGCCGCTGAAATACGCGTCGATCTTCAGTCCGGTGATGTCGCTGATCAGCTCGGCGCAGCCTTGACGCTCCAGCTCGCCGCAGATGTCCGCGGTGCGGCGGCACTGCCAGACGATGGCGTTGTACACCGGCCGCCCGGTGGCTTTTTCCCAGACTATCGTGGTCTCGCGCTGATTCGTGATGCCGACGGCGGCAATTTCTTCCGGCGCTATCCCGCTACGGGCAACGCACTCCGTCATCGACGCAAACTGACTCGCGTATATCTCCAGCGGATCCTGTTCGACCCAGCCGGGCTTTGGGAAAATCTGCGGCACCTCGTTCTGTGCGAGGGCAACGATATTCATCTCCCGGTCGAACAATATGCTCCGCGCGCTGGTCGTACCCTCGTCGAGGGCAAGAATGTACTTTTTCATTGACTCACCGTTCTCTTTTAAATTGATCGTTGACCGCCGTCACGTCCGCTGTCAATTATACCGCCAAACCGGCCCGATATCAATAGGGGGGATCGAACTCGGCTCCTTCTCCGGCCGGTTCAATTGGTCCAATGCTCGTTCGGGAGGCCACAATCTTTAAAAGAAGGAATTGCGGCCTCCGTTTTTTCGCGTTCGGGAGGCCACAATGTTCAAAAGAAGGAATTGCGGCTTCCGTTTATTCTCGTTTGGGAGGCCACAATCTTTAAAAGAAGGAATTGCGGCCTCCGTTTATTCTCGTTTGAGAGGCCACAATGTTCAAAAGAAGGAATTGCGGCCTCCAATAAGATTTGCGGTGGGCTTTGTCCCACTGGATTTTTCCGTCCGAAAAAAAGTTGCAAAACCCGCAAAAAAAGTGTTGACAACCCTCTCACGCAAGAGTATAATGGCCTAGCCGCGTTGAAAGACCGGCAGCATGAGTGGAAAGCTTGTGCACGGGAGTTTAGCTCAGCTGGGAGAGCATCTGCCTTACAAGCAGGGGGTCACAGGTTCGATCCCTGTAATTCCCACTAATATGGCCCGGTAGTTCAGTTGGTTAGAACGCTAGCCTGTCACGCTAGAGGTCGTGGGTTCGAGCCCCATCCGGGTCGCCATTTCAGAGGCTGGGGACAAACTCTGGAAGATGCCCAGGTAGCTCAGTTGGTAGAGCAGGGGACTGAAAATCCCCGT
>JAFZSK010000056.1 GCA_017620915.1 Clostridia bacterium | reverse complement strand
CGGCGCGTCGAAGGCGGGAGAAGTGTCGTAGCCCATCTTCTCGAACAGCGCTGCGGTAAATACGGCGCCCTTCAGGCTCTCCGCCACGGTATGGGGGGCAATATAAAACCCCTGCGCCATATTGCGCGTCGTGCCCAGCGACGAGCCCACGTGCTTGCCCAGGCCCGGCGCAGTCAACCGGTTTGCGCACTTCCGCACGCACTCCGCGTTGCCGGCAATATACCCGCCCGTGAGCGCCAACCCGCCGCCCGGATTTTTGATCAGCGAACCGACCATAAAGTCCGCGCCCACGTTGACCGGCTCGATGATGTCAACGAACTCGCCGTAGCAGTTGTCGCACATCACTATCGTCGACGGCGACGCCGCCTTTACCGCCCGCGCGATCCGGCCCAGTGTCTCCACGCTGAGCGCGTCCCGGCTGCTGTAGCCCCGCGAGCGCTGCATGATCGCAAGTTTGACGCCGGCCACCGCCGCCGCGATCCCCTCAAGATCCGGCGAGCCGTCCGGCAGCAGATCCACCTGGCGGTAATTGACCCCGAAATCCTTCAGCGAGCCTTCGTCCGCCGCGCCGCGGATCCCGAGGATGCCCTCCAGCGTATCGTACGGTTTGCCCGTCACCGACACCACCGTGTCCCCCGGCCGCAATATGCCGAACAGCGCCACGGTCAGCGCGTGCGTGCCTGAAATGAACTGGCTGCGCACCAGCGCGTCTTCGCAGTCAAACGCGTCGGCGAAGATCCGGTCCAGCAGGTCGCGTCCGATGTCGTTGTAGCCGTATCCGGTGGAGAAATTGAAATGCCGCTCCGCCAGCCCGTTTTTCTGCATGCTCCGGAGCACTTTTAACTGATTATAATCGCGCACGCGGTCAATATGCTCAAACTCGCCCCGCACCTGCCGCTCGGTCGCTTCGGCCAATGCGCACAATTCGGGCGATATCCCGTACTCCCGCGTCAAGATGTTGTCAACAATGCTCAATTATTTATATACCTCCAGCCGGTCGATCTTGATGTCATCCTCCGACGCGGCGTTGATGAAAATGTTTTCCTGTGTCTCCCAGGTGCAGGTCGCCCCGGTGAGTTCGCGGATCTGCCAGACGATGCCGGAACGTCCCATGGTAATACCGTTATAAAGTTTCGCGGCATCGCCGATCGCGTAGATGTCGTACGGGGCCACGAGCTGGAGCGCGTTGACCGAAATGTACGATTCATCCACCACGCGGATCTCGGTCATGGCCAGGATCCGCACGCCGTTGATGCTGATGGCCTGGGCGCCGCTGGCCCGGAGCTCGTTGATGAGCAGCAGCAGCCGGCTCTGGATCAGGCCCACGTTGGTGTGTTCGTCGAAGCTGACCTGGACGTGCACGCCGCGGCCTTTGACCATGGTCAATCCGGCAAACGTCTGCACTTTGGTCAATTCTTCCCGCAGTGCGGCCAGCTGCTCGTCCTGCGAGGACTGCTCCACCAGGTCGAGGCGGTTCTGCAGCTCGTCGCGTTCGGCCTCCAGCGAGCCCAGCTCGGAGTGCAGCGTGTTGATCGTGCTGAGCAGTTCGGTGATGCGCTCTTCGGCGTCCGGTTTTTCGGAGGCGCGGGCAACGACGGTCTTGTACTGCATTGCCGCCGCGATGCCGATGGCAATGCACAACAACGTGAGCAGCAAAGTTATCACGGCCCGGCCGAAGCCGCCGGAGGCCAATCCTTTGCGCCGCGGCGTCTTGGATGCTTTAAGCGCTGCCGGGGCGCTTTGCGTCGATGCGGCGGTCTGCGGTGCAGCATTCTGCGGTGCGGAAGCGTCACTTTGAGGCGCCGCTGCAGGCGCGGCCGCGGGCGCGGCGTTTTCGGCGGCGCGCTCGTTCGGCGCGCGGCGCGCGCCGTAGCCGGGCTTGCGGGCGATCTTCACGTCCGCGTCGATATCGTCTTCCGGGTCGTCGTAATTGACATCTATATCCGGCTTGAACAGCCGCCGCAGTTCGAATGCCGCCGAAGCGGCCGGGTCAGCCGCGTTGTCCGCGCCGTCCGCGCCGGGCGCACCGGCTTCGTCGTCAACGTTCTTGCCGATCTTATAATCAAATTCGTCTTCGTCAAATTTCACGGGCTCCCCCTCCTTTCGCGCCGTCAGAACAGCTTGGTTATCATTTTGCCCGGATCGCCGGTGTAGGCACCGATGGTCAGGCTGTCGTATTTCTGCACGTCGTACAGCAGGTTCTGCGCGACGATCGTTGAGTATATCCGGCTCTCCTGGTACGCCTTCAGCAGCGTGTCTGGCTCGCCCACCGCGGCGATGCGGTACGGGGCGAAGAGGCGGACGCCGTTGACCCGGATGCTGGGTCCGAGGCAGAGCACTTCGCTGGTGGGTACGATGCGTTCGCCGTTGATGGATATTGCCTGCGCGCCGGCGGTTTTGAGCACGTTGAGGATCTCGGTGAGGTACGAGTCGTGGACCAGCGACTGCACGAGCCCGGAGTCGTCGAGCCGGATGACGATGCCGCTGCCGGAAACGGTGGTCAATCCCGCCAGCACGCGGTCAGTCTCGAGGCTGCGGCTGTACATGTCGTACAGATTGTAGAATTCGCGGTCGGTCTCTTTGAGACGCCCGAGCACCTGCCGGTAGCGGGTGTCAATGCCGCTGATCTCGTTCTTAACCTCAGCGATGCGGGCGTTCAGTTCTTCGGCTTCGGCGGTGTACTGGTCGATGAGTTTCTGCTCTTCCTGCGCTTTGGCTTTCCGTTCGCGGGAATTGGCGGCAATTTTACCGGTGATGAGGGTCCCGATGGCAACGAACAACACCATCAGCAGCACCATGTACAGGCCCCTGACCAGCTTCGAGTTTTGTCTTGAGTTTTGCTTTGAATTCTGTCCCAGTTTTTCGCCTTCGCCCGCCATCTTCCTCACCTCCCCGAGGCCGCGCGATCGCGCATAATTATACAGGGTAATTATACCAAAAAGCAGGAGGAATTGTCAATTAAAATGGCAAGCTGCGAACCGAGTGATGACGCCGCATTTCAGAGAACGAAATGCTTTGTCATTCACTCGGTTCACAGGGCGCAGAAAATGGGAAGGGGGCAGGCGTGAGTTCCCGGCCGCGCGCACTCACACAGCATCAGTGTTGACGACGGAATTGTTCACGAATTCAAATTATAATAAACGCTCAGCACCAACGTGTGGATCTCATGCAGTTTGGCAATATCCTCTTCCGTCAGCCACCCTTTGCTGTAAGCGTCATCTATTTCACATTCCTCACCTTCCTTGACCGCCAGGATCCGACAGTCGGAGGAGAAGAAAAATGTATAGCCGCAGACAGTATTTTCGTATTCCGACTGCATCATGAGGGGCATGAACCACACGCTTGCGCCGCTGAACACACCGTAACTTGTCCACGCTTCAAAGGCATATCCACCCTCGCCGTCAAAATAGCGAAGGGCAAAATCTTCGTGGGATTCTGCAGGGTGCGCTGCTTCAAAAGCCGCTCTTTCGCTTTCGGTCAATGATTTATAACTTTCGGTTATCAGTTCGTTCAGCCTGTCTCTCTTTTCATCGCGAGGCGTCGGTGTCGGCTCCGGAGTGGCGGTCGCGGGCACTTCGGTCGCAGGTCTGTCCCCCGTCTCGCGGACCGGCAGGGTGGCCAGGATCGACGCGGCCTCTGCCTCAGAGAGTTTGACAAAAGCGATCAGTTCGCCGTTATTGACGACCATCATTTCGCCGGACTCATCGAACGCGAATACATAGTGCCAGGGGATCGCAGTATCTTTATCATAAAGATAGACGTAATGATCAAAAACATTGCCGTTGTACCAGCCGCTGGCAGATGCTTCTTTTTTATCGACTGCCAGAAACAACGCGTGAAGGACCGCATATGGATCGGAAACGGGCGCTCCTTCCGAAACATTCGGAATCGTGTTGAACGGAATATCTGCTGTTCCTTTCTGATAATATGCAGCTTCGGGGGTAGTGGCAATGCGCATAAAACGCACTTCTCCGTTAAACACCTCTATTTTGAGCAATTCATCCTGCGGGGGATGATCGACCGGCGTTGGGGAAGCGGCTGCAGCGGAGGGCTGTTCGGTTGTTGACGCGGTCGCGGGCGGCAATGTCGCTGTCGGTCCCGGAGTTTCGGTCGCGGGCGGCAATGTCGCTGTCGGTCCCGGAGTTTCGGTCGCGGGCGGCAATGTCGCTGTCGGTATAGGCGTGTTGTTATTCAGCATTGTATTGTTCGAGCGGCTCTTTTTACCCTTCGCCGAGATCAGCAACCCGACCGCGAGCCCGACCGCCAGAAGCAGGACCAGCGAAAGTACCGGAAAAACGCGGCTGCGTTGACCGCCGCGGCGGTTTCCGTTCTGTTTTGCGGCATTGTCCCCCGCGCCGAGACCGGAGCCGGACCGCGCTGCTTCCGACTGCGCCGCGAATGTATCGTCAATTTTATCAAATGCGTTGTAGAGGTCGTCACTGTTCATCGCTCACACTCTCCTTCAAAAACTCCTTCAGTTTCCGGCGCGTACGGGCAAGCACCGTCCGCACATAGCCCTCTCCGATGCCGTACAGTTCTCCGATCTCTTTGGGGCTCTCGTGAAAGCGGTAACGGCGGACAAATACGTTGCGCGGTTTTTGCTTCAGATCGCCCAGAAACCGGTTCAGCAGCGGTACCACGTCCGCGTTCCGGCCTTCCTGCCCCGAGGGTATGCATTCGGCGAGCTCGGCCCGGATCAATTCGTCTTCGCTTATGATCTGCTCGGGCGCGGTGCCCAGGGCCTGTGCCAGCCGGCCAACGGTTTTATAATCCGGCAGACGTTCGCCGCGCTCCCATTTTGACACAAGTTCCCGGGAGACAAAGAGTTCCTTTGCCAGTTGTTCCTGCGTCAATCCGGCCTTCCTCCGGAGCTCGGTTATTCTGTCGTTGAATCTCATTTTCTGTCGAAGCGCTCCTTCGGGACGCGGCCCTGTCAGGGTACGTAAAACGGGTCTCGCAAAACAGGTCTGTCCCCTGTCACGATGTACCCTGTCACGGATTATACAAAACCTCAGGGCTGCGAATCAAGGTACAAATCGTATCAAAACCGGGGCGGATTGAACGCCGCCGTCGCTTATAGTATAATAATAGCGGGGAGGCGCCAACGCTTATGTCACTCGGGATCACCGCCGGGATCTGCACGCTGGGGTGCAAGGTCAACTTCTATGAAAGCGAATGCATCGCTCAGCTGCTGGAGGCTGAGGGTGTGGAGATATTGCCCTTTGAGTGCGTGTGCGACATCTACATCGTCAATTCGTGCACCGTCACCGGCGAGAGCGACCGCAAGGTGACGCAGATGGTGCGGCGCGCGGTCAGGGCCAATCCGGGCGCACTGGTTTGTGTTGTCGGCTGCATGGCGCAGGTGGCGGCGGAGCGGCTGCGGGCAATACCCGGCGTTGACTTCGTGGGTGGCAACAAGGAGAAGCGCGCCGTCGTCGATTTCATCAAAGAACACCTCCTTGACAGGGAACGTGAAGGGGGACAGACCTCTTTCCGGGAAGGGGGACAGACCTCTGAAAAGGCCACGGAACAGCCAGTGGTGTACGTACCGGATTTCGGGTTGAAACCGGAATACGAGCCGCTGGGACTGGGCGCCACGGCACACACGCGTGCCATCGTGAAGATCGAAGACGGGTGCAATTCGGCGTGCGCGTATTGCCTCATCCACACCGCCCGCGGGCCCGCAAGGTCGCGGAGCGAGGAAGACGTGCTTGCCGAAGTGCGCGCGCTGGCGGCCGCGGGGCACAAAGAGGTCGTGCTGACGGGGATCGAGTTGTCCTCCTACGGCGGCGACCTGCCCGAACTGGTGCGCAAAGTGGGCGAGATCGACGGCATCGAGCGCATCCGGCTGGGCTCGCTGGACCCCGCGTTCCTCACTCGCGAGCGGATCGACCGGCTCGCCGCGGTGCCGAAGCTGATGCCGCATTTCCACATTTCGCTGCAGAGCGGCAGTTCGCGCGTGCTGGCCTCAATGCGCCGCAAATACAACGCCGCCACCGCACTGGAGCGCATCGAATATCTCAAGGGGCAATTCCCCGGCGTTTGCCTGTTTGCCGACATTATCGTAGGATTTCCGGGCGAGACCGAGGCAGATTTTCAGGAAACGATATCATTTATTCAAAAAGTGCGGTTCCTGCACCTGCACATTTTTCCGTTTTCCCGCCGCAGCGGAACGGTGGCGGCAACGATGCCGGGGCAATTGACCACCGCCCAGAAACGCGCTCGCTGCGCCGAGCTGGCAACCCTCCAGGCCGCCATCAAGCGAGAACTGCTGGAGGCCGTTGTGCGCGGCGAAACCATTGCCGCACAAGGCGCTTCGCAAAGTTCCCCACAAGGGTCTGTCCCCTGTCTTGAAGTGCTGTTTGAGGACGAGACCGGCGGACATTCGCGAGAATTCATCGAGGTGCGGCTGGCGGCGGACGGCGCAGCAGACGGAACTCCTGACGGCACTCAAAGCGGTAATAAAAACGCCTCCGGCACAGCTGCCAGAGGCGAGATCAGATATTGTCAGCCGCTATACACGGACGGCGATGTTATATATGCCCAACTTCTAACTTAAAACTTATCACTTAAAACTTGAAACTTAAAACTTAAAACTTGAAACTTGTCACTGCTTTGGTTACATCGACTTCCGGTTTGCCTCGACCTCATTGTACGTCTTGGCCAGGAATTCGCTGAGCCCGAGGAGCGTGTTGTCCACATACTCGCGGGTGCCGTGGCGGATCTCCTTCGCCCGGGCGTTGGCCTCCGCGATGATCTCCTCGGCGCGCGCCTTGGCCGCCTCCGTGATCGAATTCTCCTCGATCAGCTGGAGCCGGCGCTGTCCCGCGTCCTGCAGGATCACTTCCGCCTGGTTGTGCGCGTCGGCAACGATCCCGTCCGCCTCTTTCTGCGCGTCGGCAATGATATCGCCCGCGTCGCCCTTGGCTTTCGCCATGATGTCGTCGGCATTGTCGTTCGCCTGGCTCCACACCTCGCGGCTGCGTTTATAAAAATCGTTCGCCCGCACCGTCTCTTCCGGCAGCGAGTTTCTGAGCTCATCGATGATCCCCAGCGCCTCGTCCCGGTCGATGGACGCCTTGTTATTGAACATCGTTTTCTTTGCGCTGTTGATCATGCTCTCCAGCATATCCAGCAGATCCAGACTTTGCACATCCTGCTCCATTGCCATTGCGTAACACTCCTTTTACTGTTTTACTCTTTTGTAATTATATAATGCTGACGCGCCTGGCGTCAATTGCCCGACTGCGTGCGCAGCCGCTTGATATTGTCCACTATGTCCTGCTCGATCTCCTTCGGCACCAGCCCCGCGATGTCGCCGCCGTGCCAGGCCAGTTCCTTCACTACGCTGGAGCTTAGGAACGAGTTCTGCACGTCCGCCATCAGGAAGATCGTATCGATGTCCGCGTCGATATGCCGGTTCAGCGCCGCCATCTGCAGTTCGTACTCGTAGTCGGAGACCGCGCGCAGGCCCTTCACGATGGCAACCGCGTGATTTTGCTTCACAAAATCCACCAGCAGCCCGTCGAAGGCGCCCACTTCCACGTTCGGCATGCCGTCAACGCACTTCCGGATCAGCGCCGCCCGCTCCTCCATGGTGAAGAGGGGGTTTTTCTTAGCGTCGTTTACCAGCACGCCGACGATCAGTTTGTCGAACAGCTTTGACGCACGCCGGATGATGTCCAGATGACCGTTAGTGAGCGGGTCGAAGCTGCCGGGATACACTCCGATGCGGAATTCCCGCCCTTTGCCGCCCGCGCAGGCGCGTTTAGTTTTCTTCTCGCTCTCGCTCATGCTTCCACCCTGCCGTTCTGCCGCTCGTCATCGCGCTGTTCGCCGTCCTGCCGCTCGCCGCGCACCGTGTACATGGTCAATCCGACCGTGCCGTAACCGCGGCGCTTCACCGCGCCGAATGCTCCGATCTCGTCGGGCAATTTGTTCCCGCGGCTGTGCTCACACATTATAACACAGTCGGGGTCAAATAATCCATACCGAGTTATGCATAAAATTACATTTTCGTAATAATTTGCGCCGTAGGGCGGGTCCAGCAGTATGAGCCCGAAGCGCCGGGGGACGGGTTTGCCACCGCTGCCGTTACCGCTCGCGTTGCCACTGTCAACGGCGCCAGCGAGGCGTTCGAGAAGGCGGTCGTATTTTTCGGCGGTGACTTCGGCGTTGTCCGCCAGATGCGTGTGGGCAAGATTCTGCCGGATCAGCTCCGCGCAGCGCCGGTCGGCGTCGTTGAACAGACAGCTCGCCGCGCCGCGGCTCAGTGCCTCGATCCCCAGCCCGCCGCTGCCCGCAAACAGGTCCAGCACCGCTTTGCCCGCAAGGTAGGGCGCGAGCATGCTGAACATCGGTTCCTTGACCCGGTCCAGCGTGGGCCGCGTGCGCGCGTCGTCAATCGTTTTCAGTTTCAGCCCGCCGGCGCTGCCGGCAATGACTCTGACCATTTGCTTGCTTTTCTTTCGGTATTTCTAGTTTACTGCTTCGTTTTTCGCTGTTTTACTATGAAAATCACAGAAGCCGTCACCGCGATCGCCGCCGCGGCGCACAGCGCGATGGCAACGATCGCCCCCGTGCTCAGCTTGCGCCGCGCGTCGGGTTCTACCGGATCCGGGAAGTCGCCGACTTCCACCAGGCAGCGCTCGATGTATTGACCGTCCGCCGAGACCGCCGTGATCAGCGCGGTGCCGTCGGCGATCGCCGTAAGGTTGCCCTCGCCGTCCACCGTCGCCACCGCCTCGTCCGAACTGCTCCACGTGAGCCCCGCTGCAGCAACGTCGACGTTCTCTCCGACCACTCCGATACGCAGGTCTGTCCCCGGTCTTAAACGGTAACTGGCCTTGTCAAAACGCAGGTCCTTTATAAAGGTGCCGTTGTACAGGGCGGCAACATCGACGCTGCCCGCGTCGCACGACAGGATCAGCAGGTCGTCCAGCGCGCCGTCCAGCATGAACTGGCCGCCCGCCAGCGAGCCCAGATACAGCGGCATAGTGAGAGTCTTGATGTCGGTCTTGAGGGCCACGCTGCCCTGATTTTCGCCGTTGACGTACACCGTCATGCGGTACTTGTCCGTCACGAAGCACAGGTGGGTCCATTTGTGGAGGTATTCTTTCATATTGACGCCGAAGCCGCTGTCGCAGATGTTCACGGCGTACAGCTTCAGGTCGCCCTCGTTGGTGTAGATCTCGAAGTGGCCGTCGATCTTATCTCCCTTGGCGAGCAGCACGTTGAAGCCCTTGTAAGATTCCGCCTTGACCCAGAACGAGATCACGGTGTTTTTAAGCTTCATGTCGGTGTTCGTCAGCATGATCTCGCCGGTCTTCGGGCGGAGCGCGCTGCCGGTGTGGCCATCAACGTATTCCGCGCCGCCGGCTTTGCCCGTCTGCTTGTTGTAGTTCGATTCATCCGTAATAACGGCCGCGCGGTCGTCGAAACTCCACTTCCCCAGCATCGGGGCGTCCAGCATGAAGCGGGAGCGCTCGGCGGGATTGCCCGTGGTGGAAGTGTCGCGCACGCCCATCACCGTGAGCGTGTAGCCGGCGCGGTCCGCGGGGATGCCTTCGAACTTCAGCGCGACGGTGCGGTTGTCATCCAGCAGCCGGGCTTCAGTCACTCGGGCGCCGCGGTTCAGGATGTAGTAGTCGGTGTTGACCGCGGTCTCGGGGTCAACATCCCGGCTGAACGTCACGTTGGCCGTGTCGTCGCCGGTAAAGGTCAGCCGCAGCGCGCGGGGGGCAACGGTATCGTTCGTCGTGCGGCAGGTCACCGTCTTGGACTCGCCGGACCGGTTCCCGCCGCTGTCAACGGCCACCAGCTTGAAATCGTACTCGGACAATTCCGCAAGTCCCTCCACGGTGTACGTTTCCAGCGTGCCTTTGATCAGCGTAAGCAGGCCGCCGTTCAAATATACTTCGTAATACCGCACGTCGCCGGTGTTCTTCCAGCTGAGCGTGATGCGGTCGAAACTCTCAGCCTTGGCCGTGAGCTTGTCGGGCGCTTTTGGCGCTGACCTGTCCCCCGTATCGCCGACGTTGAAACCGGTGATCCCGGTGACGCCGTCGGTGAAATTGCAGTGCACGGTCTTGGTCTCGCCCGGTTCGAGCCAGAAGTAG
Source organism: Clostridia bacterium (assembly GCA_017620915.1). GTDB lineage: Bacteria > Bacillota > Clostridia > UBA1212 > UBA1255 > UBA1255. Next base: position 14,773 of record JAFZSK010000056.1, on the reverse strand, counting down.
TTGTCCTCCGGCCGGAACGTGTCCGTCACGCCCGCGCACTGGAAATTGACCGCTACCGCCGGGATGTCGCTCTTGTTGGTGAGGATGATGTCGTTGCCGCTCACACGGTATTCCACATCGGCGACCGGCGTCGCGAACAGGCTGCCCGGGTCTTTCCCGGCGTTCATAAACACATACGTTCTGGAGGTCTGTCCCCCGTCACGGTACAGGGTGGTGACAATGAACAGCGGCGCGCTGGCGGTCTGGGAGGCGGTGAGGGTGAATTCGCCGCACTGCTTGTTGACGTCAACGGAGCCGGAGCCGGTATAGTGCTCCTCTTTGACCACGTTAAAACGGCTGTCATACGCCTTGACCACCACTTCCCAGGAGGAGCCGGCGAGGGCGTCGTTGTCGTCCAGCACGTACACGGGCGCGGTGAGCGAACGGTCCAGTTTGTCGTACGTATCGTAGCGATCCAGCTTGAGCGCGGCCGTGAGCGGTTCGAACGCGTCCTGCAGGAACCAGTACGCCATCTTCGGCGCGCCGTAATAATCCACTACGCTCCAGGAGGCGCCGGGGTACACGTCGTTGAACTTGTACACGAACACCATCGACTGGACCGGGAAATTCGCGCGGGAGTTGATCGCCGCCAGGTAGTCCGCCATCGTCTGCGCGATCTGGCTGCCCTGTACGAGGCTCGCGAGGGAGTTAACTTCCACGAACTGCGACGCATAATGGATGAAGGTGTCAATATCGTATCCGTACGGTGTCTGATTCCAGCCCTTGGCACCGTTGAACGTGGCGGTGTGGTACGCGACCGTACCTTTGGGGTCAATAGGCCACTGCGCCATCTCCTGCTCCGTGGCGAAGCGGGCAATGGAATCCAGATTCATCATGGCGTCCAGCCCGTATTCGTGGAGGTTGCCCGTATAATCGTAGTACGCGGAGGCGTAGTGTTCCGGCGTCTCGCCGCCCCAGTGGATATGGTCATGCCGGATGTTGCTGGCAGCAATGCCGCCGTCCTGCCGCCAGAAATCGCGCGTGCCGTCGTACTGGTACGTCAGCTTGCCGATGTTGTTCATCACTTTGTCGTTGGCGGGTGCTTCGCCTTCGTTGCCGCCGCCGTACACCATCAGCGAGGGATGGTTGCGGATGCGCTTGGTGTTCAGGATCACCGTCTCGTACAGCACGTCCTCAGGCTGGATCTTCTGACTGTCCCAGCAGCACGGCCATTCCTGGTAAACGCAGATGCCGTACTCGTCACACAGGTCGTAGTAGTCATCGGTCTCGCACATGCCGCCGCCCCAGGAGCGGAACGCGTTGAGGCCCTGGTCCTTGGCGCGGCAGAGGATGCGGTCGTAGTCTTCGCGGGTGAAGTTCATCGCGGCGTCGATGGTGCACCAGTTGGCGCCCCGCAGGAACAGCGTTTTGCCGTTGATCCTGGCGGTGCGGTTGTACATGCCGGTCTGCTCTTTGCGGCCGGTGGCGACCATCTCCAGCGTCCGTACGCCGAAGCTCGTGATGTCGCTGGCCCGGGTGCCGTTGTCGCTGACGAACGTGGTCTCCAGCGTGTACAGATTCTGCTCGCCGAAGCCGTTGGGCCACCAGAGCTTGAACTCGGGCAGGTCGAAGCGCAGGCGCACGTTGCGGTCGCCCTGCTCCGCCGCCGCGGGCAGCTTATACTCGAACGAATAGGCGCGGCCCTCAAAATTCTTAGGTTTTATCGTGCCGTACAGCGTGCCGTTAACAAGGGTCTGTCCCCCGTTCAGATCGACCAGATCGACGCTCAGATCCAGCGTACCGGTCTCATATGAGACGGTCGTGATGAACGGATGGTCGAGGGTCACGTCCGGTTTGTCCGTCACGGTCACTGAGTTCCAGATGCCCAGCGGCGGCAGGTCCGCGTAGTGCCAGGCGTAGGAGCAGTTGAACACCACGGTGCGGGTGTAGTCGATGTACGGTTTCAGGTGGACGACCAGTTCGTTGGCGCCCTTCTTGATGGTATCGCTGACGTCAATATACGGTCCCCCGAACATGCCCTGGTGCTCCCCGACTTTGACGCCGTTCAGGTACACCTCCATGCGGTCGGCAACGCCCTCGAAATTCAGATACACGTTGTGCCCCGTGCCGCTGTAATTGAAGCTCTTTTTATAGTACCAGTCCCGCTTCAGCTGCGCCTTGGCCGCCGCGTCGTTCAGCCCCACCGTGGGATCGCCGACAACGCCCGCTTTGTACAGCGCGGTGGCAATACTCGACGGCACCGCCACGGTATACGCCTTGCTCCAGTCGTTCCGGCCCTTGTCCGTGAGCAGCCAATCGCCGCCGTCCAGCACCAGCCGATAGTTCGAATCATGGTCTGTCCCCTGTCCCGCTTTGAGCGAGATCACTTCCGGGGCCTTGTCCATGGGCGATTCGGTCTTCATCGATGTGGAGCGTTCCGCGTCCGCCATGCTGCGGGCAAACACTGCCACCGCGCCCAGGCTGAGCGCCAGCATTGCCGTCAATAACACCGCGGCGACCCGAATCCGGGTACGTCTGATCTGAGTCCGTCTGCCCCCTGCGCGCGTATTCGTAGCCATTTTATTTACTCCCTTTTTTCTTTTTGCCCGCCACCACGGCCGCAATGACCGCGCCGGCGATCACCACTGCCGCCGCTACGATCGCGACGATCACACCCGGTTTCAACGAAGACCTGTCCCCCGTATTGTCCGTTTTTTCACCGCCGGAAGGACCAGTAGTTTTGCCGGGAATAGCGGTGGGTTCGTCGTCAGTTGGCTCCGCCGGCACGTCGGTAGGCGCAGGCGTGGGCGCCTCGGTCGGCTTCTCCGTGGGCGCGTTTGTAGGCTTCTCGGTGGGACGCACGTAGCCCTCGGGGTAGTTGGCCTCGATCAGCTTGATCACGTCTTCCCGCGCCCCCGCCGGATCCTCATACAGCTTTTTGATCTGCTCCGCGCTGAACACGGAGTCTGCCAGAATTATCTCGTCGTAATTGCCCTCGCACAGCAGCTGCATATCACTGAGCGAGCCCAGCGAAATGCAGTCCATATCCGGATCCAGCCCCTTCAGCCGGCGCGCCATGCCGCTATGGTACACTTCCTCGCCGTTCAGGTAGACAGTGAATCCCCCCGCGCCGCTGGTGCAGGCAATGTGATACAGCTCGCCGCGGTTGATCTCGGCGAGGCCGCGAACATCCTGACCGGTGCCGGTGTTGTACGAACAGAGCGAAGCGATGTCGGTGTCGCCGTCAATATACAGATACAATTCAAAATGATGGTCAGTGGATTTGTCGGCAATCGAAAACAGCACCGCGAAATTCTGGTTCTGCATCTCTTCCCACTGAAGCCAGAACGAGAGCGTGAATTCGGTGAGGTCAATACCCGCCGGCAGCCCGTCGGTAAGCATACCGTCCATCAGCTCCACACCGCCGTTCAGTTTGACATCCGTGAAGCTCGGATCCGTTTCGTTGAAATCCAGGTCGGCGCGGTAGTGGGAGTAGTCCTCGGCGTTGCCATCCATGGGCCAGTACAGGACCATATTGCCCTCGCCCGTCACGGCTTCCGGCGGCTCCGTGGGTGCGGGCGTGATCACCGGCCCGTCCGGCACATCCGGCGTGATCGCCTGCGTGCCGTTCGACCAGTTTTTGAGTTTGGAATCGTCATTGTACGCCGCCGCGATATCCTCGGGCTTCATGGCAAAGTTGGCGTAAAACGCGTCATCGATCAGGCCGTCAAACCGGAACGTAGTGCCGTCGTGATTGAGCGCGCCGATCGTCACGGTGTTGTTCAGTTTCGCTGATTTCTGCAGCGGCGCCGACACTGCCTTCTCGCCGTACAGCTCGCCGTTCACGAAAAACCGCAGCACGCTGCCGTTGTAGGTGACCGCCACATGGGTCCAAGTATCGTACGGCACGAACGGTCCGTCGTCTTCGTTGGCAAAGCCGTTGTTCGCCGCGGGCACGTACGTCAGCAGCGTACCGCCGCCCGCATCCGGAGACGCGTGTCCGATATGGATCTGGAACCGGTCCGCCGCAGCGCAGATGGTATCACCTTTGGACATGATGATATTCCACTCTTCCGCGCCCTCGGCCAGCATGAACCACGCGCCCATGGTGAATCCGCTCACAGTGTTTTCGGTCAGCTCCTCGCTCCGCACCGCGGCGCCGTTGACGGTATCCAGCGCGTTGCCGCTGCGGCCGCCCGTATACGCCGCGTCGCCGCCCATCGGGGCCACATGCAGTTTTCCGGACGCATCATCCAGATTGCCGTCAAGATCCCAGTAATGCAGATAATTGGCGTCCGCCGCATTTTCCGCCGCGCCGACTCGCGCCGCGCCCGGCTTTCCGCCGAACGCAAACAGCGTGGTCAATAACACCGCCGCCAAAACCACCGCGGTCAACGCCGCCGTTCTCTTCCTGCTATTCGCCCGTTTCGTTTTCATGGTCAATACCTCCCGGAACTGTGCGATCAATTGTGTTGTGTTTCTAAAGTGATTATATATTATTATAGGCTGATAGTGCAATAGACTAAGACTCATCATCTTCTATTATTTCTATCTCCAGAATAACATTTTCATACCGGAAGAACCGGTATTTTATACGAAGATGCATTCCTTCTCGAATAATGCCGCCGTTGGATTCTGTCAATGAATATCCGTATTCTGACATGCCCGGCAGCTGAAACTCAACGTTGTCTATCTCAAAATCATTTTGCTCATGGGTCTGATTAATCGTGCGTTTTTCGTAGTTGCGCACAACGCCGTCAACCTCCAAATAATCGCCCCTTTTATAGGGCAGAAAAACGCTGCGATATTCCCGGATGTATGTATACACTATACTGATCGAGCAGATCAGCAGCACCGCCGAGATCAATGTAAAAAACACACGCCAGGCGGCCGGGCTGCGCTTCCATCTAACTATAACAACAACTATCATTGCTATCGTCACAGCGCACAATAGCAGTCCGATAACGGAAGGTTTACTCATTGTTGCTTTGTAAACTGTTGTTGCGATCATTTGCGTAACTCCTTAGTCTGTATTATACCATAACAGGCATTTTAATGCGAGCGGCTTGGCGGTTTTGACGGAGGCCGCAATTCCTTATTTCGACAATTGTGGCCTCCCAAACTAGAAAAAGCGGAGGCCGCAATTCCTTATTTGCCCGCCCTGCGAAGCCGAGTGAATGCCTAAGCATTTTGTTGCTCTCCGAAATGCGTGGCATCACTCGATTCGCAGTTTTCCCCTTGCCATTGACATACATCCGCGTTTCGGGTAATATTTCAGGCAGGATCACCGGCGGAAGGAGGAGAGCGGATTGTCCGTCGCGGTCACATTTTTGAAAGGCGTAAAAGGCGCGCGCGCCCGGCAGCTGAGGGAGCTGGGCGTGGAGACTGTGGACGACCTGGTAAGGCTCGCGCCGCGGTATTACGAAGACCGGACGCGGGTCGTGGGTGCTTCGGAATTGACCGAGGGCGCCGCGGTGACGCTCATTGTCCGCATCATGCGCGTGAATTTCCGCCAGATCGACCGGAAGCGGTCCGTGCTCGGCATAATCGCCGAAGACGACACCGGGCGGGTCAACATCACATTTTTCAACCAGCGCTACAACCGCGACAAATTTGAAAAAGGCGCGTCGGCAATGTTCTTCGGCCGCGCCTCCAGAGGCTACCGCGGGCTCGAGCTCATCAACCCCGAATACATCATTTTGACGGGGGACAGACCTGCAGCCAAAGACGCCGCGGAAGAGTTCCGGGGCATATATCCGGTGTATCCGTTGACCGCCGGCCTGTCGCAGAAGCTGCTCCGGAAGTTCATAAGGGAAGCGCTGGAGGTGTTGCCGCCGGTCAGAGACACGCTGCCGGCAGATATTGCCGCCGGACTCGGGCTCATGAGCGCAGACCGCGCCATCCGTGCCGTCCACCGCCCCGCGACCCTCGAAGAAGCGGAAGCCGCGCGCCGCCGCCTCGCCTTCGACGAACTTCTGGAAACGCGCCTGATGCTGCTTATGATGAAACAGAGCTATTCCGGCGCCGACGACGGCATCGCCTTCCGGGACACGGAGCTTACGCGGGAACTCACCGCACTGCTCCCCTTCGAACTCACCGATTCGCAGGAAGCGGTCTGGCGCGAGATCCAGGCGGACATGGCGGTCAAACGCCCGATGAACCGGCTGGTCATGGGCGACGTGGGTTCGGGCAAGACCATCCTTGCGATGCTGGCCATGCTGAAGGCCGCGGGCAACGGCTGCCAGACCGCCTACATGGCGCCCACCGAGGTGCTGGCCGAGCAGCATTATGCCAACATTGCCCCCCTGTTCGGACGGCTGGGCGTGTCCTGCGCGCTGCTCACGGGAGCGGCAACGCCCAAAAACCGCGCCGAGATATTGACCCGCATCGCCGACGGCACCGTGCTGTGCGTCATCGGCACCCACGCCCTGATTCAGAGCGGCGTCAACTGGCACCGCCTCGGCCTCGCCGTCACCGACGAGCAGCACCGTTTCGGCGTCCGCCAGCGCGGCACTTTCCTCGAGCAGCACGGCGGCAAGACCCCCGATGTCATGGTCATGACCGCCACCCCCATCCCGCGCACCCTCGGCATGATCCTGTACGGCGACATGGATATTTCGCGGGTGGAGACGTTGCCCACCGGCCGCCTCCCGATCATCACCTACCTCGACGACGGCAAGCGCCGCGAGCGCATCTACACCTGGGCCGCGAAGCTGGCGCGGGAGGGGCAGCAGGTGTACATTGTCCACGCCGCCATCGGGGGCAGCGACGAGACCGAAGACGACGAGGACGCGGACAACGCCGACACCGACCTCCGCACCGCTACGGACAACTTCGCCGAATGCTCCGCCACCTACTTCGCCGGCATCTCCGCCGCGCTGCTGCACGGCCGCATGCCCGACAAAGAGAAAAACGATATTATGCGCCGCTTCGCCGCCGGCGAGATCAGCGTGCTGTTTTCCACCACCGTGATCGAAGTGGGCGTTGACGTCCCCAACGCCACGCTGATGATCGTGGAAAACTCCGAGCGTTTCGGCCTCTCCCAGCTGCACCAGCTGCGCGGACGCGTGGGCCGCGGAAAACAGCAGTCTTATTGTGTACTGCTGACCGACCATCACATAAATCCGAATCCGCCCGAAGACGACCTGATCTCCCGCCGGCTGCTCACGCTGCGCGACTGCCTGTCCGGCGAAAAGATCGCGGAGGAAGATCTCAAGCTGCGCGGCCCCGGCGACTTTTTCGGCGAGAGCCAGCACGGCCTCCCCGCGTTCCACGCGGCCAACCTCTACAGCGACAAAGATCTCCTCGCCGCCGCGGACAACGCCGCCCGGCAGATACTTGTTGAACAGGGGGACAGACCCGCGAATCAGCACCCCGGCTACCGCGAATACGCGGAGTACGTGCGGAAAAAGATGCCCGGGGCGGCAATATTGTGACCCGCGGGCGGCCGTTTTTTTCGGTGAGATCCCGCCAGATTCCGCAAAAATCCGCAATTTTCCGAAAAACCGAAAAAAAGTCCTTGCGTTTCTCCGCGGATAGTGGTAGAATGGCTCCCGCTGTTTAATGATTCCAAGGAGGTGTTTTAAATGGCAAAGTGCGAGTTTTGTACAAAAGGAATGCTTTACGGCCGCCATATCAGCATTACCCGTTCACAGGTCTCCAGACGCGCGAAGAGGAATTGGAAGCCCAACGTACGCCGCGTAAAGATCATGGACGGACAGACACCCCGTTATGCTTACGTCTGCACAGCATGTCTCAGATCCGGCAAGGTCAACAGAGCTGTCAAAGAAGATAAAGCCGTCTGACGGTCAACGCATTTATATCGCAAAAAATATGAACTATGCGATCCCGCAAAACGGATCGCATTTTTCTTTTTTATTTGTGGTATAATTGACGTAAGAGGCGCGGATGACTTTATACACCGCGCGGAAGGAGAAACATAACATGAAGACCGGTATAGAGTGGAACCCGGAGAGAAATATTGACAACATCGAAAAAGAGCTGGCGGACATCCGGTCGCTGGGTTACGAGTGCGTTGACTTCCAGTGCTTCTGCCACACCGAAAACATGTTCTTTGACGGCAGCGTGCGGGATATGAACAAGCTGCTGCGGAGAGTGCGCATTGCCGCCGCAAACGCCGGGATCGAGATCTCCCAGACCCACGGGCCGTGGCGCTGGCCCCCGCAGGACAGTACGCAGGAAGAGCGCGACGAGCGGTTCGAGAAGATGGTGCGGTCGCTGGCGGGCACCGCGGAAGTCGGCTGCGCGGACATGGTCATCCACCCCATCATGCCCTTCGGCGACAACCAGAACCCCGACCCCGACCGCTTCATGGCACTCAACCGCGAGTTCTTCGGCCGGCTGATCGCGGAAGCCGAGAAGTACGGCGTCGTAGTGGATTTCGAGAATATGCCGATGCCCGCGTTGACGCTGGCCACGCCGAAACAGATACTGGATTTCGTTAAAGAATTCGAGTCGCCTTTCTTCCGTGTATGCCTTGACACCGGCCACTGCGCGGTGCTGAAAGTCGACCCCGGCGAGGCGGTGCGCATGACCGGGCGACAATACCTGCGCGTGCTGCACGTGCACGACAACAACGGCGTCGGCGACTTCCACTGGCTGCCCGAGACCGGCGTGATCGACTGGGACAATTTCTCCCGCGCCCTTCACGACATCGGCTTCAACGGCACGTTCTCGCTGGAGACCAACGTCAAAGCTGCGGGTCTGTCCCCCGTACAACTCCGGGAAAAGCAGGAACAGCTCGCAGCGACCGCAAAGAAATTGGCGAATTAAAACTGAGGGATGAAGCTGTCGCTGATGGTGCCGCCTTCCTGAATATAGGCATGGGCCGGCGCAAACGACTCCAGCGCCGCCACCGCCCGGGCATACTCGTCAGGGCTCACCGGCGAAAGGAGCTCGGAGAAGTTTGAAAGGCGCGGATTGCCCTCCGGCAGCGGCGTATATTGGTTCATAAGGCTGTAGATCACGTTGTCACCGAAGCGTGAGTACAGCTTTTTTATTATGTTGACGGCGTCGAACGCGCGGCCCGGCAGCACCAGATGGCGGACGATAACGCCCCGCCGCAGCATGCCATTGTCATCAAAAGACAGACCCGCGCCCGTGATCCGGAACATGGTGCGCAGCGCGGCCCAGGCGGTGGCACGATAGGCCGACGTGGCGGAATAGCGCAGGGCAATTGCGTTGGAATCGTACTTCATGTCGGTCAGAAACACGTCCACGATGCCCTCCAGCTGCCGGATGATATCGCGGCGTTCGAAACCGCTGGTGTTGTACACGATAGGCAGCGTCAGACCGCGTTTGCGGGCAAGCAGCACGCCTTGCGCGATCACGGGCATGAAATGGGTGGGCGTCACGAGGTTGATATTGTACGCGCCGCGCTCCTGCAGGCCGAGCATCATGGCGGCAAGCCTGTCGGCGTCAACGGTCTCAAACGTCCCCTGCCCCGGCCCGTCCGGGCGGCTGATGGCGTAGTTCTGGCAATACACGCACCCCAGCGTGCAGCGGGCGAAGAAGATCGCGCCGGAGCCCCGCGCCGGGTCGGTGCCGGAAATACAGGGTTCCTCCCACCGGTGCAGCATGGTGAGGGCCACTTCTGCGTCAATACCGCCGCGGCAATACCCTTTTTCGCCGCGCAAGCGGTCAATGCCGCACTGCCGCGGACACAGCGCGCAATTGGTGTAAAGTTCTAAAAACGACATGATAAAAACAATGTTCCGGCGACGCATGGCGAAAAAGCCTTTGCGCCGCCGGTACAGGTCAATACTCGATCTCCAGCTCTTTGCAGAGGGTGCGGGCTTCTTCGTTGCCCCGGACCGCGGCGCGTTTAAGATTGAGCCGCGCTTCGTCAGACTCGATGTCAAACGCCTTGCGCTCTTTGTACATCAGGAGTTCCGCGCCGGGATCGCCGGCAGAAGCGGCGCGCGCGATGAGCTCTTTGGCTTTTTCCAGCTCATCGCGGTCGATCACCTTGCCGCTCACCGGGTCTTTTGCGCGCGCAAGGTAGATCGACCCTGCACCGCGCTGGGCCGCCGCGTCGCGGTCCGCGGCCAGCAGATACCACGAGAGGGCCGCGGCCTGTGCCTCGGCGGCGGCCGCAGGCTCCGCGTTGCCGCCCGGGCCCGCGGTCTCCTCGTACAGTGCGGCAATTTCCACCAGCCGCCCGGGCGAAAACGCGTCCACCTGCGCGGTGCAGCGCGCCTCCCGCTGGTACCCTTCCATCAGGTAGCCGTATCCCTTGCGCCACAAGTCGTGGAGCTGATCCGGCGCGTAATTGTCCGGTTCGTCGTACGCCCGGATCAGGATATCCGACAATTCGAACAGCACCTGATTATTGCCTCGCTCCCGCAGCGCCCGGGTCAGTTCCGTTTCCGCCTTTTTCAGCAGTCCCGGCGCTTCGTCCGCGCGGCGCTCGCTCAGCTCGCAGGCCGCCTGGTACGCGGCCAGGCCCGCGATCTCGTTCCGCAGCCCTTCGGGATCCCCGAATTCGGCCTCAGAAGGCAGCATTGCCGCCGCTTTCTGCAGGTCCGGCGCGCAGCCGCGGCCGGTGTACAGACAGCAGGCGGTGTAGTATTGCGCCCGCGGCGAAGACAGCGACGGCGTCCGCAGGATAGCGTAGGGATCCTGCCCCTCCGCGTCCGCCAGCGTGCCTTTATATGCCCGCACGCCCAGTTCTTCCAGCGCCGCGGTCATCTTGCGTTCCGCACAGTTCCGGATGACCCAGCTCTCAAAGCCGTCGTCATCTCCGTGGCTGCCGGAAAGCGCGGAATTCAGCAGTTCCTGCCACTGGGCGGGTTTAAAATAGTTTTCCGCCGCGCGGCGTTTATCCACCGACGCGTCGCTGAGTTTGTAGCCCGCTTTTTCGGCGCGCTCCAGCCAGTACAGGTAGCGCGGTACGTTCTTTTCGCCGGTGATATTGCCGCTGTAGTAGAGTTCCGCGGCGTCTTTCATTGCCCGCGCGGCCACGTTCCGGACCTCTTCATCGTCGGATCTGCCTCCGGCCGCGGCGCAGTTTTTAAAGTATCTGAGGGCTTCGTCGTAATTGTCCGCCTGGGCGAGAGCCACGCCTGCCAGGTACATGCTGTGCACGTCCCCGCGCTGTGCGCCGAGTCCCAGGTGCTTGAGCGCCTCTTCCATGTTCTCGGCCCCTTCCCGCGCGGCGTAATAGCGCCCGATCAGCCGGGAGGCCGCGGGATCGCCGAGTTTTTCGGCGCAGGAGTAGAGTTTGAGCATGGCGTCGTCATTGCCTTCTTTGTGGAACATGGTGCCCAGCCGGATCAGTTCGGAGGTCTCGGTCTCGGTAAGCGCTTTCAGTTTTTCGGCTTTCTGATAAAATTCCGATTCCGGCGGGATCTTGTCCAGCAGCGCTTTGCCGCCGTCCACGTCGCGCGCCACGCCTTCCGCGGTGATCAGCCGGAGCGCGGTCTCATAAAACGCTTCGCAGGGTACAAACTGCTTTGCCGCTTCGTCATCGTCTTCGTCTCCGGAGGCAGCCGGTTCCGCCGCTGCGTCTTTATACTTCTCGCACAGTTCCTGCCAGATCTCCGCGGCCTTTGCGCGGTCTTTAGGCGTGCCGAACCCTTCGTTGTACAGCCGGGCCAGCGTCTCGCGGCGCGCGTCGGAACCGGGGTCGCACAACTGCCACATGAACACGGCTTCCTGCTGCTCCGGAGTCAATTCGGGCAGATCGCTCTCTTTAGGCTCGGACAATTCCTCCAGCTCGTCGATCATATCCCGCCCGCGGCACAGCCGGTCGGTGAGGGTGCCGGTGAGTTCGTATGACAGGGCGTTGTCCGCTTCCGCCTGCGCCGTGAACGTGTCTTTGGCGCCGGTGGGATAGGCGGCCCAGTTGCCTGTATTGGCCAGTCCCAGCAGCAGATAGCGCATCATCGCGTTGAAATCAAAATGCTCTTTGTCGCCGAAATACTCCGCCGCCGCGCGCTGCGCCCGGGGCTCGCCGCGGTCTGCCGCGGTCTTCAGCAGTTCTATGCCCTGCGTTTCGTCGCCCGCTTCGGACAACGCCAGCGCCCGCTCATACATTGCGGGCGGATAATCGTCCAGCGGCGGCAATGCCAGCAGCGCCGCTTCTTCCGCCGGCGAAAACTCGCCGTAGCGCAGTTTTTCGATCTTTTTCAGAGTCTTGCGGCAGCGGCGCGCGTTCTTGAGCTGCGGCTTTTTATCGATATATTTGAACAGGTCGGAGGTCAACGCCGCGTACGCCGAGGCGGCTTCGGTGTTGCCCAGGCAGGCGGCTTTGAAGTACAGGTCCGCGGCGGTGTTGTCGCCGGCGGCTTCGGCGCGGCGGCCTTCCTGCATAAAGCGGCGGGCACGGGCGTAACCGTTGACCTCGTACGGCGTCCAGTCGAGCTCTTCGAGCAGCTGCTCCGCCGAGATGCCGGTGGCGCTGACGGCATCCGCGGCGGAATCGTCCGCGTCTCCGGCGGCAATAATATCCTCCAGGATCCCGTGCAGCTTGCCGGAGCTCATGCCGTCTGCTTCGAGCCGCGCGTTGTCCCCGGGGGCGACCACGTCGCCCGTATACAGATCGGCCAGCACCGCCTGCAGTGCGGTATCGCCCTGGTCGGCGCCGGCTTTGACCAGTTCATAAATGAATTCCTGCCGGAACACGGTGTCGTTGTCCAGCTTCGGATCGAGCCGGATGGCCTCGTTGATGTTGTCAACCGCCACCGCCCCGGCGTGCTCGTCGCTGCCGCAGTTGAGGCGCAGGAAGCCCACCGCGGAGGCCAGCAGGATCTCCGAAGGCTCGTTGCCGTATTTATACGCGAGTTTGCCGTTGTCCAGCCGCATCAGTTTTTCCAGCGCGCCGCGCACTTCGCGCTCGCCGGATCCGGGCGTCAACAGCACATCTATACACTCCGCGATCTTTCGTCCCAATTTTTCGGTCAATGCCGCTTTATCGTAAAGTATCATATCCATTCCTCCGGGCAATATTAAAGCGATCTTCTCTGCGATTTCTGCCTTTTATATCATACCAAAAAACGCGTAGGCGTGCAAGGGAGCCGCCGCTCAGAACCGCCCGTAAATATTGTTGCTTTTGCCCGCGATCGGCCGGTACGCGAACATAAACGGCGCGAAATCGGAGCTGACCGGTTCGCGCATGGGCTGATCCGAACCGATGCGGTAATCGGAGCCGTGGTCATAGCGCAGCGCGATGCCGTCCTTCACTTCGGACGCCAGCATAAATACGTGCTGCGGCAAGCCGGCGGAATCCGGGCGGACAAATATGATATCTCCGGGCAGCAGGTCGTCAATATCGGTTATCTTTTTGAACCCCTTCTCCTCGCACCATTTGACCAGATTCGTTACGACGCAGCCCTGCACCAGCGGCTGGTCAACGAATCCGGTACGATACAGGATCCAGTCCACGAGCCGGTCGCAGCTGGTGCGGAGCGGGCGGTGGTTGATGCCGGGATTCGTGCAGGAATCGCCGTATTTGAAGCCGTGGGCGCGGGCGTATTCCGTTATGTAATGGCCCTCGCGCAGCAAATTACACTGCAGGTGCCGGTACGGGGCGTAAACGATCTTGCCCTTTTCGTCGGCAACGCGGTAGCCGTATTCTTTCAGGCTGTCGCACGCGGCGGACGCGGCTTCCAGCGATGAGTAGACAGAACCTTCAACATTGCCTTCCGGTTCATTCAGCCGGTCTTCGTACAGGCACACGTAGTACCCTTTGGCGAGCCGGGGCGCGGGTTCGGCCGCGCCTTTGTCCGCGGCAATATACGCCTCCGCCTCTGCGCGGTCTTTGCAGAACGCGATGGCCTGTAACAGGAACTCGTCGCCTTCCTCGACGTAATTTGTGTAGTCCAGCCGGAAGCTGTCGTTGAACGTGCCGTGCCAGTCGCGGGTGGTGTTGTCCGCTTCGAAGATCAGGTACTGCGTTGCCCGCACACCGAAAAACTCGGAATCGCCGCCGTATATTTCGGTGATGGAGTAACCGGCGCGGGCGTTGTCGTTGTCGCCGGTGGCGTAGAACATTTCAAACGCGCCGCCCCACTCGGCCCGGACCTTGAACACGATCACTTTCCGGCGTTCGGGACTGAAGGGCACATACGTCCGGCCGTAGCCTTGCGCGGGATAGCCGGCAGCTTGGAACATGCTGCTGATGTTCCAGTATACGGACGGGTCGCGGGATGCGACGGTGGCAACGAACTTCACGCCGCCTTCGCACAATTCGGCCACGGCGGAATTACCAGGGGAAAACGCCGCTTTGAACAGTTCGGCGTCAAACGCCGCGAGGTCAATACGGTTTGGATCGCCGATCAACTCCGTTCCGCCGGCAACATCATAACCGCCCTCCTCCGGCTTGGCGCAGGACGCGCAGCAGACTGGTATCGCCAGCAGTCCCAGTGCGAATATCAGCAGTCGTTTCATCATTTATCGTCACCATTTCCGTTTCCACGGTCATGGTCATACCGCGCCTCGCGGCATTTATCCGGGGCAATTTTAGCACAACGCCCTCGAAAAAACCACTGTTATTGGTTCTGCTCCCTGTTTCGCAGCGAAGCCGGACAAACGGCCGACGGCGCTCGCTCATTCTCCGGTCTTGGGCGCCTTCTCGAGTCTTGCGGCCCGCTCGCAATCACATAAAAATAAACAAAACACTTGTTTGGACTGCTTTTTGTGGTTATGTCCGTATAATGGTGTAAATTTAAAATGCGAGCCACTGCTCGATCCTGTATAATGAACTTGCACAACCAAAAGACAGGAGGTAATGAACAATGGCTCAAATCAATTTTACACTATCTGAGGAAGAAAT
>JAFZSK010000055.1 GCA_017620915.1 Clostridia bacterium | reverse complement strand
CACGCGGTCATCGCAGTCCACGCGCACGGTGATGCGGGAGACCGCCGGTTCATCCGTCGTGCCTACCGCCAGGCTGTCAATATTGAACCCCCGGCGACTGAACAGATTCGTCACGCGTGCCAGTACGCCGGCTTCGTTGTCCACCAGTATCGAAATGGTCTTCAGCATGGTCAACACCCCTTGAGATAAGTTCTGACTTCTATAATTGCGGCCGTTTTCCGCGCTGCCGCGTCGCGTACCGCCGCCTCGAGTTCCGCCGCGCTGTGGACACGCACGCCTCTGAGTCCGAACGCCGCGGCCAGTTTAGGTATTTTAATATTCTGTTTCAGCACCGTAGCGCTGTACCGGCGCCCGCATTCAGTCCGCTGCAGTTCGTGCACCATGCCCAGCTGACCGTTCTTCAGCACCACAATAATTACCGGCAGCTGCTGTTCCGCCAGCGTTGCCAGCTCATTCATGTTCATCAGAAAACTGCCGTCGCCGGTAAACAGTACGGTCGTGCGTTCCGGCATTGCCAGCTGCGCGCCGATCGCCGCGCCGAGCCCGTAGCCCATCGTGCCCAGGCCGCCGCTGGTCAGGAACAGATCCTCCGGGTCCAGGGGGAAATACCGCGCGGTGTACAGCTGATGCAGACCTACGTCGGTGGCCACGGTCACCCGCTCTCCCGCCGCACGCTTCACCGCATCAAATATATCAGCGGGGGCAATATATCCCCTCCTGTGCGCGGCGTGGTCAACACCGCTCGTACTGCCCGGCTGCGGTTCCGTTGAAAACCAGGGCGTGCGCGTTGTCCGCTCCGGCCGGCCGTTAAGCGCCTCCAGTGCCGCACGGGCGTCCGCTTCGATGTACGCGTCTGATTTTATTATTTTGTTGATCTCCGCGCTGTCCGCGTCGATCTGTACCAGTTTTTTTCCGTTGCTGACAAAATCTACGCTCCCCGCGGACCGGTTGCTGAACCGCGCGCCGACGGTCAATATCAGATCGCACTCTTTTATCGCGCGCGTTGCCTCCGGCGAGGCCATTGCTCCCACCAGGCCAAGATAATTCGGATGCCCGGCCGGCAGCGTACCGAGGCCCATGAGCGTGGCGCACACCGGCGCGCAGAGCCGCTCTGCCAGTTCCGAAAGCGCGCTTCCCGCACCCGCCCGGCGCGCGCCGCCGCCGCATATTATAAGCGGTTTTTGCGCATCAGCCAGCAGCGCCGCGGCTGCACAGATCTGCGCCGCATCCGGCCGCGGTGCAGTTGGTGCTTCTAAGACCGGAGAGTTGCCGGAAACCGTCAGTGCCTCGTCGTATAAAGGACTGCTGCCCTCCAGCACGTCTTTGGCCACGTCGATCAGCACCGGGCCCGGACGGCCGCCGGTGCAGATCCGGAACGCGTTCTGCATTGCCCGCGTGAGCAGTTCCGGCGAGCGCACCGCCCAGCTGTGCTTGGTGACGCCCAGCGTCATGCCTACGATATCCACTTCCTGAAACGAGTCAGTGCCGATCAGATGGTGGTCAACATTGCCCGTAATGCAGATCAGCGGCACAGAATCCATAAAGGCGTTGGCAATGCCGGTGACCAGGTTCGTTGCCCCCGGTCCGGAGGTGGCGATGCACACGCCGAAACGGCCGGTCGAACGCGCGTATCCGTCCGCTGCAAATACCGCACCGGGCTCCGCGGCCGTGCGTATATGCCGGATCTCCCGGCGGTGCTTGTACAGCGCGTCGTAAAGCGCAACGACCGTACCGCCCGGGTAGCCGAACACCGTGTTCGTCCCGGAGGCGAGCAGTTCTCTTACGATATACTCAGCGCCATTCATGTTCTTCGCTCTCTCTCAATACCCCGCCGAACTTTTCCCCGATGATCTTTATAGTGATCTTATCTCCCGGTTTGAGTTCTTTTTTTGCATGGTAGCGCAGCGTGTGGCTGTCGATAAATTCGGTCTCGTAACCGCCTTTGCCGTTGACGAATATTTCGACATTATCAGTAAGACCGCTGCCGGTGATCAGATACACACCGCTTTCGGAATCCTGCGTTATGCTGTCGAAGCGGAATTCCTCAAAGCCCATTACATAGCCTTCGTTCTCGAAATCAACATCTTTATACTCCTCAAACAGTTTGTAATACTGCAGAACAGTGAATTCTTCCACATAGTTTTCATCTTCGGCGCAGGTGCGGTGGAAGGTATTGATCTCGCCGCCCTCCAGTCCCAGCATATCGCAAATGTACGTGCTCAGCAGATTCATCTGAAGATTGTTCACTTTGTCCTTCGGGAGCCCCATATTGTTCCAGGAGTACATATTGACGATAAACCGGTTCTCCAGCGGAATGCCGGGAATGTCACGGGCAAACGTGGGCAGATGGTCGCTGTACATCACGATCAGCGTAGGTTCGCCGCGCTCCTCGAAGTACTCGCAGATGCTCTTCATCGCGGCATCGACCTGCTCCAGTTCGCCGATGTAATAACCCAGTTTTCCTACCAGCGTGCGGTCGTACAGGCCGTCGATACTGATCGCGAATTCCTCTTCGTCCATCACCGGATACGAACCGTGCGCCTGGACCGAAACAGTGAAAATAAAGTTTTTATCTTTGCCGGAGGTGTCCAGCGCCAGTTTGATCTGATCCAGCAGGATCGAGTCGTTGGCCCAGATATCGCCGCTGCGCTTCTGCACGCCCGGCATAAATTCATATGACGCGTAGCGATCGAAACCCAGACTGTCATACACATAATTGCGGCGGAAGAACTCGCCCTGGTAGTTGTGGATCGCGGCGGTACCGAATCCGACCGATTCCAGATAGCGCGGCAGAGAATCCGCGGGGTAGTCCTTGAGTTCCATCGTGTACGGAATATAGCCATAGGGCAAGTTTTCCAGACTGAGTCCGGTGAGGAATTCGAACTCGCTTCTTATGGTCTGACCGCCGAAAGTCGGAGAGACCAGCGTGCCGCTGGTATATTTATCGGTAAGCGAACGCAGGAACGGGATAGGATCGCGGCCGTATGCGGCGCCTTCGATCCGGTACGGGTCAACGAAGGATTCCAATTGAATGACGATGATATTTTTGACTTCGGTATCCGCGTCATGGTTGTCAACGCGCTCCTCCGCCAGCCGCGAGCGCAGTTTCTCGACTTCGGACTTATCGTAATTCTTCGGCTTAATATTCAGGAACCGGTATCCGGTAGTGATAAAGCTGTAAACATATCCGTTGCGGTCGAACAGTTCTCTGGTAGAATCCGCGCTGAAGCTGATCCAGGGCAGCTTTGTGGACAGCAGGCACGTGCTTACTCCGACGACAGTTATGATCAGCGAAATGATAAAAGATCTCAGCCTGAACTTCTGCTTCCGCGTTTTTTTGACCAGCAGCACCAGCAGGAACACGACCGCCGCGACAGCCAGTACGATACCGATAATACCGAACACACCCATAATATTGAATGCCGCGGTAAGGCCTTCAACCGCCTGGAAAACGTCCGGCACCATCAAAGGTTCCACAATATTCAGGTGTTTGAACAGCGAGCTGATGGCCAGCGCGATCCAGATCGCCAGATATATCGCTGTGCCCAGCGCGGGATGCCAGATCCAGATAACAAAGGAACCCAGCGAAGTAAAATACAGCAGATTGCACGCCAGAATATCCGGCGTGGCCAGCATGCTTTTCAGCGGAGTCAGGAAACTGCCGGTCTGTATTATTTCGACAATGAATATAAACACGAATGAGATCAGCAGCACCGCCGACATTTTACGGAAAAACGGCGTGTATCGCCAGTTCGTGACCGGGGCTTCGCGTTCATACTTAAAAAATACGAAAGCAGCGGCGCCCGTCAGCAGGATAAACATCAGCACGCTTTCGGTCACGCGCCCGCAGGATATCCCCTGCCAGACCAGCCAGAACGAGGACATCAGCAGCACGCCGGAGCGTCTCCACGGTACCAGAAAAGCGGGAAAAGTGAACAGCGCGAGCGTGCACAGCCGCAATATCAGCACTATCGGAAGCAGCAGTACGCGAACGCCCTGCAGAGCGGCAGCGCTTTCAGTCAGTACCATCGAAACGGTCGCGGTGGCAACATGGAACAGCACAAACTGGAGTATCAGATTGCGCGTTTCCTTATCCTGTTTTCCGGATGTCGTCAATTCCGGTTTGTTGATGTCAGGATCGCCCATACGCGTTTAACCGCCTATCTTTTCGAAATTCGAATAATCAACGCCTTTGGTATCTACACGGATCGACTCAATGACCACGTTCTTGAGCGGTCTGTCGTTGGCGGCGTTAGTGGATACTTTGCTGACGTCGTATACATGATCCATGCCGTATAGTACTTTGCCGAAAGCGGCGTATTGACCGTCCAGCCAGTCGCAATTGGCAACACAGATAAAGAACTGCGTTCCGGCGGTATCGAACGCCTTCGCGCGGGCCATGGAGACCACGCCCGGCACGTGTTTGAGGTTGTTTTCAACGCCGTTCGCTCTGAATTCGCCCTTAATATTGTACGGCGCGGTGCCGGAGCCGGTGCCTGCCTTGTCGCCGCCCTGTATCATAAAATTCTTGATCACGCGGTGGAAGATGAGACCGTCGTAGTAGCCGCTGTTGGCAAGAGTTATAAAGCTCGCCACGGTGATCGGCGCTACATCCGGGAACAGCTCGATTATAACGGTGCCGTAGCCTTTGATGACCAGCGTGGCGATCGGATCCGCCTCGTTTTCCGGCACGTACGTGATATTTTCTTTATTGCAGCCTGCAAAGCCCGCCATTAAGATCACTCCCATCATGATAGATATCAGCAGCGCTGTAGTTCTTTTAAACCGCTCCATTATTCTTCGCCGTCCTGTCTGTTGTAGTAGTTTATGAGGCAGCCGGACAACAGTATTGCCCGCTCCGAATCGCTGAGTTC
Organism: Clostridia bacterium; assembly: GCA_017620915.1. Classification (GTDB taxonomy): domain Bacteria; phylum Bacillota; class Clostridia; order UBA1212; family UBA1255; genus UBA1255. The sequence continues at coordinate 19,184 of JAFZSK010000055.1, read as the reverse complement.
TCCGGTGGTCAATTCGAGCGTTTTCCGCGTGCCGTCCGCCCGCAGCAGCAGCGCTAAGAGTTTCGCACCGGCATTGTCCGCGCCCGCAATTGCGTCACGAATGTACGGGATGAATATCCGGTCGCCGGGCGTAAGCCGCGCCGCGTCCAGACTGTCGATCACAAACGGCAGCATGCCCCAGTTGATCAGGTTGCTGCGGTAACGCTTCGTGGCATACCCTTCGGCAATGTTTGCCAGGCCCCCCAGCACCTTCTGGCAGGACGCGGCCTGTTCGCGCGCCGAGCCGTCGCCGGGCCTGCGGGCGCAGACCACGCTGCCCAGCTGTGTATTTTTCAGCGTAGGAGTCACGCCGGTACCGCAGATGCCGGTGAACATATTTTTTAACGCAGCACTCGCACAGGTACCGTCTGCATTTTCGTCTGCGTTCATTAGGGCCAGCCGTTCCCGCTCCAGTTCCCGTATGGCACGCGCTCTGGGCACGTACGCCGGGTCCTTGCGAGACAGCGCAAAGCCGGACAGCCGCTCCGGATTCGACCGGAACGAGGAAGTCTCGCCGCTGGGGATGAGTTCGTCGGTAGTTGTCACCGGGTCGGTGATGACCGAAGCCACTTCCAGCAGCATATTGTCCGCCAGCGTCTCCATGCGGGGCCAGTCGGCAATATTCGGACCGAACACCAGCGCCTCTTCAGGCCGGGCATGCTGCCAGCCGTTGTATACGCGGTTGTCGTATACTTTCGGGTCAAAGCGGTATTTGGCGGGCGCATCGACGGCGTATATGGCGGCAATATTGTCCAATTCGTCCGCGGGTGTGAGCACCCCGCCCCGCAGCGAAGTGGCGGCGATAGACGCGGCGTCCATGAGCGCGACCCAGGACAGCTGCCCTTCGCCGGGCTTGGAGCCTTCTCGGTTGGGGAAGTTGCGGGTGGTGTGGCGGATGCTGAACGAGTTGTTGGCGGGCACGTCGCCGGCGCCGAAGCAGGGACCGCAGAAGCAGGAGCGCACCGTGGCGCCTGCGCGGGTCAGGTCGGAGAGCGCGCCGTTCCGCATGAGTTCAAGATAGATCGGTTCGCTGGCGGGATATACGGACAGCGAGTAGGCGTCCGCGCCGATGTTGCCTGCACCGATGATGGCCGCCGCCCGGCAGAGGTTCTCGAACGTACCGCCGGAGCAGCCCGCGATGACGCCCTGATCCACGTGCATTTTGCCACCGTAAAACTTTTCGGTGAGCACGCCGTCGCGGACGATACTGCCGAACTGTTCTTTCGCCCGGAGCTCAGTCTCGCGCAGAATGTCGGGAGCGCTTTCGAGAAATTCGCGGATGGTATACGCGTTGCTGGGATGGAACGGCAATGCGATCATGGGCTCGATCTCGCCGAGGTCAACGCAGATCAGACTGTCGTAGAACGCGCCTTCGGCAGGTTTTAGCTCGCTGTAATCGCTGCTGCGGCGGTGCGCTTCCAGGAACGCGCGCACTTTGCCGTCAGTCTGCCACACGGAGCTCCAGCAGGTGGTCTCGGTGGTCATAACGTCGATGCCGATGCGGAATTCCGCACTGAGTGCTTCGGCGCCGGGGCCGGTGAATTCCATCACTTTATTTTTTACAAAACCGTTCTTGAAAGTGGCTTTGATCAGCGCCAGCGCCACGTCCTGCGGTCCCACACCGGGCCGCGGCCGGCCGGTCAGATAAACGCACACGACTTCGGGATCGCTGATCTCGTACGGTCTTCCAAGCAGCTGTTTTACGAGCTCGGGACCGCCCTCGCCTACCGCCAGCGTGCCCAGCGCACCGTAGCGGGTGTGGCTGTCGGAGCCAATGATCATTTTGCCGCAGCCCGCGTACATTTCGCGCATGTACTGGTGGATGACGGCCACGTGCGGCGGCACGAACACCCCGCCGTATTTCACGGCGCAGGATAATCCGAACCGGTGGTCGTCTTCGTTTATGGTGCCGCCCACCGCGCAAAGCGAATTGTGGCAGTTGGTCAACACATACGGCACCGGAAATTCTTTCAGACCGCTGGCGCGGGCGGTCTGGATTATACCCACGTATGTTATGTCGTGGGATGCGAGACAATCGAATTTAAGCTGGAGCTTGCCGCCCTCAGCTGCGGTCTCATTGCCGGTCCGGTGGCTGTCGATTATCCTTCGCGCGATCGTGCCGTTCCGCCCAATGCGCGTTTCGGCCGCCTGCGCTTCTTCCGGCCCGACCGGCTTCGGTCTGCCCTGGCTCCATATCGCTCCGTCTTTATATAATTCGATCATCTTTACGGTCTCCCCGTGTTTCGTTCGGCAGGTACGGTTTAGCGTACCCGCGCGCTAAAAGCGCTCAGTTTATTGTACCACATCGCGCGCGCGATTTAAAGTATAAAAAACGGAGCAGGCTCGTTTCATACGGTCTGCTCCTCAGTCCGGTCAATTACATTCAGCGCAGGCGTTGTCCGCCCGGGCTTTAAATATTACTTTTTCTTTTTACCGGCAAGGATGGCGACAACGACGCCCGCGACGATAACCGCAGCGGCAACGGCACCGACAATGATCCAGGTGGTCTTGTTGTCCTTCGGCGCGTCGGTAACGGCCGGAGCGTCGGTCGCCGCCGGTGCCTGCTCGGTCGCGGCGTCCTGAGTCGGCTCGGGCGTAGCTTCCTTGGTAGGCTTCGGCGTCTTGGGCACTTCCACGCCCATGGCTTCGATCTCGGCGATGCCGGAATAGTGGTAGCTAGGGTCAGCCACGCAGCTGGCCTTGGTGATGTGTACCATTACGTAGGCCGCGCGCTCGGTGGTGGGATATTCGAAGGGTTCGGTATAGCTGGTATGCACGTCGGTAAGGCCCTGCTCGGAGCCGATGATCGTCCAGTTGTCGCCGTCCATCGAGACTCCAACTTCATAGTCGGAAGGCATGTTCTGTCCGTTCAGGAACGGGGTGGGGATCAGTCTGACGCACGTCAGATCGAACACGCCGTCCAGGTCAACGATCAGCGTGATGTCGGTCTCGGGCTCTTTGGAACCGCCGTACCAGCAGATATGGGTATCCGGGTCCGCGTACTCCACATTGTCAAACGGAGGCGCTTCGCCGTCGGTCAGGTATTCGGTTTTGAAAAAGACCGAATCGAGGGCGGCAACGTCGCCTTCTTTGTCGCAGTAGGCTTCCACTTCTTTTTCGAGGGCAACGTTTGTCACATTCGCGGACGCGGCTTCCTCGGCACCGAGCGAAAGCGCGCCGAATGACAGCACCAGTGCGGCGGTCAATACGGCTATAATTACTTTTTTCATATTTCTTCCTCCTGATAAGTCAGAATGTTGTGCGGACGCAGCTGTTTTGCCGCCGGATCCGTTGTCGAACAGTAATTTTAACCGCTTTGGCGGCGGTTGTCAACAATCCACTTTACAGTGCGCGGCGGGATGGGTATAATCGGAGCGTCGGAAGGACGGTGTGCGGCAATGAAAAAAACATGGTTTATGATACGGAAGCTGGCGGCGCTGTTATTGGCGGCCTGCGCGGCATTCTCCGTGTTGTCCTGCGGCAATGGCGCAGGCGGAAACGGCAGGACTTCCGAACCGGCTGCAACGCCGACGCCGGAGCCGATCATTGACCCCGGAACGGTGGAACTCAGCGCCGCGACACCGGTAAAAGACATTCTGGAAGGAGCCGGGACGAAAGTGAACAAACGATATTACAGAAAAGGCTACGTGATCGCGGTGCCTCTGGGCGAACATTACGGTTTCTGGGGCCTGGCCAAACAGGAACTGGAATATGAGAGCACGGGCGCGGTGAACGTTGCCGCCGGAGAGTGCGTGTACACGACGGTCTATTTTATTGCCGGCACGCTGGGCATGCGGCACACCGAGACCGCGGAAGGCGCGGAACTGACCCTGGACGAAACGCTCACGCTGAAATACACCGTGGGCAAGGCGTCCGTCGAGGTCAACGGCGAAGAATTCCCCTGCTATCCCCCGCAGAAGAGCGGCGCCAATATCTATATCGACTGCGTATCGCTGGCAAAGCTTCTGGAATATGAATCGCACTACGACCGGGAAGCCGGACTGTTCCTGATGTACCCCTCCAATATCGGTGCGGTGCCGGAAGAACAGGTGGCGCTGTACCGCGACCGCATAAAACTGTACCGGGACGTAGTTTTCAATACGGACGATGTTCCGTGCGACGATACCGGCGCCGGTCTGTACAAACCGGTGCCGTACGAAGAACGCCAGGTGGGCATTGCGTATACCACCTGGTTCCGCAAGTCGTGGAACTGGAGCAAAGACCGGAACTGGGATCTGCCGATGCTGGGCGGATACTACTCCGGAGACGAAGCAATCATCTACCAGCACGGCGTGTGGCTGGCCGAGGCGGGCATCGACTTCGTATTTGTGGACTGGTCGAATAACGTGGCGTACGATCCCGCCACCATGCGCACTCAGCGCGAGGATTTCCGCACGATCGAGGAATCCACCGAACTGCTGTTCAAGGTGTGGGCAACGATCCCCCACGCGCCCAAGATCTGCATTTTCACCGGTCCGGGGCATGTACACCAGCAGCAGGATACGTTTGCCAACGGCATGATGCAGGCTAAGAACGATCAGATATACAATACGTTCATTGCCAACGAAGAGTACAACAAAATGTACTATTATTACGAAGGCAAGCCGCTGCTGATGTGCTACGGCGCCACACCGTCTTTCGCGCGCAAGCCCGACGAGTTCCCGGACGACCGCTTTACGGTGCGCTGGGTGACCGGATATGTCGGACAGCAGAGCGTGCTTTTCGATAAGAAGACTCTCGTGTCTTCCTTCCACTGGAGCTGGGAAGAACGCGGCGCTCAGACGTTCACCGTGAAGGACGGGCGGCCGGAGGCAATGACCGTGGTCGCCTCCTGGCGCAAGCAGTCCGAACCGGGCAAGAGCGGATATATTGCTCCCGGGCTGCGGGACAACGGCAGCACTTATAAAATGCAGTGGGCACGCGCGGATCTGATCGGTCCGAAATTCGTGCTGGTGGTGTCGTTCAACGAATGGACGCTGGGTGAACAGGTCTCGATGGAGAACGCAAAAGATAACGAGCCCTCCGCGACGTTGGGCTCGTTATATCTGGATATTCTGCGGGAGCAGATAAAGAAGTTCAAAGGTAAATTATAATTATCAGCCTTCGGTTTTATCGGTGGGTTTAACTGTAGGCTTGGGCGTAGGCGTTTCGATGGGGCCGGCGGTGGGAAGCGTGTTGTCAATGGGGCCCACCGCGCTCTTGGCCACGGTGATCACCGGACGCACGCCGACAGTCGTGTCGTTTGAAGCGTATCCGCCTTCCGTGAGGTCGCCGTTACGGTCAACGCCCTGGAAGAACGTGTTTATTCCGCTGCTCCGGAGCCACCAGCTGCCAAAGCGCGTTTTGTATTCGGCTACGACACCGCGTTTGGCCGCGTAGGGCGTCGTGGCCGCCTGCTTAGATACTTCGCCGAACGCGTCGTTCAGTTCCTCGGCTGAGAAAACGTATACCAGATCGTCGGTAGTATTGCCGCCGGGTGTACCGACGTCATCATTGTCCGCGGTAGTATTGGTCACACTTTTGAGCGCCGCCTGCTCCGTCTCGTTGAACGCGCGATCGAAGAAGTTCCAGCGTTCTACGAATTTCTCGCCGCCGCGGGCATATTCGTCGGTGCCGTTCAGCCAGTCGCGCAGCGTGGAATCCTCCCAGGTGCCCTGGCCGTAGCTGTCCAGCATCGGCTTGGCATCCAGCAGTTCGCGCGAGACCAGCAGGTAGCTGTCGCCCAGATCTTTAAGGATGATCCACTGGATCTCCTGGACGAGGAAGAATTTGTTGCCTTCTTTGGCGTATTTGGTAACGGTAGTCTCGCCGTTTTCGGTCATTTCGTAAACGTAATAGCCGGTCTGGATGTCATATTTGCATACGGTCTTGCCGGTCACGTTGCCTTCGGCGTCCTTGATTTCGGTCTCTTCTTCGACCCAGAGGCCGGTTACTTCGTCGATCTTTATATTTTTAAATGCCGTGGCGATATTGTTCGGGGCGACGGTATTGGGATACGCACCGAAGGCGACCAGTTTGTCCTCTGTCGCGGTGGGTTTAGGCTGCACTTTAGGATCGCCGTGAGACGGGGTCCAGGTGGATTCGCCTTTTTCGATGTCGTTGCAGCCCGAAAGCAGCAGCATCGACGCGGCCAGCACCAGCGCGATAAGTATAACGGCAACTTTTCTTTTCATGATCTTTTCCTCCTGTCACAACTGTTCCAGACGGTTGCGGGTCTGCCGGATTGCTATCTTCCGGACGGCATACACACTTTAAGTATACTCTTAATGCGGGGCGGTGTCAATTGCAATCACTCGAACGGCTTTAAGATCCCCAGCGCGGTCAATTTGTCATTGTACTCCTTTACCCGCTCCGGCAGGTAGTCTTCTACGCGGTGCCCGTCGAATCCGATCGACACCCGCGCGCCGGACTTACGCACGATCTCCTGCTTCGCTTCGTCAGCGAAGAAATCCAGCATATATCCGTGCACCCGGTAGTTGTGGATCGAATCGTAACTGACGTTCATTTCCCAGAATATGTTCTGTTCCGCCATGCGGCTGAAATACGCGTACGGATCCTCTCCCCGGGCGCGAATGTGCCCGAACAGATCGGTGTGGGCAATGCCTACCACCGGCGTTCCGCAGCGCTTCGCGTACGCGAAAATATCGCCGCCGGTGACGGAGATGCTGCTGTCCAGGTTCTCGATCAGGCAATAATCGAAAAACGATATATCCGTTTCATCCGGCAGGCTGTGTGCCCGAAACGACGTGCCGTCATGCAGCGTGCAGATTTCGATACCGCGTTTGACTTCGATTTTATCCCGGTATTTCTGGCGGATCAGGTCGATATGGTCAAAATAGCGCGTCAGCGTGCGCTCGTATGTGTTGTGGAACCGCCCCGAATCCGGCGCCGTCAACATGTCCAGCCTTCCGTAGCCGACTCCGTAGTTGTGGTCGCTGATGCCGAACACTTCGATGCCGCCGGCGATCGCCGCTTCCACGATGGCCTCCGGCTTGTCCTTGCCGCAGAACGAATAATAGGTGTGTGAATGCAGGTCCTGGATCATTTTGAATCCTCCAAAACTGACGCGTGTCCGTCTCCTTTTTAGACCGTCACGGTCTCAATGTCGCGGATGGCGATCTCCTCCAGCGCCGCGTGATCGTAGTTTTCCTCTTCTTTGAGCACTTCTTCCAGGTTGGGCCGCGTTTTGGGATGCTTCGGCGTAAACACCGTGCAGCAGTCCTCGTACGGCTGGATACTGGTCTCGAAAGTGCCGATGCGGCGGGCAATCTCCACCGTTTCCATTTTGTCCATGCCGATCAGCGGGCGGTAGACAGGCATGTTGGCCACCGCGTTGTCGGTGCAGTAAATTGCCTGCACGGTCTGGCTCGCGACCTGACCTACGCTCTCGCCGGTGATCAGCGCCGAGCAGCTGTTCATGCGGGCAACGCGCTCCGCAATGCGCATCATTGACCGCCGCAGCAGTATCGTGGACAATTCCTCCCGGCAGTTCTGCATTATTGCCAGCTGCACGTCCGTGAACGGCACCACCGCCACTTTCATCGGGCCGGTGTAGCGCGATACGATCCGCGCCAGTTCCAGCACTTTCTCTTTCGCGCGCTCGCTGGTGTACGGATAGCTGTAAAAGTGCACGGCGCAGATGGCAACACCGCGCTTGCCGATCATATAACCTGCCACCGGGCTGTCAATGCCGCCCGAAAGCAACAGGCACGCCTTGCCGTTGGAGCCCACGGGCATTCCGCCGGGGGCGTCAATTATATCCGTATATACGTACGACCGCTCCCGCACTTCGATGTAGACTATAAAGTCCGGATGCTTGACATCTACGGAAAGTTCCGGCAACGCGTCAAGTATCCGTCCCCCCGCCTCTTCGGAGATCTGAGGCGAGTTCATCGGGAAGCTCTTAAGGCCGCGTTTGGTCTCGACTTTGAATGTTTTGGCGCCGCGCTCGCGCACGCACGCTTGCGCGACTTCGACGGCTTTGGCAAAGAACAATTCCGCTTCCGTGTCCATTACCCACGCGGGGCTGATGGACACCAGGCCGAACACGCCGGAGAGGCGTTTCACCGCGGTGTCGAAATCGAAATCGTCATTCTCCGGCTCTACGAAATAGCGGGACTGCGACCAGTGGATCTGCGCCGCGCCGAGGTCGGAGATAGCTTTGTGCATGTTGGCGGCCAGCCGGTGTTCGAATGTAGAACGGTTCAGCCCTTTGAGCGCGATCTCACCGATCCGGCCGAGAATTATTCTGTCCATTTTAAGCTCCTGTTTTGCGTGTTTTTGTGCGCCTGTGCAGCGCGTACAGCTGCTTCACTTCGCGTACCAGCACCGCCGCGGCGTATTCGCACTGCTCCCGGGTGTTGTCCGGGGACAAGCTGATGCGGATCGCGCCGTCAATTACTTTGTTATCCAGCCCCATCGCGGTGAGCACGCGGCTGCGGTCTTTCTTATGAGATGAGCACGCCGAACCTACTGAAACGTATACGCCGTACTTTTCCAGCGTGTGCAGTATCACTTCGGCGCGCAGACCCGGGAATGCCACGTTCAGAATATATGGCGAGCTGAGTTCGGGATCTGTCCCCGGTTCAAAAGGCGTGTTGAACACGTACGTGCGCAGACCGTTCCGAATGGCGTCAATGAATATCTGCCGGTTTGCCCGCGCCGCCTCAAAGTTATCTGTTATGCCGCCGCAGATCTGCGCCGCCGCCGTGCCGAAGCCGCAGATCGCCGGCAGATTTTCCGTGCCGGAGCGCAAACCGTTTTCCTGACCGCCGCCGTATAAAAGCGGTTTGAGTTTGACGCGGTCGCTCGCGTACAGGAACCCGGTGCCGCGGGGACCGTGGAGTTTGTGGGCGCTTACGGAGATCAGGTCGAGGCCGAGTTTGCTGACATTGACCGGCAGCTTGCCGAAGCTCTGCACACAGTCGGAATGGATCAGCGCCTCCGGCCGCACCGCGCGCACCGCGTGTACGATCGCATCGAGGGGCTGAATAGCGCCGGTCTCGCTGTTGACGTGCATGATTGACACCAGTGCGGTATCATCGGGACGCAGGAGCGCCGTAAAGCGTTCTATGTTGACCCGTCCGTCCGCATCCACCGGCGCCACGTCCACCTCGTAGCCGAAGTCTTTCAGAGACTCCGCCGCCAGGTAAACCGACGGGTGTTCCACCGCGGAAATGATGATATGTCTGCCGGCGCGGGGGTTGGCGGGCAATATGCCCCGGAACACCCAGTTGTTCGCCTCGGTGGCTCCGGAAGTGAAATATATATTGCCGCTGCTTTCGGCGCCGATCAGCGCCGCCAGCTCTTTGCGCACCGCGGTCAATTCTTTTTCCGCCTCAAAACCCAGCCGGTGCAGCGAGGACGGGTTGCCGAAGAACCGGTCTGCCACTTCCTCCATGCGCTTTGTCACGCAGTCCCATTGACGCGTGGTGGCGCTGTTGTCGAAATAATACGTGCTGCGCAGCCGCTCGCGCTGTTCGTACGCGCGGTACAGATCCGGGCGCTTGTCCATTGTCCGCGCCTCCGCGTTCTGCTTCCGCCACGTCTCGATCTCCGCGTGGTTGCCCCGCAGCAGTACTTCCGGCACCCGCCGCCCCGCGATCACTTCCGGCCGCGTATACTGGGCGTATTCCAGCAAAATATCCGAGTGAGACTCGTTTTCGTACGCTTCCGAAGACGCCAGCACACCGGGCACCAGGCGGGCAATGCAGTCCGCCACCGCCATCGCCGGTATCTCGCCGCCGGTCAATACAAAATCCCCCAGCGAGATCTCTTCATCCACGATATCCTCGATCACCCGCTCGTCCATGCCTTCGTAATGGCCGCAGATGATGATCAGCCGGTCCTGTAAAGCCAGCCGCTTCGCCACATTCTGCGTGAATTTTGTGCCCTGGGGTGACATGTAAATCGTGTACGGTTTGCGCCCGTCTTCCGCCTGATGCGCGGCCAGGACCGCATCGTACGCCGACTTTACAGGTTGATATGACATAACAAGACCGGGACCTCCGCCGTACGGGTAGTCGTCCACTTTCCCCTGACGGTCTTCGGTATAGTCCCGAATCTGATGACAATCTATTTCCAACAGCCCTGCTTTTATCCCCCGCGCCACGATGCTCTCTTTGAACGCCGCGCCGCACATTTCCGGGAACAGGGTCAATATATCTATCCGCTTCATTGCATATCCGGATCCGGGCCGTCAACACCGGATCCCGTATCGCCGCCCAGGTATACCTCTTTCAGGCCCGGGAGCAGCTTTACGAATATCTCACCGCGCCGCACGTCCACGTGTCTGACCACGGACGCAATCGCGGGAATGTAAATAATTTGTTTGTCCGGCGTGCGGACGCCGTACGCGTCGTTGCTGCCGGTGGGGATCACTTCAAACACTTTGCCCAGCAGTTCCACCCCGGGTGCATGGGCCTCGTACACCGGTCCCGGTTTCGAATCCGCCTCCGCAGGCAGAGCGGCATTATCCGTCAGTTCATATACATTCGAGCCTACCAGATCACCGATAAAATACGTATCTTCCGGCAGCGCAACGGCCGCTTCGCGCGGAACAGAGAGCGTTGCCCCCCTGTATAGCTCTGCCGTATTACGGTCGTCGATGCCTTCCAGCAACAGGATCGCGGTATTGCCGGCGACGGACGCGTAGCACACCTTGTAGCGGTGCGACAACTCTTTCGACCTGGCACTGCCCGACGGCAGTTTGACATCCACTTCCGCCGTGTTTTTAAACCGCTCCGGGTAATCCGTAAGCGCCTTCACCTTCAGGCCGCCGCGGATCCCGTGCACGCTTACCACTTCGCCGATCAGCAGGTTTTCGAGCATACTAATTCTCCCGTACGATGCAAACAGCCGCAGCCGCCCGGCACACCGGCCGGACGTACCGCGACTTCATTTATGCATCATTTCATTCCAGTTCCACGATGTCAACGTATACCGGTTTCGGATTGTTCCGGAACGCCGCCTTGGCAACCGTGCGAAGCGCGCGGGCAACTTTGCCCTCGCGGCCGATCACGCGCCCCATATCGCCGGGGGCAACGCTCAGCTTCAGCACCGTGCTGTTCTCGGTCTCTTCCAGCGTCACCGACACCTGATCCGGCTCGTCAACTATCTGGCGGACGATTGTCTCAAGAAATTTTTCCATGGTAATCTGCACCTCATCAAGCGTTTTCCTGAGCCTTTTCCTGCGCCTTCTTGAGCAGCACTTTAACGGTGTCGGTAGGCTGAGCGCCCTTCTTCATCCAGTCAGCCGCCTTTTCAAGGTCGATCTTCACTTCCTCAGGATCTACCAGCGGATTGTACGTACCGATCTCTTCCACGAATCTGCCGTCTCTGGCGTAGTGGGACTCAGCAACGACCACTCTGTAGTACGGAGCCTTCTTGGCACCGATCCTTTTAAGTCTGATTTTAAGCATTTATTTCACCTCCATGCTTTGATTTTCGATATATATCAACAAATCTGGATCCGTCATCACATTCCGGGGAAATCATCCGGGAACCCGCCCGGAAAACCGCCGGGAAAGCCTTTGCCGAACCCTTTTTTGCCCATACCGCCTCTCGTCATTTTTTTCATCATTGCCCGCATATCCTCGAACTGGTGCATCAGTTTGTTGACGTCCTGCACCGTCGTGCCGCTGCCCGCCGCGATGCGTTTCCGGCGGCTGGCGTTCAATATGTCGGGATTGCGCTTCTCTTTCGGCGTCATCGAGCAGATGATCGCCTCGATCTTGCCCAGCGCCGCCTCGTCGATCTGGGAATCGTTGATCTGCGACGCGCCGGGGATCAGTTTAAGCAGGCCTCTGATGCCGCCCAGTTTGCGGATCTGCCGGAGCTGATCCAGGAAGTCGTCCAGCGTAAACGTCTGAGCGCGCATCTTTTTTTCCAGCTCCACAGCCTGCTTTTCATCGTACATTTCCTGCGCTTTTTCGATCAGCGTCAGTACGTCGCCCATGCCCAGAATGCGGTCCGCCATACGTTTCGGATAAAATGTCTCGAATTCGCTGAGTTTTTCGCCGGTGGACGCGAATTTGATGGGTTTGCCGGTAATTGACCGCACGCTCAGCGCCGCACCGCCGCGGGTATCGCTGTCCAGTTTGGACAGGATCACGCCGGTCACATCCAGGTCTTCGTTGAACGCTTTGGCCACGTTGGCCGCTTCCTGACCGGTCATGCTGTCTACCACCAGCAGGATCTCCGACGGATCCAGCGCTTTCTTCAGCTGCTTCAGCTCTTCCATCATGTCGACGTCGATCTGCAGCCGGCCGGCGGTGTCAACGATCACAGTGTCGTTCAGCGTTCGCAACGCTTTTTTCACGGCATTGCGGGCAATTTCCACCGGTTTGCCGCTGTCTTCCGTATACACCGGCACGTCGATCTGCTTTCCCAGCACTTCCAGCTGCTTGATAGCCGCGGGCCGGTACACGTCGCACGCCGCCATCAGCGGTTTGCGCCCGTTTTTGCGCAGGTGCAGCGCCAGCTTTGCGGTCGCGGTGGTCTTACCGGCGCCCTGTAGGCCGCACATCAGGATCACATTGGGAGGCTGCTTGGAAAAATTCAGTTTATAATCATCCGCACCGAGCAGGTCCACCAGTTCGTCATCAACGATCTTCACGATCTGCTGACCCGGGGACAGACTCTCCAGCACGCTCTGGCCCACCGCTTTTTCAGACACGCGGGCAATAAAATCTTTAACGACTTTGTAATTGACGTCCGCCTCCAGCAGCGCCATGCGGATCTCGCGCATGAACTCCTTGACGTCCTTCTCGGAAACGCGCGTTTGTCCCCGGAGGCGCCGGATCGTTGCCTGCAGTTTTACGGATAAACTTTCAAATGCCATATATCTTCTCCGTTTGAATCATCAGTGTCAATTTCCGGCTCACAGCCCGGCAATAACGTCCGTCACTTTCTGGTGCATACGGTCCAGCAGCCGCGCTTCGTATGCGGACAACACAGAACGGTCTATCTGCTCGAAATCAGTCTGCACTTCCTCCAGCTGCGCTTTTATCTTCCGAAACCGGCTGTACAGTCCCAGTTTGCGCTCCAGTTCGGTGAGCTGCTGCTTCCCTTTCGTCACGAAACTGTGCACGCCCTGCCGCGAGATCCCCAGCACTTCGCCGATCTCCGCCAGACTCATATCCTGATTGTAATACATATCCAGTACTTGGAGCGTGCTGTCGGTCAGCAATGAACCGTAGAAGTCCATCAGCATTCCCATTTCGTACATTTCGGATTGCAGTTCCATAGCGCACCTTCCGTCGGCAATAATAAACGGCACCGGCCGGTTTTACGTTCCGGTCGGCGCCGCTGTTTTGTTGTATTTCGGCGGGCGTTGTCAACCTAAAACGCTTGACAAGTATACCACACCTGTGCCGGCGTTGTCAACGGCTTTTTTTGCCGTATATCTCGACGTGCTTGTGGAACAGCCTGCCCAGCCGCAGCGGGTACACCATCACCCAGCCGGCCACCGCGCCGACCACGGCCTGCAGTATCTGGAACGGCAGCTTAAGCACCGCGTATTCCGGCGTGCTGTAAATGTACGCGCGGCCCAGCGTGTAACCAACCACCATGATCACCGCGCCGACGGCAACGCCTATCGCCCCCGCCAGCTGCGGCCGCTTTTTCAACATTCTATGCGCGATCAGCGAGATCACGAAGGCCTGCAGCCCGTGCGTCACCAGCGACACGAACATCGGCGTAGGATAGAAGAAAAAGTCGCCCAGAAACGCGCCGATGCCGCCGACCAGCATTGCCGCCACCGGATCCAGCAACAGTGCCGCGGTACAGATGATCACGTCGTTCAGATACAGATGTCCTCCGGGCACAGGAATGCCGTAGGAGCTCATCAGGATGTTGATCCCCATGAAAAACGCGGTGATGCAGATCCACAGCGTATAGTTTTTTATATTTTTGAAAGAAACGTTATCGTGCATATCAGCAGCCTCCCACAGCCCGCTTGCAATCGGACCAAGCTTAGTATATACTTATGCTGGCATTATTAAAATAGTCAATTTTGAACTTTTTTATAATACCAGATTTAACAAATTAAACAACATTTCACCGGAGGCCGCAAATGTCCAGTACCCGCGAACCCGAATATATCAAACTATACAAAAAGATGTCTGACGAGATCACTTCCGGCGTTTACAAACGCGGGGACAGACTTCCGTCCAAACGTACACTTGCGGACAACACCGGCCTCAGCCCCGTCACCGTCGAACACGCCTACGCGCTGCTCACGGAGGAAGGCTACGCGGAATCCCGCGAACGCAGCGGCTATTACGTCAGTTACGGTGACGGTCAATACCGTCCCCCGGTCAATGCCCCGGACGCTCCGGAAAGCGCCGCGAAACGTCAACACACCAAAGCCATGGCCGCGCTGGATCTCCCCGGTCCCGCGTTTCACTTCCCTGCCTGGGCCCGGATCGTGCGCCAGGTGCTCAGCAGCCGCCAGGAACGCATCTTCGAACGCTCGCCGTACCAGGGTCACCCGGAACTGCGCGAGGCGCTGCGCGACTTTCTGGCGCGCAGCCGCGGCATAAACTGCGAACCGGAGCAGATCATCATCGGCTCCGGCTCGGACTGTTTGTATGAAAGACTGATCCGGCTGTTCGGCCGGGACAATACCTTCGGCGTCGAATCGCCGTCGTATTCGCAAATTGCCCGCATCTACCGGGCCGGCGGCGCAAAACTTGAACTGTTAAAGCTGGGCGTCAACGGCATATTGACCGACGAACTCGCCCGCACCTCGGCCTCGGTGCTGCACGTCACCCCGTACCGCAGCTTTCCCTCCGGCGTGACCGCGGACGCCGGCAAACGCCGCGAATACCTGAACTGGGCCGCCGCACCGGACCGCTACATTATCGAAGACGATGTGGAATCGGAATTCACGGTGATGCGCCGCCCGATGAGCCCGCTCTACGCGCTTTCCGAACGCGGCAACGTGGTGTATATGAACACGTTTTCCGTGACGTTGTCCCCGTCGCTGCGCATATCGTATATGGTGTTGCCGCCGGCGCTGCTGGGCCGGTATAAAACTACGTCCGGCTTCTACTCCTGCCCGGTGCCGACCTTTGACCAGCTGATCCTCGCCGAATTCATACGCTCCGGCGAGTTCGAGCGTTACGTGAACCGGGTGCGCCGGCTGAAGCGAGGTTAATCTGTCTCGCCGTCCACGGTATCGTACACTGCCGCAACCGGTCGGTCATCGCTTCGGCTGTACAGAATACCGTCCCGGGAGTAGAAAACCGTATTATCCGGAGAGCATTCAAAGCAGAAATCGATCGTGTAAATAGCAGTAGATCCGTCCGCCTCGCGTACCGCGATCCGGCTGCCGCTAACGATATTGCTGATCTTACTGATATTCTTCCCGATGTTCAAAGTAAACGTGAGCGTTCTTTGTTCGCACACAGTTTCGTCGACCGAGTTGAGGCTGACAAACTCCGCATGCTCCTCATCCGCGAATCTCTTATTATCCGTTGACGGAACGATCCGGAACGGCGACAGAACGCCGGTGCCGATATAGCCGCCCAGCGCGGTGACTTTGGCACCGTTAAACTCATCCGGAATGGTGATGGTCAACGCTTCTTCCGAAGTGTCCCCGTTCCAGTAGTACTCCGCCGCGAACGCCCGGGTCTTCCAGTCGCTCACACGAATGGACAAATAGCCGCTGAACCCGTCATTTTTACCGTAAAACCCGGTGCAGCCGGACAGGCACACCAATAACAGGGCGAGCATTGCCGCCGCGGCAACCAGACGCAGCAGGACGCCATTCTTTCGCGCTTTATTATAACGATCCGCGACTCGCATTTTTATTTCACCGTATAGCCCTGCGCCTCGACCGCCGCCTTGAGCACGTCATCCGGCACATCCTGCGACAGCGTCACCGTGCAAATATTCTTCTCGTGATCCGGCGCCGCCTCCGTCACCCCGGGGATCGCCTCCAGCGCTTTCTTGACGCGCGCCTCGCAGTGCATGCACATCATGCCTTCGACATTCATTACTTTTGTCATCGGCTTGACCTCCTTTTTGTCTTTCTTTTTGTCCTTATGCAGCTTCACCAGATTCAGCCTGAGCGCATTCATGCAGACGCAGAAACTGGACAGGCTCATTGCCGCCGCGCCGTACATCGGCTTCATCGTAAGCCCGAATACGCCCATAGCCAGCGGGATGCAGATCAGGTTGTAAAAAAACGCCCAGAACAGGTTTTCGTAAATGTTGCGGATCGTAGCCTTGCTGAGCCGGACCGCGGCTGCCACATCGGACAATCGGCTGTTCACCAGCACTATGTCCGCGGCGTCAATGGCTACATCCGCCCCGGCCCCGATCGCCAGCCCCACGTCGGCGCTCACCAGCGCGGGAGCGTCGTTGATTCCGTCGCCCACCATCGCGGTCTTGCCGCGGGCAGTCAGTTCATTAATTGCCTTTGCTTTGCCTTCCGGCCGCACTTCGGACAATACCTCATCTATTCCGGCTGCTTTTCCGATATATGCGGCGGTGCGGGCATTGTCGCCGGTGAGCATCACGGTCTGCAATCCCAGGGCCTTCAGCTCCGCCACCGCCTCCGCTGAATCGTCCTTCACCGTGTCCGCGACGCAGATCAGTCCCAGCACCGTGTCGCCGCACACGAACGCCAGCGGAGTGGCGCCTTTCGATGCCTGCGCATCGCCGGACGCTTTAAGCGTCTCGGGCAACCCGAACCGTCCGTCAATATACGCCATACTGCCGCCGCACAGCTCGCGGCGGTCAAATCCGGCATACTCACTGCTCAGTTCCGCCGAAAGGCCCGAACCCGGCAGCGCCTCAAATCCGGTGATCTCCGGCAGTCCCAGCCCGGCCTCCCGCGCCTTTTGCAGAACTGCTTTGCCCAGCGGATGTTCGCTGCCGGACTCCAGCGCCGCCGCCAGTGTGAGCAGCGTCCGGGCGTCAACAGATCCGAAGGGTATTATCTCCGTCACCGCGGGCTCCCCTTTTGTGATCGTGCCGGTCTTATCCAGCGCCACGGTCTTCGCGCGGCCCAGCGTTTCCAGCGAAGCGGCGGTCTTATACAGTATTCCGTTGCGGGCGCCCACGCCGCTGCCCACCATGATCGCCACAGGTGTTGCCAGCCCCAGCGCGCATGGACAGCTGATGACCAGCACGGTGATAGCCCGCGCGATGGCGAACGAAAACGCTTTGCCCGCTATCAGCCAGCCCGCCAGCGTGAGCAGCGCGATGCCCATCACTACAGGCACAAATATCGCAGATACCTTATCCGCGATCCGGGCCAGCGGCGCTTTGGTTGCTGCCGCGTCCGACATCATTTTGATGATACGGTTCAGCGTCGTGTCTTCGCCCACCCGCGTGGCGCGGCAGCGCATGTAGCCTGTGGTATTGACCGTGGCAGTGTATACGCCGTCGCCTTCCGTCTTCTCCACGGGGAGACTTTCGCCGGTCAGGGCGGCCTCGTTGACCGCGCCGCTGCCGGATTCCACGATGCCGTCCACGGGAATGTTGTCCCCGGGCCGGACCACAAACACGTCGCCGACCTTCACTTCTTCGATATTGACCGTGCGCTCTTCGCCGTCAACTACGACCGTGGCGGTGCGCGGCGCCAGTTTGAACAGCCCCTTCAGCGCGTCGGTCGTCTTTCCCTTGGATTTAGCTTCCAGCAGTTTGCCGATCGTGATCAGCGTAGGTATCATGGCCGCGGACTCGAAATACAGATTCATTTCAAGGCGCATAGCCGTTTCCGCGTCGCCGCGGCTCACCGCGTCCGCCATTATCAGCAGGAGTGCGAAAGAATAAATAAACGAAGTGCCCGAGCCCAGCGCCACCAGCGTATCCATATTGGGCGCCAGTTTGAACAATGCGCGGAACCCGCTCACAAAAAACTTCTGATTTATGACCAGCACGATGGCCGCAATGGTCATCTGCACGATCCCCATAAACACCGGCTGATCGAACACCGCGGGCAGCGGCCAGTGCCACATCATATGCCCCATGGAGCAGTACATCAGGATCAACAGAAATACCGCGGAAACAATCAGTCTGCGCAACAGTACCGGGCTCTCGCGGTCTTTCAGCGCTTCTTCCCGGGGGTCAACGGCGGCACGCTTCGTAGAGTTTAGCGGCGCGCCGTCCGCGGCGGCGTTGGCAACGGCAGCGGCAGAGGTGGCAGCTCCGGCTCCGCTCATCAGTTCCGCTCCGTAACCGGCGGCTTCCACGGCGGCAATAACAGTTTCCGGCGTCGCATTTCCCTCCACGCCCATAGAATTGGTAAGCAGACTTACGGCACAGGACTCCACGCCCTCTACCTTCGAGACCGCCTTTTCAACGCGCGCGCTGCACGCGGCGCAGCTCATTCCACTTACCTTATATCGCGTCACCTAAAGTGCATTCCCCTCTTTATCCGAGCACCCGGTCAAGATATGCCAGATCCTCGTCCGTCGTTGACCAGCAGGTGGCGAACCGCACCACCGTGCGTTCTTCATCTAATCTCTCCCACAGGTCTACGCGGATATTGCCTTCCAGCTTTTGCATCATTGCCCGGTCAGCGATCACAAACGTCTGATTCGTCGGTGAATCAACATAATACTCTGCCCCGTGCCGGGAGAGCACGGTCCTGAGCTTTTCCGCCATCCGGATCCCGTGCAGCCCGATCCGGAAATAGAGGTCGTCGGTAAACAGCGCGTCGAACTGCACGCCCGGCAGTCTGCCCTTGGCCAGCAGCGCCCCGCGCTTTTTTATAAAATTCAGAAAATGCGGTGGCTTGTTCTGCTTCGTGAACACCACCGCTTCGCCGCACAGTGCGCCGGCTTTGGTGCCGCCGATATAGAAAACATCGCACAGATCGCACAGGTCGCCCAGCGAAAGGTCGCATTCCCGGCTCATCAGGCCGTACGCGAGCCGGGCACCGTCCAGAAACAGTTTCATATCGTATTTGCGGCACACGGCGGCAATATCCGTAAGCTCGCGCTTCGTATACAACGTTCCGTACTCGGTGGGATACGACACGTACACCATTCCCGGAAACACCATGTGCTCCCGGCTGGCGTCGGAATAGAAGCCCGCAGCGTATTTGTCCACTGCCGCGGCTTCCAGCTTGCCGTTGACTCCGGGGATCGACAATACCTTATGCCCCGCGTATTCCACCGCACCCGCCT
>JAFZSK010000054.1 GCA_017620915.1 Clostridia bacterium | reverse complement strand
TTTTTATGTTGCGTAGCCTTCTTTTGGCCTGCTTATTAGCTTTAATGATGCGTTTTTGCTCTTTTTTGTAAGAGTAATATCTACTCGGAAACAGGGGCCTTTGGAGTAGACGTTAACTTTTCACTTCAGCGCTTAGTCTTTGAATAGAATCAGGGAATTGAGGGGCAAAGGACAAAGGGCAAGGGGCAAGGGGCTCTGCTCCCAATTTCGCAGCGGGGTTCAAAATGTATGGCTGATGGCGCTTGCTTATTAGACACTCAGATTAGGATAAAAATGCCTGTTTCTCGTTCTGTTATACCATGCATGGCGCCTTCTCGGGCAGTTTATGAGTTTTGTTTTATACTTTTCTGAATAAAAGTAACGATTGTTTGACTTTTAATACCAGATTTGGCGCTTTCTCTCAATTGCCGGCCCCGTCAAATCTAATGCGATTAGGATAATATATCTACAGACTCAATTCTTTATACCATGAGAGCCCTGAAAGTCTGGATAATAATGATTTATATTTACGTTTTAATACTATAATATGAGTTTTGCTCTTTTAAAAATGAGCGAGAGCAAAGAGAAACTGGTATTAAACAACGCGAGTTAAAGTTTTTTATACCAAATATGGTCAAAAAAATGAAAACGAGACAGCCACAACGGAAAAGACGACCGGAAAAGCAAAGCAGAGCGAGCTCTTTCGGTCGATTGACTGTTCCTTTCTGTGTAATTGGGAGAAAAGCCCTTGCGCCGCCGGTGATCCAATAAAAAAACGGACGCCGTTGACTGCGTCCGTTTTTGAATATTGCAGTTTGTAGTGTTGTGCCCGTCAGTTGATAACGGTGTTCTCAGTCTCTTTGTCAAAGATGTGTACTTTGTTGGGGTCGATGGCGAAGCGCATCACGTCGCCCACGTACACATTGGAACGCGGTTTGACGCGGGCAATGAACAGCGAGCCTTCCAGCATCATATACAGCAGCGACTCGGAACCCAGCAGCTCGACGACGTCGATAGGCAGTTCGACCTGCGAATCCTTGTAGGTCTCCAGGTACATGGCCTCATCGTGCACGTGCTCGGAACGGACGCCCATAACGACCTCTTTTTCAAGGTAGCCGAGTTCTTCGAGGATCTTGCCTTTCGCCTCGGGCATCTTGATGGTCCAGCGGCCGATGCGCAGACGCACGTCGCCGTTCTCTTTTTCCACGCGGCAGTTGATGAAGTTCATCTGAGGGCTGCCCATGAAACCGGCCACGAACATGTTGCAGGGTTTCTCATACAGCACCTGAGGGCTGTCGACCTGCTGAATGTAACCGTCCTTCATAACCACGATGCGGGAACCCATCGTCATAGCTTCGGTCTGGTCGTGGGTAACGTAAATAATGGTGGTCTGGAGTTTCTGGTGCAGCTTGATGATCTCGGTACGCATCTGGGCACGGAGCTTAGCATCCAGGTTGGACAGCGGTTCGTCCATCAGGAACACTTTGGGTTCGCGGACGATAGCACGGCCAAGCGCAACTCTCTGACGCTGACCGCCGGACAACGCCTTGATCGAACGGTCCAGCAGGTGCTCTATTTCAAGTATTCTGGCGGCTTCGGTAACGCGCTTCTTGATCTCACCCTTGGGGGTCTTGCGGAGCTTCAGACCGAACGCCATGTTCTCGAACACGGTCATGTGCGGGTACAACGCGTAGTTCTGGAACACCATCGCGATGTCTCTGTCTTTGGGAGCAATATCGTTAACGAGTTTGCCGTCGATCAGCAGCTCGCCGGAGGTGATCTCTTCCAGACCGGCGATCATACGCAGCGTCGTTGACTTTCCGCAGCCGGAGGGACCGACCAGCACGACGAACTCTTTGTCCGTAATGTTGAGGTTAAAGTCGTTGACCGCGGTGACGCCGCCGGGGTACTTTTTATAAATGTTCTTGAGTACAACACTTGCCATTTAAGCTATCTCCTTCTGTTGAGCGGCCCGGCTGGACCGGACGCCCGTTGTTTAAAGGCCAACACGAATTGACACGCGCTTATCATACCACTTTTCGCCGTCAATGTAAATAGTGCCGGGTGTTTAATTTTGCCCTTTTGTTTTTATGCACGTTGCCCAAAATACCGCGGCGTGCTATAATAACGCTGCGGCAAAGCATATCACTCCGGAGGCTACATCATGGCAGGCAGTAAAAAAAGGAAGAAAGAAAAATATAAATTCACCGTTATGGACTACATCACCATCGGGTTCACCGCGGCGGTCGTGCTGCTGATGGTGTTCTTCCTGATACGGTCGATCAAGCCCGAGTGGTTCAATAAAAGGAACAAAAGCAGCGGAAACGCGGCCACGGCTACGGCGAACGGAACTGCCCCCACCGAAGATCCCGGGATCGTTACGCCTACCGAGGAGCCCACGTACTCCGGCATCGGAAATACGTACGGGAATATGGCGAACGGGGCGGTCGCGGCCGAAATTGACGGCCACACCTACTTCGTGCGCGAAACGGACAAGCAGCTCTGCGTGCGCGGCGGGAGCGAAGAGCGGACGTTGACCTCCGGCGAAAGCGCGGTGACTTCGGTCAACGTAATAAAAGACCCCTTCGCGTACGGCGACATTGCGGGCAGCGTTGCGTATCTGGTCTCATACATAGACGGCGAGGGCATCCTCCGCGCCGTCACCGACGGCCCCTACCCCGCCGCGGACTCCGATACCGAACTCGATTCCGAACCGCGCGCCACCGAACCCAAAACGCTGGCCGAGGGCAAATACACCGTGTTTACGAGCGTGGGACAATATCTCTATGCCATTGACCGCGATGGCCTGATCTGGCGGATCGCCATTGCCACCGGCGACAGAGCCGCGCTTGCCAAAGGCAAATACACCGCGCTGTGCGTTTACTACGGCGAACTGTTCGCGCTCGGGCAGGACGGCGGAATATACCGGCTGTCATTGACTCCCGCAACGCAGACGGAGACCGGCGCGGAGACAGACGCCGAGCCTTCCGACGACAGCGATAAGCTGATCATCGCGGGGCCGGTACGCTGCTTCACGATCTACGACGACTGGATCTACACGGGCGGCGACAACGGATTTATCCGCTACGATATCGACACACTGGGCAAAGACACGCTCAGCACCTCCATCAAGCCCGACGCGGTCAACGTGGATAAACGCGGCATCTTCTTCGCGGCCGACGGCGAACTGAAGGTGGCGAGCGCGCGGGAACTGCTTTCCGGTTCCGGCCGCACACTGGGCACCTGGGACAACGCCGCCGCACCCGGCATCACCCTCACCGCGGACAACGCGCTCGTCAGCCTCACTGATTCTGCGGGCAGTACGGTGATAAAGAACTTTGAAATAGAGTAAAAACCCGGGACAGCTGGTCCGCATTAGGACATAATTGGACATAATAGGACATAATAGGACAGATTAGGACAAGAATGCTTATTTCTTGTCCTTTTATACCACGCCGGGCGCCTTCTCGAGCAATTTACGGAGTCAAGTCCAATTTTGTGTGTAAATTTCGATCCTGCACAGTTCATTGTTTTAGGCAGCTTCAAGCAGTGTAAGTTGTTGTTTCGCGATTTTTATTAGTTGCGGCAGCAGATCCGGTTTTAATCCGTTGTATCTTTTCT
>JAFZSK010000053.1 GCA_017620915.1 Clostridia bacterium | reverse complement strand
GATCTGTCAGATCGGGGTCTGTCCCCCGTCACGACCGCGGAAGTGTCTTTGTAAGCAGGCTCATCCGTCCATGCTGCCGGATCGATTTTCCTGTTGCAAGTGCGCAGCGGCACGATTCCCTCGATGGTTTCCAGAAGCTGTTTTACGGTAAAAGCGCTGAAGTACGGGCCAAAGTACCGTCCCCCGTCTTTTTCTATGCGACGGGCCAGAATGACCCTGGGAAAATGCTCGTTCAGCGTCACTTTTATGTACGGGTAGCCCTTGTCGTCCTTCAAAAGAACATTGTACTTTGGCTTGTGCTTCTTGATCAGGTTGTTTTCCAGCAGCAAAGCCTCGAGTTCGCTGTCGCAAACGATGTATTCGAAGTGGTCAATATGCGATATCATCGCCGTTATCCGCGCACTGTGGGGGATGTCGGCAAAATACGATTTCAGGCGGTTGCGGAGGACAATCGCCTTTCCGACATACAATATACGGTTGTCAGCGTCGTGCATGATATACACGCCCGGCTTCTCCGGTACTCTGGCTAATTCTTCTTTGAATTTTTCATTCATTCGGCGGTGCGCTTTCGGTGTACATTCAGTGGTCTGTCCCCTGTTAAAAGGCCTGGTGAAATGATATACTAATCACCGGGAAAATGCAATAATAATCAAAATAATCAAGCCGGATTCTAGTCATATTTGCGGCGGTGGATCACCGATCACGATTTTAGGCGCGTTTATTTCCAGCGCCATATTGCTGCCGCTTTAAACCAAGTTGATGTTTAACATTACATTAGTTTTTCAAGCAGTGCTGATAGTTATCGCTTTCGAGGCGGCTAAGCGCTCCGCAATTTGTCCCAATAATACACTGCGCCTTTACTTTGTGACAAAAATGCAGCGATCTGTCGGTATGTAATCTTCTTTTGACGGAAAATCTTAATTAATTTCCACCTTTCCATTCGAGGCAGGCGATGGAACCCGATGTGATCGCGGCAGCGGGACAGGCGCTGCATCTCGCGTTCCGCGTCCTCGTCCGTCATTGTCGTTGGCCGGCCGTCGGAATAACTCAGAAACATTCCGAGCTCGAGGGCAACGTCTTCGCCGCGGTTGTCCGTGTGAAACTCTGCAAAAAGCACCTGATTGACCTGCTCGAACACAAAATCGCGGTCAATTATCCCGGCATCGTCTCCGAAATAAAACCGGTAACTGCTGTCAATGTAGTCGATCGGGTCGCTGACGATCCCCGCTTTTACCGGATTTAAGTGGATGTACCTGAAAACGTTCTTGAAATACGTCATATCCTCGATTTCTTTGCTGGTGAAGCGGCCTTTGAAGATATTGCCGCTGCGGCCGTGCCGGCGCTGATACCAGTAGGTGTAACGCTGTTCAATGATCTTCATCACTTTGCTGATCTGGCGCGGTTTTTTTACTTTAATAAGTAAATGCACGTGGTTTTTCATGAAACAGTATGCAAAAATACGTATTTTTTGCTTTTTCTTCAACTCCGTCAACAACGACAGAAATTTGTCCACCTCGACCGGACTGTCAAAAACCACTTCGTCGTTATTGCCCTTCAACATAATGTGATAAATACCAAGCTTACTGATTTTTCTGGGTTTTCTAGGCATACTTATCCCCCTTTTTGGATAAAAAAGTACACAATTTGCGATTTTTGCAAAACCATGTGAAATATCAGTATTTCTACAGATGCTTCTGCTATCTTCTTGTTGTTTGGATAGAGATACTGTTGTGATAATTATACTCTTTTTCGTCGGAAAGCGCAAGTTTTTTATGCGCTTTTCCTCACGTTAATAGGGACAGACCTTCGTCCCAATTTGACCGTAGATTTATACGTAAAATGCTCGGGAATAGGGACAATACTTATCGGAGTTGACACAATAATTCTCTAATTGTAAAATTCTTATGCCACCCGCGCTATCAAATCCGGGAGGCACAATCCAGGGGACAGACCGCATAACTGACACATTTTTAAATTGTCAAAAGAGGAGCTATTCGCCGATGATGGATAAAAGAATAATAATAAATGCTTTAAAAAGTGAAAAATTATTGTCCAAATACACACTGTGTCGAAAGGCCGATGCAAGCCCGATTGAAATACATGAAAGCATTGACTCCACAAACACGCTCGCTATGCAGATCGCCAGGGGCGGTGGGAAAGATGGTACGATTGTCATATCGGAAGAGCAATCCGGAGGACGAGGCAGGCTTGAGAGATCGTTTTTTTCGCCGAAAGGAACCGGGCTGTATATGAGCATCGTGGTCCGAAGGCAGTTTGATACAGAAATAATGACGAGGGACATACCTGCGTTGTTGACCGCGCTGGCAGGCGTTGTAGCGGCGCAGGCAATATATGAACTGACCGGAATTGACACCCGCCTGAAGTGGGTCAATGATTTATATATCGGCCCAAAAAAGGTTGGCGGGATCCTGACCGAGGGTAGCTTCACAGAAGATAAACTCGATTTTGCCGTTATCGGCATCGGGATCAATGTATTTGCGCCAGCAGAAGGCTTCCCGGATGAAATAAAAAAGACCGCGACTTCACTCTTGCCCGACTCGGATCATGAACTGGATTACTATGGTCTGTCCCCTGTCATACAGTTTCCGTTTGAACAAAAAATCCATATTTTGCGCGAAAATCTGGCGGGAATTATTATAGGAAAGCTGCAAAACCGGCTGGAAGAGTTGGAAATCGACCCACGGAAGACCAAAGAAATGCTTTTTCGCCGTTATTACGAGCGATTCAAGTGGATGATCGGCGAAAAAGTGGGTGTTGTTGACCGCGCTTCAGGCAATATTATCCCATTAACCGTCCGCGGATTGACGCGCAATTATGAATTAGTTGTGATAAACGACGTTAACGGCGACAACTGTTCAAATCACGATATTGCCGACGATTCACAATTATTGTTTATCCACTCGGGCGAAGTAATCTATTTTAATTCGCCAGACTCAAAGGTCTCGGAAGAATAAGAATCCGCGCATTGCTTAGAACCGGGTCTGTCCCCTGTATTGTCAGAATCTGGTCTGTCCCCCGTATCGTTGTCCCCCGTATCGTTGTCCACCGTATCGCTTTCCCCTGTATTGTTAATGCAGCGAGTCAGCTTAGCGCACCTTTTCAGTGCTTTGAGGAAGCGCGAATACTTGCCACCGCGGCTGGCGGTCAGCACGACCGAATCAGAAAGCATAGCAGCGGTCTCCGCCGCCATTCCGACATCGCCTGCCGGATACTCGATCTCGAGTTCGTAGTCGGTGTTGCCCAGATAGTGGTTGGCATCCAGGTCGATTTCGCAGCCGTGCCAGTCGAAGCAGTGACGCTGTGTTGTCAACGACCCCAGCAATTTGGCTTTTTTGCCCTCAAGCAGCAGGTATTTCGGCAATTCCGATACCAAAAAGTAAGATTCTTCACTTTTACCGCTGCGCCCGCCGTCGTGTATCTTGACCTGTCCCTGCATCCGACCGCGATTTTGACGGATGCGCAGCGTGACGCCGGCTTTATGCAGTTCGCGCTTGGGCGTGTCGTAATAATAGTTGGTCTGAAGCCTCACACTGCCGGGCCCGCACAACTTCTCCAGCGCGTCCAGACAGCGTTCAAACGCTTCTTCACCGTCGATCATATATTTCAGTTCAAGCTCCGTCATATAACCGCCCTCATTTCGCCTGACATCAGGAGATCTCCTGCATTCTAACACACCGCAGGCTATCACGCAACCCGGCCACAGAGCGCAACGCCTCGCTTCCGCCGGTATAACCGTGCTTCAGCCGTTTTTCCGTTGCATTCGGGCGCGGTATGTGGTACACTGCGGCATGGCGCGTTATTGACGCCGGTCGGCAACGGCCGAAACGATTGACGCCGGTCAGCAACGGCCGAAACGATTGACGCCGACAACACCGCCGGCAACACCGCCCAAACCCGCAAAAACCGCACATATACGGAGACGACCTCGCCATGGAAACAAGATCAATACAGGGGACAGACCCTGATAACACACGGGGCAAAAAGAAGCTGACGCTACAGGAGAAGCTCGCGCGGCGCAAGTACAAGCGGCCCAGCCGCCCGGTCACCTGGATGTACCACCTGCTCGGCTCCACAGTGCTGCTGCCGCGCTACAACCCGCACTTTTCAAGTGACCTGCCCGCCGGCGAAAAGCTCAAAGGACCGTGCATAATCGTGTGGAACCATCTGTCGCGCGTTGACCACCTGTACACCATGAAAGCCGCGTACCCCGAGCGCTACAACATGGTCGCCGGCTACAACGAATTCTTCCGCAGCCACCTCCGCGCCGTATTCAAACTCAACCAGATCGTGCCCAAAAAGATATTCGACCAGGACATCGCCAGCATCCGGGCCATCAGCTCGCTGCTCAAGCGCGGCGGTATTGTCACCTTCTCGCCCGAAGGCATGAGCTCGATCTACGGGGTCAATCAGCCCGTTGTCCCCGGCTCCGGCCGCTTCATCCAGTTCTTCCGCGTGCCCGTGTACTTCCTCGAGATGCGCGGTCAATACCTCACCAGCACCAAGCACTACCTCGAAGAGCGCAAGGGATACACCGAAGCGCGGCTGAAGCTGCTCTTCACCCCCGAGCAGCTCGAGGAGATGAAGCCGGCGGAAATTGACGCCCGCCTGAACGAGGTCTTCCGCCACGACGAATTCGCGTGGACCCGCGAGCGCCACATCCGCTGGAACATGCACGGCCGAAGCTGCGAACATCTGGACGAGATCAATTATTATTGCCCCCGCTGCCAAGCCGAGCTCACGATGAAGGCCGAAAAGAACGAGATCCGCTGCACGAACTGCGGCAACGGCGCCATCCTCAACGATTACTACGAATTCGAGCCCTTCGACGACAACTGCGTTATCCCCGAGTCGCCCTCAAAATGGGTCGAGGCCGAGCGCGTCAAGCTTATCCGCGATATTCGCGCGGACAACGCCTACTCTTTCACCGAGCACGTCCGCCTCGGCTACCTGCCGCCGTACAAATATGTCAAGCACAAGCGTTCCACCGAGCTCTGCGGCGATGGGACAATTACGTTCGACCACTCCGGCATCCACTTCTCCGGCACGAAGCTCGGCGAACCCTGGAGCTTCGATCTGGATTACAAATACACGTACTCGCTGGTCATCGTGACGGACACGTCCAAATTCGCGCTGTTCGTTGACGGCGAGTTTTACGAGTTCTACCCGGACGGCCGTTCCGTGGGCAAAATGCTGCTCCTCACCGAGGAGATGCACCGGCTTCACTATAATGTGTGGAAAAACTTCCCCTGGAACGACTGGATGTACGAGGGACAGGTCCTGGGTATCGACGCCGAACCGCAGAATTAGTAAGACTGTCTTTGGAAGTATCAGAAAGAGGTCTGTCCCCGGTATTAACAGCCCGGGGATCAAGGAAGTGCCTAAAATGAAAACATCAGAAAAGTCTATATTGTTATTGCTGAGCGTGCTGACGCTCGCGGCGGTGCTACTTCTTTCCGGCTGCTCCGTCAATGAACACGTGAGCACGGCCGAAACGCCCGCCCCCGCCACTGAATCGAGCGACTGGGAACGGTCAACATCAACCTGGGCCACGAACACCCTGCTCAAATTAGAAGTGCGCGTCAAACCGGGCTATAATTATACATTGACGCAGGGCGAAGACCATGACTGTACTTTTTTGACTGACGATGGAATATCCATCTACGTGCAGATCCAGGGACTTGATTACGCCCAGTATTTTGATTCGCTTCTTGCTTATTTCAAGAGCAAAAATCCCGAAAAACTGCTGGTCTGTCCCTCGTCTCAGGCGGTGATCGTGGTATATGATTCCACCCGGACCGAGATCTGTACCAAGCTGCGCGACGACCACTGTCTTACAACAATTGGCCCTGACGTGGATACGATCACCTCGTTTTTTGACAGCGTCATGATCCGTGTCGCAGGCAACGACTACACACCGCTCGATCTGAGCGAAGATTTCATAGAAAACTAAGATATTCGGGAAATAATGAAAACCGGCAATCTCTTGCCGGTTTTCTTTTTGCAGGCCCTCTCGGGCTTCATGCTACAGATGCGAGTAATCGGACTTGAACCGATACGGTCTCCCATGCGCCCCTTAAACGCACGTGTCTGCCAATTCCACCATACTCGCGGATCACTGAAGGCGCCGGCCTAACCTGACGCGGTCAGCGAAGCAGATTATACTCATGTTGCGGGGCGTTGTCAACACTTTTTTTAAACATTGCTGACAAGAACGGGGACAGACCTCAGTCTGCCAGTCCCGGCCTGTCTCAGCTTTTCTTCTTTTTCGCGGCCACGATGGCAATTACGGACCCGATGATCACCGCGCCCGCGGCGGCAATACCGATTATAAGCCCGGTTTTGCCCTTATTGTCCGTCTTGCTCTTATTGTCATCACCGCTTTTGGCGGAGCCGTTATTGTCCGAACCGGCCGTCGGCGCCGCATCCGTCTCGGCGGGAATGGGGACAGACGTCGGGACAGACGTTGGTACGGGAGTGGGCAGTTCGGTCGCTTTGGGCGTAACTACCGGTTTTTCGGTGTAGTTCGGGTCGGGCTCGCAGATGATCAGCCGGATGGCGGGAGCGGCCTGGGTATTATCGTTGGTGTTGCCGCCGAACGATGTAAGATCGACCTCCACGTCGCCCTCACCGGCAGAACCCAGCACAAAATGGATGTTGTCCAGCAGGTCGTCGTCCACCTCGACGGACTCGAACATGATGGTATAGTAGCCGGGTGCCAGCGCGATGCCGAGGTCAACGGTATTGTCGGTGTTGCCGCTGACGCCGATCTCGCGGGAGAATACTTCATCGTCGCTGTCGTTCAGCACCGTGAGCAGGATCGGACAATCCCGCTGCGACGCGTACGCATAGAACCAGATCTTGCTGAACCAGACGGTGGATTCGAAGTAGACGCTGATGCTCTTGCCATCGGCATAGGGGGCATACCACCAGCCGGTCGAGACGGTGGACTCCTTATCGTACAGGTAGTAGAACGAGGCGTCTTCCTGCTTGATTTCTTCGACGACTGACTCCGGGCCGGGGTCTGTCCCCAGTTTAAGGCCCTGCTCGCTGGCGGCGAAAGCGTCCGCGTCGTCGGCGGTTTTGAAGAATCCAAGCGCGGCGATCATGCCCGTCACGGATGTATCGCCGTTGTCGAAAACGTCGAGGCGGAGGTAGCCGACGTTGCCGCAGCCGGAAAGATCGACCTTGATCCACTGCCACTCGGCAGTGTCGGCCCAGTTGTATTTCACGGATTTGCCGCCCACCGCACCGGCGCCGGGCTCGTTGTAGAACACTTCGCCGCCCAGTTTAGTGGCGCCGCTCTGCTGCGCTTTGATGGCCAGGATCGGGTATTTGGCGGTGTCAACGGCCTCGCCCAGATTGATGTGGATCATGGGGTCAAATTCTTTTTTAAAGCCGAATTTGACAACGTCGCCGCTGGCAAGAGTCTTGACGTTGTTCCCCTCTTTGATGGTGCCGTTTTTGACCTCGCCGTTTTCGACGGTGATCAGACTGCGCGGCGCCCCATCGGCAACTTCTTCTGCCGCCGCACCGAATACGCTCAGCGCGCTCAGCATCAATAATGCCGCAAGTGCAATCACTAATACTTTTTTCATGCTTTTTCCCCTCCCGCCTTGGATTTCTCGTACGCCTCGCGCACGCCGATCGCCAGTTGGTCGGCGCAGGAGGTGTTTTTGTAGCCGCAGGTATTGCCCTTAAGGAACGACTCGATCTTTTCCACCGTCCAGCCGTCCACCAGCTTGGAGATTGCTTTCAAATTGCCGTTGCAGCCGCCCAGGAAGCTGATGTTGCTGACAACATTCCCATCTAGATCGAAGCTGATCAGCTGCGAGCACACGCCTCGCGTCCTGTATTCGTATCTCATGATCTTCCTCTCCTCTCTTTCCGGTGCCGGCGGTTCAGCCGCATCCGGGATGTCAGCGGTCGCTCCGGAGGTCTGTCCCCCGTCCGGTGATTCGGAGGTCTGTCCCCCGTCCGACTCCCCGAGCAGCTTGGTTTTCAGACCGTTCAGGCTCTTGTCGTACTGCTCCCGCGATATCGCGCCGTGCGCCAGGAACGTGTCCAGCAGTTCCTTCTGCCTGTTAAACAGGTCAACGCGCTTCTTTTCGTCCGTGCCGAGGTCAATATCCATACTGCCACTCCCGCTTTCCGCCGCAGCGCGCCACGCTCTCGTCACACGTGGAAGGCGCCGGCTCTGCCTGTCTTGTACCATATAATAAGCTGTGTTGTCAAGCTTCGCCGGACAAAGGTCTGTCCCCCGTCACGCTGCGTTCCCGCGTCAAATTTAATGTTGCAAAACCGGACCAAATGTTGTATCCTATGGGCCATAGATTTGCCGCCGGACACAATATGTTGCGGCCGGCAAAGGAGGCTTTCCATGAACAGCAAAATGAAAATGGGCATCATCGGCTTCGGCGGGATGGGATCGTATCACTACCAGAATATCCGGGACCGCATTGACTGCCTCGAAGTAAAAGGCGTATACGATCTGCTGCCCGAGCGCAACGACGTCGCGGCGCAGAACGGTCTGGTCGTCTACCCCACCCGGGAAGCGCTGCTTGCCGACCCCGAGATTGAACTCGTGCTCGTTGCCACCCCGAACAATTTCCACAAACCTATATCGATCGCCGCCCTGAACGCCGGCAAAAACGTTGTCTGCGAAAAGCCCGTCATGCTTAACTGCGCCGAGCTTGAAGAAGTATTGACCGCCGCCCGCAAAAACGGCAAAGTATTCACCGTGCATCAGAACCGCCGCTGGGACCGCGATTACGTCATCATAAAGCACATTTACGATACCAAACGGCTGGGAACACCGTATTTCATCGAGTCGCGCGTACAGGGCTCCAAGCGCGTGCTGTCGGGCTGGCGCGGGCGCCGGGAGAACGGCGGCGGCATGCTGCTCGACTGGGGCATCCACCTGCTCGACCAGTTGATGTGGATGGACAAGAATCCCGTGGTCGAGGTCAAAGCGGAGCTGTTCGAGGTGTATTCGGAGGGCGTTGACGACAATTGCAAACTGTACGTCAGGTTCGAAGACGGGCTGTGGGCAATGATCGAAGTCTCGACGAATTGTTTTATTGTCCAGCCGCGCTGGCACATGAGCTGCACCGACGGCACCGCGGTGGTGGAGGACTGGGGCTGCCACGGGCGCATGGTGGAGCTCGCCGACGACAAGGATCTGGGCTGGACCGCCGAGATCGTGTACACCGAAGCCGGCCCTACGCGGACAATGGCGCCCCGCCCCCGCGAGACCACGCGCGAGCTGCCGCTGCCGGAGGTCAACACCGACTGGTGCGATTTCTACAAAAACGTGGTGGCAACGATCCGCGGCGACGCGAGCCTCATCGTCACTCCCGAAGAAGAGATCCGGCTGATGCACGTGGTCGACCTGCTGTTCGAATCCGCGCGCCAGGGCCGCAGCCTCAAGTGCCGCCTGTGATTTTTTAATCGCCCTTTCACAGGTCTGTCCCCTGTCACGCAACAGGTTTACCGCAGGTCTGTCCCCCGTCACGCGACCAGAGAGGAAGCTGAAAAACATGAAAATAGCCGACATTGACCCCAATCTGAAAGTGCCCGAGACCCTCGAGCTGCCGGATATACGGTGGCTGGACGCCCGGAGCGGAGAGTTCGTGCTGTACGGGACGCGCGTTGACGATCCCGGCGAGCCGTACCGCCGCCTGCCCGCCGACGTGGCCGAAACGGTCAACGAAGGCGTTGTCTTCCTCGCCCGCAACACCGCCGGTCTGCGCCTGAGATTCCGCACCGATTCCCCGTATGTCGCGCTCCACGCCGAATGGGACAATCAATGCTGCTTCTCCCACATGCCCGTTTCCGGTGTCTGCGGCTTCGACCTGTACCGCATTATACGGGGGACAGACCCCGAACCGGAAGGCTCCGAACCGGAGTATGCCGGCACGTTCATCCCGCCGTTCAGCTCGCCGTCGGGCTTCGAAAGCGTGCTCGCCACGCCGGGCGGCATGCAGGACTTCATCCTGAACTTCCCGCTTTACAACGACGTGACCCGCCTGTACATCGGCGTCAGCGAAACCGCCCGGTTCGAGGCGCCCGCGAAATATAGACCCGTGCTGCCGATCGTGTATTACGGCTCTTCCATCACCCAGGGCGGGTGCGCCTCGCGGCCCGGCAACGCCTATCAGAGCATGCTGTCGCGCACGCTGGACGTTGACTTCATCAACTGGGGCTTCTCCGGCTCCGCACGGGGCGAAGAAGCGATGGTGAAGCACATTGCCGCCACGCCGATGTCAATATTCGTGTGCGACTACGACCACAACGCTCCCGACGCCGCCCATCTGGAGGCAACACACTTTGCCGTATATAAGACGGTACGCGACGCCAATCCGGACCTGCCGATCGTCCTGCTTTCCAAACCCGACGTGCGCACGATCCATCCGCAGGTGTACAAAGAGAACATGCGGCGCCGCGATATCGTCCGCGACACTTACGAACGCGCGGTCAATACGGGGGACAAACTTGTTTATTACATCGACGGGTTTTCCCTGTTTGCGGACGACGATCCGCAGTCGGCAACCGTTGACGGCTGCCACCCGGGCGACCTCGGCTTCCATTACTACCGTCTCGCGCTGGAACCGGTATTACGGAAACTTTTAGCAGAATTAGAAAAATAGGTTTGAACTTTAATTCGAATTATAAAAAAGTCTAATTTCCCTTGTGCGTCAATATCACGTACGCGATCAGGATGCCGATCAGGCTGCCCAGAATGTACAAAAGATTCCAGGCCAGGACGCTCCACGAAAGGCCCGCCACGATCAAAAAGATCACCGCGTCCGTAAACAAAGACGCGATCAGGCAGGCGCCTGCGTGACGGAGAATGAGCATTGACAGCAGGCCCGACAGAAACGCGCAGAGCGGCAGCATCACCAGCCGGAACACCTGCCGGAAAATATCCGCGCTGAGCAGCAGCCGGGAGACCCCCAGTCCCACAAAACCGATGACCAGGAAAATAATGACCGCCGCCAGCAGTTTGACGATCACCGAACTGCCGGTAAGGCCGGCGGCCGGTTTGTCATTGCCCTCACGGTCCAGGCGGACGGTGCGGTCATTGCCCCCGCGATCGTCCCGCTTATTGCTGCCCTCGCGCGTTGCCAAAACCTAAAAACCCCCTAAAAGCGCCCGCCAAAAGCGGCTGACGCCGGTTCAAAATCATAAATATATGTTCGGATCAATCGGACGGACTAATCAGAACGCGGAGAACGCGGACTCTTCCTCTTCCTCGGTGACCTCGGCCAGCACGTCCACATTGGACGGAGCGATGACGTAGATCAGGTCGGACACGCGCTGGATGCTGCAGTCGAGAGCGTAGCAGCAGCCGGACACGAAGTCGAAGATGCGGCGGCGGTCGCCGACCTCGGGAACAAACTCGAGATTCAGCACCACGGTCATCTGGCCGCGCAGGTGGGAGCAGATCGCTTCGCAGTTGTCAAACGCGGACGGCTTGGACAACACGACGCGCAGATTGGAATTCACACCCATGTTGATGACTTTGCTCTTTTCGCCCGTGCGCTCGGTCTTCTCGGCAGCACGCTCGGTATGCTTTTCCGGAGCGGGCTCGCGGGTCTGACGGCTCGTGAAGGTCGGAGCGGAATTGCTGACGCGGCTGTAGCGATCTTTCGTCACAACAGTGTACTCATCCTCGGAATCGGCGGAAAAGCTGGCGCGCTCGTCGTCAATGTCATCCACGTATTCATCTGTATCAGGTGCGGTATTGCCACTGCCGAATCCAAGAAAATTCTTGAAACGTGAAAAAACTTCTGCCATTAAAACAGCCTCCTTATCTTGCGTAACTCATAAAAATCTCTTTTGTATATTTGCCGGATCGCACTACGAAAAAATGCGATGTCCGACGCGGACCATGTTGGAACCGCACTTCACGGCTTCGACAAAATCCGCACTCATACCCATAGAAAGGGTAGTCATAGGGCAATTATATATGCTTTTTGCGCCTATGTCAACAAATAATTTGTTTAAATGTGAAAAAATCTGCGTCAATTCCGATCCGGGAGCGCCTTCGGGCGCCATTGTCATCAAGCCGCAGACGGTCAATCCGGGCAGCGCGGCGCATTGACGCACGAACTCCTCCGTCTCTTCCGGCGTCACGCCGGACTTGCTGGCTTCGCCGGAGACGTTGACCTCGATCAGCACGCGGCTCACCACGCCCGCCTTCACGCTCTGCCGGGAGATCTCCTCCGCCAGCCGGAGCGAGTCGCAGGAGTGGATCAGCTCGACTTTGCCCACGATGTACTTGACTTTATTGGTCTGCAGGCGGCCGATCATGTGCCAGTGCAGTTCCGGCAGCTGTACGCCCGCGTCCCGCAGTTCGTCCAGCCGGCGCCATTTGTCCAGCAGCATCTGCACGCGGTTTTCGGCAAACACCGTCTGGCCGGCGCGGATCGCCTCCAGCACTTCGGGCACGCCGGAATATTTGGTGACGGCAACGAGCGTGACGTTGTCCGTACGCCCGGCTTCGGCGAGCGCTTCGTCAATCTTGCGGCGCACTTCGCGCAGATTGTCGGCAATACTCACGCTCACACCCCCTGTCCTTCGGTGACTTTGTCGTAATTGACCACGTATTCCTCGTTCTCGCGCACCCAGATCCCGGTGCCGTCATCCAGCGTGGAGCGGTTATTGATGATGGCATATACGCCGTCGTTGGAGAGCACGTTGACGTACGCGTACCGGATATAGCCCGAGCGCAGCACCGTGAGCCGCGCGGTGAGTCCCGCTCTGTCCCAGTCCGTGAGCACCCGGAGCGGCACTTTGAGTCCTTCGATGTGGCTGAAGATCACGGTCCCGCGCAGCTGCCTGAGCGTCACCGTCGCGTCCAGCGCCCGGTCGGACTTCAGCACCGCCAGCGATACGCTGCCGCAATAATACACGCCCACGATCTCCGCGTCGAACCGGATGTTTTCGTCCGGCGCGTATATTTCCGCGGTGTTGCCGGGGACAATATGATGCGCCCCCGGATCCGCCACCTGCACCGTGATGTAGAACTCGTTTTCGCCGGCAATGCGCGCCACTTCGGAGCCGTTGCTCACAGCACGGCCGGAAGAGGATTCGGGCGTGCTTTCCGGCAGCGTGATCTCCGCCAGTTCCGCTTCGGTGAGCGTGCTGGACAGTTCGGATTTGAAACTGGTGTTGTCGATGCGCGTTCTGAGGGCGTTGGTGGCCTCCGTGACGCGGGTCTCGTTGCCGTCCGTTTGGAACGACACTACGCCGGCTTCGGGGGCGCGGACTTCGTGCATTGACGCCGAGATACGGTTCTGGATCTTGTTGCGCTGCTTCTGCAGGTCTTTAATGTACGTATCGGTGGATTCGGCATTCATCTCCAGCTCGTTGCGGCGGGCAAACAGGTCGCTCAGCTCGCTGAACTTCGCGCTGTAGCCGGAGAGGCCGCCGGACATGGCCAGCCGCGCCAGGTCGTCAATGCCGCTGTCGATGGCGTTTTCCAGCGCCAGCATCTCGCCGCTGCGGGAGGAGTCGATGTACGATGACGCGCGCTGTGCGGCGGCAATACGGCTCTCGATGTCCTTCAGCTCCCGCAGATCGTCGGAGTACTCTTCTTTTATCACATGGCCGATGACGGCGTTTTTGGCGACGCGGTCGCCTTCGTTGACGTTTGGGATGAACACGCCGGATACGTGGGAAAACACGGGCGATTCGACGCGCATGAACGACAGCGTGCCGTCCGCGGCGTCGTCAATATACCCCACCGCCAGATACTGCGTGTCGAGGCCTTTGTCTTTATGGGAATTGACGGTTATGAGGACAATTATCAGCGCCAGCACCAGCACCACCGCCAGCACTTTCAGCACGCCCAGCCAGTTTTCCCGGCGCTGCATTTTGGCGTATTTTACGCGCAGTTCGGCGGCGGTCAATTTCTTCTTCGGCTGTTCGGCGTTCTCCGCTTCCGGCGCGTTCTGTTCGTTCTGCGCGGCTTCGCGCTCCTGCTCGCGCGCCCGGGCGGCTTCCTGTTTTTTGCGCGCCTTTTCCGCTTTCTGCTTCTTTTTCGATTTGTTGGATTTCTTTGCCGGCTGTGCCTCGTCCGCTTTATTCGTTTTATTCGTTTTCTTCGCCGGCTGCGCGGTACGGTGCACTCGTTCCGTTTCGTCAACGGTTCTGTCGCGGGCAGGTCTGTCCCCCGTATTAACCAGCGTCTGGTGCGTACTGCGGTGAGCTCCGCTCTCGATCGCGGCGCGAAGGCCGGCGTCGTACGTGCGGTGTTCGGTCCGGGGCAGCAGGTCCTCGGGAACGGGTCTGTCCTCAGGCAGTGGTCTGTCCCCCGTATCGTGCCGCGGTTCGGGCTGCGGCGCGGACACAGGTCTGTCCCCCGTCTTGATCTCGTAGCCGTACGCGTCGTATATGACTTTTTCGCCGTCGCGCGAATTGACCTTGGTCAGCTTGAAAGTTTTCTTTTTTGTGGTGTTTTCACTGTTGTCCATAATATTGCCCCCGCGGCAGTATCGATCAATCCAGTTTATTCAAAGCCTCGGCGGCCAGCAGCGCCGCCAGTTTAACGTTGACATAAGTCAGCCCGCCCTGCATGAACGCGGTATACGGCGGGATCATCGGGCCGTCCGCGCTGAGTTCGATGGAGGCGCCCTGCACGAAGTTGCCCGCGGCCATGATCACCTGCGCCTCGTAGCCCGGCATGTCGTCCGCCACCGGCACCGCGTCCGAATCCACCGGCGCCGCCCGCTGCACCATCCGGCAGAATTCCGCAAGCTTTTCGGGCGAACGGAACCGCACG
>JAFZSK010000052.1 GCA_017620915.1 Clostridia bacterium | reverse complement strand
GTTCGTCCTGAGCCAGGATCAAACTCTCAGATTAAATATCTGCAAGCTTTTAGCTTAGCTCTTTACTTTAGCACCTCTCGGTGCACTGGCTTGTGATTTTTTAACGAGCTTTTCTTGCTCTTAAACTCAAATTTTGACGAGTTACATGTTATTTTTACGCTGTTCTTTTTTCAAGGTCCATCCGCTGTCGCAGCCCCGTTTTCGCGGTGCTCTCTTGAGCGACAGCTTTGCCATTATACTCTCGCGTTCCGGTGTTGTCAACAACTTTTTTCACTTTTTTTAAAAAATTTTTTGGAAATTTTACGAGCGTCAAACAGGCGTTTTCGGGGTCAGTCTGCGTTGTCCGCGCCGCCCTTTTCGATGCCGCGCCGCCAGAAAAACAGGTACTGCTGCGCGTATCCGCCGTATTTTGTAAAATATGATTTTATAAAGCCGTTGATCTCCGCCAGCGACGGTTCAGCCGCGCCGGGAAAGTACAGTTCGGTGATCAGGCGGCGGACCCAGACATCGACGGGGAAGGAATCGGTGTTGACGCCGGTGAACAGCTGAATGCACGACGCGACTTTCGGGCCCACGCCGGTGTAGCTCTCGGGGTCAGAAAGATCTCCGCCGCGGTCAATGTATTGACGCGCTGCCGCAACGATATACGGACAACGGTATCCCAAATGAGTTGAGTCGGATATCTGTTCGGGTGTTGCCGCCGCCAGCGCTTCAGGCGTCGGAAACGCGTACAGCACTTCGCCGGTCGCGTCGTCAACGCCGATCGCCTCGCCGAACCGCCGGCACAGCGCCTCTATGCATTTGGTTATGCGCGGAATATTGTTGTTTGCGGAGATGATGAACGAGATCAGTGTCTCGAACGGCTCCTGCCGCAGTATGCGGATGCCTGAACCGTACCGCACCGCGGCCGCGAGTTTTTCGTCCATGCCGCTCAGGTATTCTCCGATGGCGCCGTAATCCGTGTCCAGATCGAAATAGTCGCGCCAGACCGCGTCGAACTCCGCGCGGTCGCAGCCGGCAACATACACCAGCCCGACGGCGCTGTAGCTTTTTATCTTAAGCAGTCTTCCGCGAACGATTCCCTTCCACCAGCCCCCGGCCGCGTTCGACGGGTTTTCCGGGCGCCAGCGGAAACATTGCCCGCAGGTAAAGATCTGATAACAATCAAAGTGATCCGCTTTGACCGTAAAAAACTCTGTATTTGCCATGTTGTTTTTGACCTCTTATATTATATATAGTAGAAATTCAGCTGCCGATGTCCCGCAGTCCGGTCATTTTGCGCATGCCGCGGGGCAGCGCGTCCCGGGAATTCTTCCAGGGCTCCTGAGCGTTGCGGTAATCGAATTTTTTAGTGAACCAGTTGACCTCGTCCTGGATCCGGTCCAGATTGTCCAGCTGCTGCCGCACCAGCGCCGTCAGAAACTCGTCCTGTTTGCCGGCGGAGAGCATTGTCCCCGCTTTGTCGCAGAGCAGCTCGAAGTGGCGCATGCAGTAGCCCAGACCGCCGTCAAACCGCTCGCGGAAATCCTTTTGCGTAAAGTACAGGTGGAAGATCACGTCGATGTAGCGTTCCATCGTCCGCTCCAGGTCCTCGCAGATGCAGCAGCCGCGTTCGTGCTTGTGCCAGTACTCGCAGATCGCTTCGGCGGAACGTTGACCGCCTTTACTTTTGGCCTTGAACAGTTTGCCGAGCCCCTTTGTGCCGCTGCCGTCGTCTTTCGGCGCCTCTCCCGCGTACTTTCGCATGCGCGCGATCTGCTCCGTCATGTACGTATCCAATATCAAGCCCAGACCCAGCCGGTTGGTCTGAGTAGCATACATCATATTAAAGTGGCGGCCGCAGAAGCCTTTGTCGTTAGTGGCGATGCGGTTGTCCGGTTCCATCAGCGACGGGCCGAGGTAATAATTGACCCGGTCGTTCTCAAAGCGGGCCTCCAGCGCGCATAGCGGGCATTCGCACGGTTCCTCATATACTTCAGTTACCGGAATTGTGTATATCGTGTCTTGCATCTGCGTTTCCTCCCTCAGTCGCGGCGGGGGTCAATGCCTCCTCCGGCTTAGCGGCCTTCTTAACTATAATGTTTTTTGCCGTCAATATCACCGCCACCGAATTCAGCGACGTGTATTTTTCGATCTCTTCGGCGATCTGGCGCCGCAGTTCGGCGAAAACCGATGGGATCCGGTGCCCGTAATACAGTACTATATCCATCTCGATGCGGATGCCGTCTTCGGCTTTGTCCGCCCGGAAGCGGGTGATCCGTGACACCGCCGGGTTCTCCCGGGCCGCGTGCTCCGCCAGCTGATAGATGGTGTAGTCCGAGATCGTGAATCTCCCCAGATAACTGTATGTCGGCCGGATCACCGACTTTTCGCCCATCGTTTCGAAGCTGCCCGCACCGCGCCGCCGCAGGATATTGAGCGGATCCAGCATTACGCCGGAAAAGTTTTTCTTAAGTTCCATCGTGGGGACGGGTACAACGTGCTTGCCCTCCATCCGCCGCGTATTCAGCGCCTGCTGGATCTCGTACGGGCTGGAAACGTCTTGAATATATATCGTTTCGTTGATCTCGCCAAGTCCCAGCCGCGCCGCGATCTTCTGCACCATGGCGTCCGACGTGCCGAGGATCAGCACGCTTTCCGCCTTGTTTTCCTTCAGTGCGCTGCGTAGTTCGAACGCGTGGGCGTCATCGGTCAATACCGCCGTCTTGATGGCGGCCACCCGGGTCTTTTCCGCTTTGGCGGAGCGCCCCGCCAGCACCGAATTGCCCTTTATGAGCAGGCCGTCGTCAATGACGTACTCGATATTATGCTCTTTCGCGACCCACAGCGAGCGGTGGCTTTTGCCCGTCCCGCTGGCGCCGACCAGCGCGCAAACGTGCATTTACTTACTCCTCGGTCCGGTCTTCGGCGGCGTCTGTCTCCGGCACTGCGCTCTCCTCGCCTTCGTCAAAAGTCGTGGCGGCGCAGTCGGCAATATAATTGTCCGCCGTCGCCCGCATCAGCGTCACGCCGCGCGTTGCCCGCCCGAAAATGCTGATGTCCTTAACATGCACGCGAATGATCGTGCCGTTGCTGGTGATGATCATCACATCGTTGTCGTCGTCTACCATCAGCATGCTGACCAAGCTGCCGGTCTTCTCGGAGATCTTGTACGTGATGATGCCTTTGCCGCCGCGGCCCTGCAGCCGGTAATCGTCGATGCGGCCGCGTTTGCCGTAGCCGAATTCGCTGATCAGCAGCGGCGTCTTGCCTTCTTTGCACAGATCCATGCCGATCACGTAGTCGTTCTCTTTCAGCGTAATGCCGCGTACA
This sequence comes from Clostridia bacterium, assembly GCA_017620915.1. Lineage (GTDB taxonomy): Bacteria > Bacillota > Clostridia > UBA1212 > UBA1255 > UBA1255. Next base: position 54,637 of record JAFZSK010000052.1, on the reverse strand, counting down.
CCCATTGACGCTCTGCCGGTCTCGCGCACATCTTCCTGCTCAAAGCGGATCGACATGCCGCCGTGCGTCACCATCATGATGTCTTCGTCGTTGGCCAGGCGCACGTTGACGATCTTGTCGCCTTCGCGCAGGTCGATGGCAATGATGCCCGATGCCCGCACATTCGCATACGCGGACAACGCCGTCTTCTTTATCAAACCGTTCCGCGTGCCGAAGATCAGGTACTTTGCGTCCTCAAAGCTGCGGATGGCAATTACCGACGCGACCTTTTCGCCCTCCGTAAATCTCAGCAGGTTCACCACCGCGGTGCCCTTGGCCGTGCGGCCCGCGTCCGGAATCTCGTACCCTTTGAGCGAGTACATGCGGCCTTTGTCCGTGATGAACAGCAGCGTATCGTGGGACGATGTGATCATCAGCTGCTCCACGAAGTCCTCTTCGCGGGTGCCGGCGCCGGTGATGCCCTTGCCGCCGCGGTGCTGCGCCTTGTACGTATCCGCCGAAGTGCGCTTGATATATCCCAGATGCGTCAGCGTAATGGCGATATCGTGCTCGTTGATCAGGTCTTCCAGATCGATCTCGCCCTCGTACGGCAGTATCCGGGTCCGGCGCTCGTCCGCGTACTGCGCTTTGACCGCCAGAATTTCGTCTTTTACAACTCCCATCAGTTTTTTCTCATCCTCCAGCAGGCCGCGGAAATACGCGATCTCCTCCTGTTTGGCTTTATACTCTTCCAGTACTTTGTCCTTTTCGATCCCGGTCAACCGGCCCAGCCGCATATCCACGATGTACTGCGCCTGCCGCTCGGTGAAATCGAATCTCGCCATCAATCCGGCTTTTGCGTCCGGCTCGGTGCGCGATTCGCGGATGATCCGGATCACTTCGTCAATATGATCCAGCGCGATCAGCGTGCCTTCCAGTATGTGCGCACGGTCCAGGTCTTTGTCCAGATCGAACTGCGTCCGGCGGCGCACCACGGATTCCTGGTGTCTGATATAGTATTCCAGCGCTTCTTTGAGGTTGACGATCCGGGGCTGGTATCCGCCGCCTTCTCCCGGGACGCAGGTGAGCATGTTGACGCAGAACGCCGTCTCCAGGTCGGTATATTTGTAGAGCTGGTTGAGCAGTACGTTTGCGTTGGCGTCCTTCTTCAACTCGATGACGATGCGGATGCCGGCTTTGCTGTATTCGTCGCGGAGGCCGCTGATGGAGTCAACGCGCTTATCCTTGACCAGATCGGCGATGCGCGCCACCAGCGCGGCGTTGTTGACCATGTAGGGCAGCTCGCTGATCACGATCTGCTGCCGGCCGTTGGGCAGTTCCTCTATATCGCATTTGGCGCGGACGATTATCCGGCCCTTGCCCGTCATGTACGCTTCGCGGATGCCCTGCTTGCCCATGATGTTGCCCGCGGTGGGAAAATCGGGGCCTTTGATGTACTGCATCAGGCCGTCCACCGAGATCTCCGGATCGTCGATCAGCGCCACCACGCCGTCAATGACCTCGCCCAGGTTGTGCGGCGGGATGTTCGTGGCCATACCGACGGCAATACCGGAAGACCCGTTGACCAGCAGGTTCGGGAACCGCGAGGGCAATACCACCGGCTCTTCTTCGTGCTCGTCGAAATTGGGTTTGAAGTCGACTGTGTTTTTATTGATGTCGGCAACCATTTCCAGCGCGATCTTCGTCAATCTCGCTTCGGTATAACGCATGGCCGCGGGCGGGTCGTTGTCGCGGGAACCGAAGTTGCCGTTGCCGTCCACCAGCACCGCGCGCATCGAGAAATCCTGCGCCAGCCTCACCAGCGCGTCATATATCGCCGCGTCGCCGTGGGGGTGGTATTTACCCATGACCACACCGACCGTCGTCGCGCATTTTCTGTACGCTTTGTCCGGCGTGTACCCTTCTTCGAACATCGTGTAGATGATCCTCCGGTGCACCGGCTTCAGACCGTCCCGTACATCCGGGACCGCGCGGTCCACGATAACGCTCATAGCATACTCTATGAACGACTGTTTCATCTCTTTTTCTATATCTCTGGGTACGACTTTGTGCTGTACGCGAAACGCCTCAGAGTTCTTGTCTTCTTCCTGTTTGATCATCGGTCCGGTCTCCTTAGAATAACTGTTGTGTTGCTTTTGTACCTGCCGCCGCGCCTCCCGGTGCCGCGAGCCGGTCTTCCCGATGATTATACCATTTTTCGATGCCGCGTTTCAACCGGTTTTTGGCGTCAAAATCCGCCTCTGTCTTAAAAAACCGCGTTATTTGCCTGTTTAAGCTGTTCGACATTCGTTTTCGACATAATGTCGAAATTAAACACAGTTTGCATTTTACGCGGCTTTTTGCGTGTTTTCGACGGGTGCGCTCTCGCCGCCCTTCAGTATCTGTAACTTGATCTCCAGATATTTTTCCGTGTTGTTCTGCCCCGACAGCACCCGCAGTCCGCTTTTCCGGGCAATATCCACGATGCTTTTAGTGACTATTATCAGTTGCCGCATTTTGTCCGACGCGAGGATCTCCCGGCTGCTGCTTTCGACCTCCCGGTTCCAGAGTTCGTAATCGGCGACTTTCCGCGCCAGTCTGCGCCGCAGATCTCCGCTGTCTTTCAGTATCAGGTCAACTTCCTCTTCCGTCTCTTTCACGGTCAATTCATTTTCGATTATGCTGATCACCACCGCTCTCTGCATTCTTTCATCAAAGATCTTCATCACCTCCCGCGCGTGGCGCTCGGAAATATTATTGTCCTCGATCAGCCGCCGCACCGTCGGCGCCAGCGTCAGCAGCCGCACTTTGTTTGAAATGTACCCCTGGCTCTTGCCCAGCGTCCGGGCCAGTTCCGCCTGAGAGACCTCCATTGACTCAATAATGTTCCGGTAGCTCTCGGCTTCATCAAAATAGTGCATCCCTTCGATACCGTCTCTCAGCATTTTGACCAGCCCGGCGTCGCCGGAACTCGGATTGTACACCACCGCGGGAATCTCTGTGAGACCGGCTTTCTTTGCCGCCAGCACCCGGCGTTTGCCGGTGATCAGTTCATACATTCCGTTGCTTTCGGCGGATACACAGATCGGCGAGAGCACGCCGTTTTTCTCGATTGAGCGCACCAGCGCCCGCATCCCTCTCCCTATAGTAAGATTCTGAACGAACACCCCGATCCGTATCATATTGAGCGGAATATTGACCGCCAGCTTCAGTTCTTCTTTTTCCATTCCGATCATCCTTTTGCTTCTTATGTTATGATTCAGGTTTTTGACATATGACAACGCGGCCCGGGCGCCGCTGTCAACATCTCTATGCCCCAAATATACTCCGCTTTTTCGCAAAAAGGAAGCAAAATAATTCGACAAATTTCGACAAAAATCAACGTTTTTCGACAATTTTGCAGATATATTGCGCCGTTTTACTGTATTTTTCGCGAAAAACAGCAAAAGCCCCGGATCGTCTCCGGGGCCGAATGCATTATATTTTTCCACTCGCGTTTACATCAGCGGTTTCTTCGCGGGCAACCCGGCCCGCCGCGGGTACTTCGCGGGTGTTGTCCCGCTCTTTTTAACGCAAATGATCCGGCGCTGCAGCGCGGGTCCCTCTCCCGCGGCCCCCGTCAATTCAAACACGTCATCCGCCTCTACCTCGCCGCCGAGCTCTTTCAGCGCCCGCCGGAAATCCTCCTGCGCAGGACCTTTCATCGCAAAAAACTTCCCGTCCGGCCGCACGAATGGCAGGCAATACTCGCACAGCACGTTCATTGGCGCCACCGCCCGGGCAACAGAAGCATCGAATTGCCCCCGTAATTTCCGGTCGCGGCCGGCGTCTTCCGCGCGGGCGTGTATCGTCCGGATGCCCGAAAGACCGAGCTCGCAGGTCACCGTATCCAGAAACCGCACCCGCTTTTCCAGCGAATCCAGCAGTGTAACTTCCAGCTCCGGCCGCATGATCTTGAGCGGAATGCCCGGAAAGCCCGCGCCGGTACCTACGTCGATCAGCGTGCGCGTTCCCGCCCGGTCCAGATACGGCAGCAGCGTCAGGCTGTCGGCGAAATGCTTGACTGCCACTTCGTCGGGGTCAACGATCGCCGTAAGATTCATCACTTTGTTCCACTCGGCGAGCAGCGCGCAGTATTTTTCAAACTGTTCCGCCTGTGCCGGCGACAATTCCGGCCCTATCAGCTCTGTCCTCACCCGCGCTCACCGCCTTCCGCGCCGTTCCCGGGGTCTGTTCCCCTGCCGAACCGGTGCAGATAAACCATCAGCGCCGCAATGTCCGCCGGAGAAACACCGGTGATACGCATGGCCTGCCCGATAGACGCCGGGCGGATCTTCGCCAGTTTTTCCCGCGCTTCGTTGCTGATGCTGGGTACATCGGCGTAGTTGACATTGTCCGGGATCCGCTGTTTCTCGAGGCGGCGGAACTGTTCCACCTGCACCAGTTCGCGCTGGATGTACCCGCTGTATTTAATTAAGATCTCCACCTGCTCCGCTTCCACCGGGGCCAATGCTTCAATCGTCGCTTTCACATCCGCGGGCAATACTTCCTGCAGCGCCGCCAGCGTCAATTCCGGCCGCCGGAGCAGGTCCGCCGCACTGACGCCGCTGTGGACGCGGGAGCTGCCCTGCCTGTCCAGAAACGTGTTGACAATTTCGCCGGGAGACAAATGCGTTGCCTCCAGCGCGTCCGCTGCCGCCGTGATGCGCTGTTGACGTTCCGTAAACCGCCGGTACCGCGCCTCGGAGATCAGCCCCACGGCGTAGCCTTTTTCGGTAAGGCGCGCGTCCGCGTTGTCCTGCCGCAAGAGCAGCCGGTATTCCGCCCGCGATGTCATCATCCGGTACGGCTCCTTCGTGCCCCGCGTCACCAGATCGTCGATCAGCACGCCGATGTACGCCTCGCTGCGGTCCAGAATGAGCGGCTCGCGGCCTTTGAGCTTCTGCGCGGCGTTGATGCCCGCGATCAGGCCCTGCCCCGCCGCTTCTTCGTACCCCGAAGACCCGTTGATCTGTCCGGCGCAGAACAGGCCGTCCACCAGCTTGCTCTCCAGCGACAGCTCCAGTTCGGTGGCGTCAATAGCATCATACTCGATAGCATACGCCGGCCGCATCACGCTGACGTTTTCCAGCCCCGGGATGCTGTGCACAAAATCCAGCTGCACGTCTTCCGGCAGGCTCGAGGACAATCCCTGCAGATACACCTCCTCCGTCTCGCGCCCCAGGGGCTCCAGGAAGATCTGATGGCGGTCCTTGTCGGCAAACCGCATGATCTTGTCCTCGATCGACGGACAATACCGCGGTCCCACGCCCTCAATCGACCCGTTGAACAGCGGCGAACGGTGAAGGTTCGCTTTTATTATATTATGTGTCTCGTTAGTGGTGTGCGTAAGATAACACGGGATCTGGCTGCCGCCGCCCGCCACGCCGCGGGGATCCGCGTCCTCCGGATCGAACTGAAATGTAAACGGCGGTTCGTCCCCGTTCTGGATCTCCAGCGCCGAGTAGTCCACGGTGAGGCCGTTGACGCGCGGCGGCGTGCCGGTTTTAAGTCTTATAATAGTGTGGCCCGCGGCTTTGAGGCTGGCGGAAAGTTTATTGGCCGGAAACTGCCCGTCGGGACCGCTGCTGTACGAGTTTTCGCCCACTATCACGCGTCCTTTCAGGTACGTGCCGGTGCACGCCACTGCGCAGCGGCATTTGTAATACGCGCCGAGGTGGGTGACCACGCCGGAAACGCGCGGTCTGCCGCCGTTTTCGGGGGTCTCGGTCAATATTTCTACTATCTCGCCCTGCTTCAGATCCAGGTTCGGCGTCCGTTCGAGTTCGTGCTTCATGTATATCTGGTATTGACGGCGGTCGATCTGCGCCCGCGGTGAATACACCGCCGGCCCTTTGGCCCGGTTCAGAAAGCGCACCTGTATTGCCGTCGCGTCCGCGGCTTTGCCCATGGTTCCGCCCAGCGCGTCGATCTCGCGCACGAGCTGGCCCTTCGCAGTACCGCCGATGCTGGGGTTGCACGCCATGTTGGCGATCCCGTCCAGCGTTACGGCAAACACCACGGTCCGGAGCCCGAGTTTTGCCGCCGCCAGCGCCGCTTCGCAGCCCGCGTGCCCCGCGCCGATCACCGCAATATCATATTCTCCAAAACAGTGCCGTTCCTGTGCCATACTGTTATTTCCCCAGACAGAATTTGCTGAATATAGTGTCAACGACCTCGTCGGTCACGTTGCGGCCGGTGATCTCGCCGAGCGCATTTGCGCACTCCCACACGTCGTAGGCAATAAAGTCCAGCGGCCTTCCCTCTCCCGCCGATACCGTCGCGCGGTCGATTGCCGCTATCGCCCGGTCCACCAGCGCTTTGTGCCGCTCGCCGGTCAATATCGCTCCGCCGCTCCCCGCGCCGTGCCGCTCCAGATATGCGGCGATCCGGTCGGATATTTCCGCTGCGCCGCCCTGCTTGACCGAAATATACACGGTCTCCGCCGCGTTTTCCGGCGATATTTCCGCCTCAAAGCGCGTCTTGTATGCCGCCAGGGCGTCTGCCGAGAGCAGATCGCATTTGTTGACCGCCAGGATAAGATGTTTTCCGGCCGTTTCGCCCGTAAGAGAACGGAGGAGGCGTAGGTCTTCGTCAATATTGCCCCCCGCATCGAACATAAAAATGATCACGTCCGCCCGTTCGAGCTCTGCCCGCGCGCGCTCCAAGCCGAGCTGCTCCACCACGTCCGACGCGTCCCGCAGCCCCGCGGTATCGGTCAATATCACCGGAAATCCCGCGATCTCCATCGATTCTTCGAGGGTGTCGCGCGTTGTCCCCGGAATATCCGTAACGATCGCGCGCCCGAACCCCAAAAGGCCGTTCAGCAGCGAGGATTTGCCCGCGTTGGGCCGCCCGGAGATCGCCACCCGCAGGCCTTCGCGCACCAGCCGGCCGCGTTCGTATGTGGCCGCCAGCTCGCGCAGTTCGCGCCCGGTGCTTTCCAGCGAATCCAGCGCCTCTTTTATTATCTGCTCGTCTTCATCGTATTCGGGGTAGTCGATGGCCACTTCCAGCCGGGCCAGCGTTTCGCCGATACGCTCGATGTGGCGGTCGATCAGCGCCGCCAGCGCTCCGGTCATCTGCTCCATCGCGGCTTTGCGGCTCTCTTCGGTGCGCGCCCGGATCAGTTCCGCCACCGCCTCCGCCCGGGTGAGGTCGATCCGCCCGTTCAAAAACGCCCGCTTCGTAAACTCGCCGGGTTCCGCGGGCCGCACACCGCGTTTGAACAGTATCCCCAGCACGCGCCGCATCACCGCGGTGCCGCCGTGGGTGTTGACCTCCACCACATCTTCGCCGGTGTACGAACGCGGGGCGCGCATCACGGACACGAGGCATTCGTCGGCGAATTCGGGTGTCCCGGCGCCGTTGTCCGTGTCGGGATCGAAGATGTAGCCGTGCTTCATGGTAAAAGCAGACATACGGACCACCTCGTGTGCGGTCCGTATGTTATATGTTTCGCTGTTTTGCCGGCGCGACGCGAAGATGGCATCAACCGTCTCTATCGCGGCAGGCCCGCTGACACGGATGATCCCGATGCCGCCGTTTCCGGGCGGTGTGGAGATCGCGCCGATAGTATCGCTGTTCATTGCGGTTATCAGAATACCTTTACGTAGGGCTTGGGTTTGACCACCACGTAGCGGTTGGGCTCTTCGCCTTCGCTCTCGGTGATCACGCGGCTGTTGCCCTGCAACGCGGTGTGGATGATCCGGCGCTCGGACGCGGGCATCGCGGCCATCGGTACCGGCTTCTTGAATTTGACCACTTTGGAAGCGGCGCGGTTGGCCATGCTGATGAGCGTCTGTTCGCGATGTTTGCGGTAGTCCGCCACGTCGATGACAACGCGCGTATACTCGTCGGCGTCGCGGTTGGCAATGATACCTGCCAGCGTATTGATCGCGTACAGCGTGTCGCCGTGCTTGCCGATCAGGTACGCCACGTCGGTGCCGCTGATGTCAACTTTGATCACGGGCTGCCCGTCTTCCTCTTCTTCACGGATATAGTATTTAACGTCACTGTCATCGGAATCCTTGCTGGCTTCCAGCAGCGTGTCAAGATAATCCGAAACCTTGCGCAGCGCCGAGACACTTTCGGTCACGCGGACAACGGCGTCGTGCCCGCCGATCAGTCCCAGCATCGGTTTGGAACCGCTGTCAATGATCTCCACGTCCACGTCTTCCTGATCCAGCCCGAGCTCGGTGAGCGCGAGTTCGATCGCTTCTTCTACGGTCTTGGCGCTTTTTTCTACGGATCTTGCCATTTCAGGCACTTCCTTCCTTCTTTATACTAAACAGCTTTTTTAGCAGGATCGTCTGCAGGATACCGAAAATATTGCTTACGATCCAGTAAAAACCGAGACCCGCGGGTACTACGAACGCAATGAACAGCGTCATCAGCGGCAGTATCTTCAGCATCCCGTTCATTCCGGCAAGCGCGGAACTGTTGCCGTTTTCATTCTTTTTATTCATATTGTTGAGGCGGTTGGTGATGAACATCTGCAGATAAGACGTGGCCACCGCCAGAACGGGTATCAGCATCAGCGGCAGGTAAACTTTCCACTGATCGCCGAACTCCCAAAACTTCCACTTTGGAGTCTCGCCCAGGTCAAAGATCTTCAGGAATCTCATGTTGATCTGCTGTCCGGCACCGCCGGTCAATTCAAAAAACTCCGCCGTTTTGTCCAGAAAATGCTTGTTGGTCTGGATCTCGTAGTTGGTCCAGCTTTTGACCCAGCTTTCGTTGGCAACTCCCGTCAGCGATTTGATCACATCCGACGAAAGGCCGGCAATATACGTGAGCGGCCGTCTGACGATCTGGTAGATGACCAGGATCAGCGGCAGCTGGATCAGCATCGGCAGGCAACCGCTCATCGGACTGATGTTGTACTTTGTGTACAGATTCATCTGCTCTTCCTGCAGTTTCTTGCGGTCGTCTTTGTATTTGTTCTGGAGCGCCTCGAGTTCAGGCTGGATGATCTGCTGCCGTTCCATGCTGCGCTGCTGTTTGACGGTGAGCGGCAACAGCAGGATCTTCACAAACAGCGTAAAGAAAATGATCGCAACGCCGTAGTTGTGGAACGCCAGGTTATTATAAATGAATTCCATCAAAGCCCCGAAAGGCCTTGCAATAAAGTCCATCATGTGGTGTTGAACCTTTCTAAGGGACCGGGTCTATCCCGCCCTTGCAGAACGGATTGCACCGTAAAATACGGTATGCCGCGAGTCCGCAGCCTTTTACGACGCCGTGTTTGCTGATCGCCTGGACCGCGTATTCGCTGCACGACGGATAAAACCTGCAGCACGGCCGCTTCAGGGGCGAAATGTGTTTCTGATAAAATTTGATCGGCAATATAAACGCTTTTTTTAACATATCCGTTATATCAGTCCCAGCTTTTTCAGCGCCCGTTCCACTTCGCCGTATATGTCCCGGTAGCACGGCATAGTCTCTGCCTTGAGTTTACGGTTCGGCGTCGGCGCGGTCTTCCGGGCCGCCCTCACCATAAACACCAGATCGTATCCCTGTGCTATTCCGGGGCGCAGGCTGCGATAGCTTTCGCGTATGAGCCGCTTGATGCGATTTCGCTGAACGCTGTTGCCGAACTTCCGACCGACCGAGATGCCGGTACGGTTGTGCCCGAGCTTGTTTGGGACAACATAGACCACGATATACCTTCCGGCCTTATACTGTCCCTTTTTATACGCTCTTTGAAATTCGCGGTTTTGCTTAAGCGTAGCTTTCATGTTGTCACGCGCTTTTAAATGCGGCCGCGCGGTCGATCGCCGGCGCGCACTTCACTGCGTAATCACGCGGAAAGCACTTTTCTGCCTTTCAGGCGTCTTCTCGCGAGTACTTTTCTGCCGTTGGCAGTGCTCATTCTGGATCTGAATCCGTGAACTTTTTTCCTCTGTCTTTTCTTAGGTTGGAAAGGTCTGATCATATATTACACCCCCTGTTTTTTCTCGTCCGGTTCTGTGCTGATCGCCTGCACCGCTGCGGTATCCCGCGCGGAGTGCAGAAAACAGCAAATTAGAGTATAACACCAAATTGCGGCGATGTCAACATGGAAAAACCCGGCAGTTTTCCCCAACCTGTGGAAAACTCGCCGCAAATACTGTGGAAAACTCGCGCCGGAGCGGCAACTATTGCCACAATTCAAATAAAAAACGGTCAAAATTGCCCGAAATCAAAGACTAATCTTAAAAATTATCCCCGTTTTCACCCAGCACGCCGCGATATACTTCGATCAGTTCGCGGCCCACCTTGTGGATCTCGCGGCTTTCGGCGACCGGCACCGCTGCCGCCGTCAGATCCGGCAGCTCGCCCTCCAGAATGCCGCACAGCTTCTCGCGGAAGCCGGCAAGGGAATCAGCCATATAGGCGTTGACCCCGTCCTCCAGCCAGCCCGAAAACACCGGGATATTGCGGACCAGCAATTGCCGCCGGCACGCACACGCCTCCAGCGCCGGGATCCCCTCCGTCTCCTCCAGCGTCGGGAACAGAAACACGTTTGCGCCGTTCATTGCCCGCATGATCTCCGCCGGTTCCACATAGCCCGGAAACTGCAGATTGTCCAGTTTCGTCCGGACCGCCTTGCGGATCTTCCGCGGCACCAGCGCCGGATTCGTGTAGCCGAACCAGATAAACTTGTATTGCGGCAGCTGCTTTGCCAGTTCCACAAAATCCAGTATTCCCTTGCGTTCGAGGTACAGGCCGATGCCCAGGACCACCTTGTCTTCGGGTCTGAAGCCGTATTTCGCGCGGAATTCCGCTCCCGCCGCGGCGTCCGGATGGAAAAACTCCAGATCGATCCCGTTGGAGAGGGCAACGATATTCTTCAGCCCGTACCCCTCCAGCAGCCGCTTCGAATACGGCGTAGGCGTTATGATCACGTCGCCCGTGCGGTAGCATTTGCAGATCCATTTTTTGAACAGCGGCGCGATCAGATTCGAAAACACGAACGAATTGCGGAAATCCTCCTCGGTGGAATGGGCGTGGTACACCACTTTGCCCCCGCGGCGGTGCTCTTTTTTCGCCAGCCGGTACGAGCGCAGACCGTAATAGTTTATATGAATTATATCGTGCGCGTCTTTCGGCGAAGTCGTGTACGGGATGCCGTTCTCCTCCAGCGCGCGCATCTGGTGGCGGATCGCCTTGCCCAGGCCGGATTTTGACAGCGCTTTTTCAAATTCAGTATAAAGCAGTATCTTCATTTGTTACTCTTTTTCCCCTTTTTCTTCGACGCCGCCAGTTTTGCTTTCTTCTCCTGCACCACCACGTCGTAACGGGCGCGCGCGAGGGCGATCGAATCCTCCCACGACGAGTATATGTGCCGCTGCGCGTTCTCGCCCAGCTGTTTCAGCAATCCCGGCTGCTTCACCGCCTGGAGCAACGCGCGGGCAAAACTCTCCGCGTTCTCTTCTTCCGCCAGAATCCCGGTGAAACCGTCATCAACGCCCTCCGCGGCGCAGCTGCCGGCAATTAACGCAGACGGACACTCGCACGCCGCCGCTTCCTTCACCACCAGCCCGGCCGTATCGTACGTGGACGGGAACAACAGCAGATCCGCCCGGCTGAAGAACGCCCGCACTTTCTCGCGGTCCGTGATCCCGCCGGTAAAGAACAACCGGTCCATAAGGCCGTGCTTACGGGCGTACTCCTCCACCGACGGACGGTCCGGGGCATCGCCCACAAAAAACATTTTATAGTTTATTCCTTCGTTTTTGAGGATCTGCAATGCGTCCAGTATGATCTTCAGATTTTTGTACCACATCATGCGGCCGCAGTACAGAAACACCAGTTCATCGTTCTCCGTGCGGTACACCCGGTCGATCTCCGCCACCGCCGCCTGCGGCGCTTTGCCCTTCGGAAAATCCGTGCCGTTGGGCATGATCTGCACATCGCCCTTGTAGCCCAGCGCGCGCAGGCTGTCGATCGTCCCTTTTGACACCGTCCAGATCTCGTCCGCTTTTTTGATGTTGCCCAGCACGATGCGTTCCAGCAGCCGCTGCAGGTTGCGTGTCGAAAGGTAGCGTTTGATGTCAACGTCATATTTCGTATGATACGTGATCACCAGCGGGATCTCTTTGTGGCTCATGTCCAGCACCTGGTTCACCAGCAGCGACGACACGAACGGCGAATGGATGTGCATGATGTCGAAGCCCATTTTGTACACTTTGCGCACGGTGACCGGCGAGAACGGGTTGCCCACGCGGTATGGCAGGTTATGGACAAATTTGGCGGGAATCGAACTGTAGCGGTACACGTTGAACGGATATTCGTCGATCACGTTGGGGTATTTCGGGGTGACAACGGTCACATTGTCCCCCATCCCGTGCAGGATCTGGGCGTAATTTATCATTGTATTGGCCACGCCGTCGATTGTCGGCGGGAAAGAGTCGTTAAACAACCCTATTTTCATCTTCTGTATCCTCCTCTGTCGGCCGCGCCGCGGCGTCCTTCACCCGCCTTATGTGCATCGCGAAAAACATGCCCGTCAGCAATGTCAAATAATAACTTATCAGCCGCCATATTATGATGGCAACTTTGATCTGCCCCTCTTCCGGATAGAAATTCCGCAGCAGAAAATAATATGATTCCTCCGCGCCGACGCCCGCGCCCGGGATCGGAATGAACGAAGCAATGACCAGCACAAAACCCTGCGCCGCCACCACTGTGATCAGATCCGCACCGGACAGGCCGAACGCGCGGTACACGCAATACGACACCGAAAAGAACGCGCACAATTCCATCACGGAACACGCAAACGCCAGCAGCAGCGCCGGCACATGCTTCCGCATATCCCGGAACGTGTTATGGAACATTTCCAGCGCATTTTCCGCCTTTGCCAGCGTTTCCTCCGGCTTTTTGACCAGCCGGATCTTAGCGCCGAGTTTGATGATAAAACGGCAGATATTGTCCGAGATCCCGCGAAACAGTCCTAAAAAGATCAGAAAGAACAGGATCGCCAGATTGATCGCGTACCCCACCAGCACCAGTTTATAAAAGCCCGGCACTGCCGCGCGGAAGAACTTCCAGCGCATGAGCAGGAGCGCCGTTGACAACGCCACCAGCGCACTCTGATACACAATAAACTTAGTCAGCAAAACACTGGCGGCAACGCCCACGTCCCGCCCTTTTTTGGACAGATAGTACGCCTGGAACGGCTGGCAGCCGGACGAAAACGGCGTTATCGCGCCGAAATACAACCCGCCCATAGTCAGGCACAGCGAATCGCCGAACTTCTGGTCCTCAAAATGTTCTTTCAGCAGCACATGTACCGTGAGCGTCTCGCCCAGCCAATAGAAAATCATGCACAACACCGCGGCCAGCAGCGGCAAAACACTAAGTTCTGACAATGCCTTTGCCAGCACCGACGGCTTCGTTGTGAAAAAAATGAACCCTATGACCGCAATTCCGCAAGAGATGCATATGAATAATTCAAGTTTTCTCGTCTTCACCCTGCGGCTTCCTTTCACAGCCATTTTACGGGGGTAGTTTACCACACAACAGCGGCAAATTGCAAATAGCCTCCGGGCCGGGGCGATCTGCGGGTTTAATAAAAAATTAACATTCCAATATGTTGTGGAGTTTTCCACAGGCAATATCAACAAGTTGTGAAAAACCCGTAATCTTGCTTTTTAGTATATAGTTGTCCAAAAAAATCCGTTGTTGCATTCGGGCTTGCCCTTTGGTATATTCTACGCACGCTGAACCCGGGCCTCCGCACGGACACCGGACCTGCACCGGACAAAGTCGAAATTGCCCTCCGTTCAGCCGTGATCCTCGCTTTTTTACGGTATTGCTGCCGTCGAAATATGCCATATTCCAATGATAAAGCTTCCGGGACGCGTGTCGGTCCGGGTAGTCAGGTTGAACTCGCATATTAACGAAAGGACTTGGATGCAATGGTAGCATCGAGTTACACCGATGAGCAGCTTTGTGCCGTCTGGACCAAATGCTTAGAAGAACTGAAAAACGAAGTATCCTCTGCTGAATTTGAATCATTCATAAAGCCGATCGTGCTGGAAGATATAGTCGACAACACCGCGTATTTCACGGTTCCCGGAGAATTTTACCTCGATCAGATCGAGAAGAAGTACCACGCCATCATCAAACGCATTATAATGGACTGTACGAAGAATTATCTCACGCTGCAGTTTTATGATAAAGAAAAATTCCCGAAAGTCCGCGAATCCGCGCTCAAAGCCAGCAATTTCGATTCGCATCTGAACAAGCAGTACACCTTCGATTCATTCATCGTGGGCAACAGCAACCGCATGGCCTGCGCAGCCGCCGTTGCCATCGCCGACTCCCCGGGCAACGCGTACAATCCGTTCTTCATTTACGGTCAATCCGGTCTGGGCAAGACCCACCTTATGCACGCCATCGGCAACAAGATCCTCGAGAACGACCCCACCAAAAAAGTGCTGTACGTGACCTCCGAGACTTTTACCAACGAGTTCGTCGACGCCATCACCCATAAGACCAACGAAGAATTCCGGAACAAGTACCGGAATATCGACGTGCTGCTTATTGACGATATACAGTTCCTCTCTAAAATGGAGCGCACGCAGGAAGAGTTCTTCTATACCTTCAACGCGCTGTACGAAGCCAAGCATCAGATCGTAATTTCCTGCGATTCGCCTATCAGCAAACTGGAAGTACTGGAAGACCGGCTGCGCACGCGGTTCGCGTGGGGGCTGATCGCCGACGTGCAGGCGCCCGACTACGAAACGAAAGTTGCCATCCTCAACCGCAAAGCGGAAGAAAAGGCGCTGGAAGTCGAAAACGAGGTACTGGATTATATTGCCTCCTATACCGGCGACAATATCCGCGAGCTGGAAGGCGTGATCAATCACCTCTCCATTGCCCTCCATCAGGGCCAGGAGATCAACATCAACCTTGCCAAAGAAGCCCTCAAACATATTTCCGACGACAGTTTGCATGAAATCTCCGAGGGTGTTATAATTGACTCGGTGTCCAGATACTTCGGTATCAGCGTAGAAGACCTGCTTTCTAAAAAACGTACGAAAGAGCTGGTACTTCCCCGCCAGATCGCGATGTATCTGTGCCGCACGCTGCTGGATATGTCTTTCCCGAACATCGGCAAGGCGTTCAACGGCAAAGACCATTCCACCGTCATGTATGCGGTCGAACAGGTCTCCGGCCAGGTCGAGACCAACCCCGAGCTACGTAAGACCATGGACGAACTGAAAAAATACATCAACAGCGGGGTGCTTCGCTGAGTTTTCCACAAAAATCTGTGGATAAGTGGAAAACTTTTTGTGGAAAACTTGTGTACAAAAATGCCCTGTGGAAACTGTGGAAAACCCGGATAAAATTTCAACAGGCTTTTACACAAGCAAAAAGCGTTATAAAATAAGGCTTTGCGGCACTTTTCCACATAATCCACAGGCCCTACTACTATTACTAAATTATACAAGATAAAACAAAGAAGAAGCAGCGGGAGGCGCGCACAATGAAACTGACTTGCAACCGGGACAATTTGATTGAAGGCATCAACATCGTACAAAAGGCAGTTCCCTCTAAATCTACCATCAGTATTCTCGAAGGCATTCTGATCGAAGTGGGCGAAGAAGTACGGCTCACCGGCAATGACAGCGACTTCGGCATCGTATATGAAGTCCCCGGAATCATCGAGGAGATCGGCAGCATCGTTGTCAACTCCAAGACCTTCGGCGATATCATCCGCAAACTTCCCGACGTGTATGTCTCGCTGGAAACGGACAATACGGGCAACATTCTGATGATCTCCAGCGGCAAAGCCAACTATAAATTAAAGACCATCTCGCCCGAGAACTATCCGCCGGTCTCCTTCCTGAACACCGACAACGCCATCGAACTCAAATCCGACGTTTTCCAGGCAATGGTAAAAGAGACCTCCTTCGCCACCAGCCAGGACGACAAACGCATCATTCTGCAGGGCGTATTCATGGAGCAGCGCGAGAATGAGATGCGGTGTGTGGCGATTGACGGCTACCGGCTGGCGCTTAAGACCGCCGAAATGGCCGAAAAGAACGACTACGGCGTCATTGTCCCCACCAAGATCCTCAATGAATTTGTCAAATCCCTTAAACCCACCGATGAAAAACTGAAGTTCTGCTGCAACGCGAACCAGATCATGTTCTATACCGATACCTACCGCATGGTGTCAAAGCTTTACAAAGGCGATTACATCGACTATAAGCGCATGATCCCGAAAGATTTCAAGACCTCCGTAGTGCTTGAGACAAAAGCGTTCCTGAACGCGCTCGAACGGGCGGCGCTGGTGATCAACGACGAAAAGCGCTTCCCCGTCACGCTGTATTTCTCCGGCAACGATACCCTCACGGTCTCCGTTACCACCGAAGTCGGCGCGATCAAAGAGGAAGTCAGCGCCCGCGTTTCCGGCGATGAACTTACCATAGGCTTCAGCGCTCGCAACTTCATCGAATGCCTGCGCGTGATCGAAGATGAGAAGATCGTGCTGTCGCTGCTCTCTCCCGTGAGCCCCTGCATCATCACCGGCGAAAGCGACCCGTCCTTCACTTATCTGATAATGCCGATCCGCACCAGATAATCATGTTCGTAAAACGGCTTGCCCTGACAAATTTCCGTAATTACAGCACCCTCGACGCGCAATTCGGCCCCGGTGTCAACATCTTTTACGGAGACAACGGTCAGGGCAAAACTAATATTATAGAGTCGATTTTTTACTGCGCTATCGGCCGCTCCTTCCGCTACAGCAAGGACAACGACCTGATCCTCACTGGCACGGACCACTTTCGCATTTCTGCCGAACTCGGCGACGATATCACGGAAAACATCGCGGTCTTATTCAAGGAGACCGGCGAAAAAGCGGCGCGGGTCAACGGCCTTTACCTCCGCAAACTCGGTCATCTGATGGGCAGCCTGCTGTCCGTCATTTTCTCGCCGGAAGACCTGGACATCGTCAACGAAGGTCCCTCCGTCCGCCGGAAAATGCTGGACATTGTCATCTCCCAGCTCCATCCGTCCCACTATTTCAACCTGCAGCAGTACAACAAAACGCTGGCGCAGAAGAACTTCCTGCTGCGTGACTGCGGCAGAACCGGAAGCACCGGATCTTCCGCCGACGCGCTGCTGGACGTGTACAACGAGCAGCTCGCTGCTTATGGTGCGTCAATTGCCGAAAAACGTGCCCGCTTCTGTGCGGAACTGGAGCAGCTGGCCGCTGAAAAAAACGGGCAGATCTCCGGCGGAGAGGCGTTGACGCTCAAATATGTGCCGAATTTCCGTGCTTCCGCCCCCGCGCCTTCCCCGGAGACCGCGACGGATGTGCCGGAAGCCGAAAACATTGACCCCGCCGCCGTGCAGAACGCAATAAAAACAGAGTTTTTAGAATTATTGACCGCCCGCAAGAGCCGCGAAATCGAACGCCAGCACTCGCTGTACGGTCCGCAGAACGATGACGTGCAGATCGAGCTGAACGGCATGGAACTGCGCCGGTTCGGTTCTCAGGGCCAGAAACGCACCGCGGTGCTGTCGATAAAGCTCGCCCAGATCCTGCTTTTATACCGCAAGACCGGCCGGAAACCCGTCCTTTTGCTGGATGACGTGTTCTCGGAACTGGACGAAAAACGCAGCAGCCTGCTGCTCAGCAGTATCGAAGGATACCAGACATTCATCACCACCGCCTCCCTCGGCGAACTGCCCGGCCACGTGAAGCGCGACGCCAAAATCTTTTTTGTAAAATCCGGCGAGATACAGTTGATATAATTTAAAAAAAGTGGTATAATTGCCTCTGTAAGGCGCTTTGTGTTTTATCGGTACAAAGATACATAAAAACCGGAACCCGCCTTCAAAACAAAACGAGGGGCTTTTTTGTGTATTTGCATATAGGAGACAACGGCTGCATACGCGACACGGACATCGTCGGTATCTTCGATCTGGAAGTGACCACCACGATGAAAAGCACCGCCGAATTTCTGCTGGCATCGCAGGAAGAAGGCTTCACCGTGAACGTCGTTGACCGCGGCGAAATGCCCAAATCTTTCATACTGGCCGACACCGAAGGCGTCAGCCGCGTATATATTTCCCCCGTTTCCACCATGACACTTTACAAACGCGTCACCGGCGGCAGCCGCCGCACGCTTTTACGGAGGATAAATTAAATGGACGACAACGAACTCACCAACACCGCTCCCGCCCCCGAAGCGCTTCCCGACACACGGCCCGAGCACGGCGAACATGTATATAACGAAAACGATATTCAGGTGCTCGAAGGCCTTGAAGCGGTCCGCAAACGCCCCGGTATGTACATCGGCAGCACCTCCGCCCGCGGCCTGCACCATCTGGTGTACGAGATCGTGGACAACAGCGTCGATGAAGCGCTGGCCGGCCGCTGCGACACCATAATCGTCACGCTGAACAGCGACAATTCCGTCACGGTCGAGGACAACGGCGCCGGCATCCCCGTCGGTATCAATAAGCAGATGGGTATCCCGACAGTGGAAGTTGTCCACACCGTACTGCACGCGGGCGGCAAGTTCGGCGGCAGCGGCTACAAAGTATCCGGCGGTCTGCACGGCGTTGGCGCGTCTGTCGTCAACGCGTTGTCCGAATACCTCGAAGTAGAAGTTTCCCGCGAAGGCCACGTCTACTACCAGCGCTACGAGCGCGGCAAGACCTGCTGCCCCGTCAAAGTGATCGGCGATACGAACGCTCACGGCACCACTACCACGTTCAAACCGGACTATCAGATCTTTGAGGAGCTCGTATTCGACTACAACACGCTGCTGGTGCGCTTCCGCGAGATGGCGTTCCTCAACCGCGGCGTTAAGATCGTGCTCAACGACAACCGCGGCGAAGCTCCCGTCACCGAGACGCTCCACTACGAAGGCGGTATCATCTCATATGTAGAGTATCTGAACCGCAAGGAGACTGTGCTGCATCCTGCGCCGATCTACATTTTCGGACAGAAGGATACTTCCATCGTCGAGGTGGCAATGCAGTACAACGACTCCTACGTGGAAAACATTTACTGCTACGCAAACAATATTATTAATAATGAAGGCGGTACGCACCTCACCGGTTACCGCGCGGCGCTCACCAAAGTATTCAACGACTATGCGCGCAAGTACAATTTCCTGAAAGATTCGGACAAAAATCTCGCCGGCGAAGACGTGCGCGAAGGCCTTACCGCCATCGTGTCGGTCAAACTGGAAAATCCGCAGTTTGAAGGCCAGACCAAGGAAAAGCTGGGCAACAGCGACATCCGCACGCTGGTAGAGACCGTTGTCAGCGACAAACTGGAGCAGTTCCTCGAAGAAAATCCGGCGGTCTCCAAATTGATCCTGGAAAAATGCCTCACAGCGTCCCGCGCCCGGGAAGCCGCCAAGCAAGCCCGCGAACTTACGCGCCGCAAATCTGCGCTGGAATCCACTTCCCTGCCCGGTAAACTGGCGGACTGCACCGAACGCGACCCCGCGCTGTGCGAGCTGTTCCTGGTAGAGGGCGACTCCGCCGGCGGTTCCGCAAAAGTCGGCCGCAACCGTGAATATCAGGCGATCCTGGCCCTTTGGGGCAAAATGCTGAACGTGGAGAAATCCCGTATTGACAAAGTGTACAGCAACGAAAAGCTGCTGCCGATCATAATGGCGCTGGGTGCCAACATCGGCTCTGACTTTGATGAAACAAAGCTCAGATACCATAAGATCATAATAATGGCCGATGCCGACGTCGACGGATCGCACATCCGGATGCTGCTGATGACGTTCTTCTTCCGCTACATGCGGCCGCTCATCGAGAACGGCTATTTGTACCTGGCGCAGCCGCCGCTGTACAAGTGCGAAAAGAACAAGGATTCGTTCTACGCGCTGGATGACAATGAACTCGAAGCCAAGATCGCCGAAAAGGGCTGGTCGCGCAAGGACAAGAACCTTTCGATACAACGCTTCAAAGGCTTGGGCGAAATGAGCCCCGCGCAGCTGTGGGAAACTACAATGAATCCGGAAACGCGGACAATACTGAAAGTCGACCTCCAGAACGCCGCCACCGCCAACGAGATCTTCTCCGACCTTATGGGCGACAACGTGGAACCGCGACGCGACTTTATACACGAAAACGCAAAATTTGCACAAAACCTTGATATTTAAGCAATAAATTTCGAGCAGACAATACAAAATTTACTAAAATAAATTGCCGGCCGTCGAAAAAACAAATTATTAACAACATAACTGCGTCAGATAATCGGAGTGTTTCACGTGAAACACTCCAAACGCAACATTATTATATATAATATAGCGAGCGAATTGATTGGTTTTTATTGAAATTGATCAAAAAACAGAGTATACTATAAGAACCGAATGGAGTGTTTCACGTGAAACATTTGCTCGGTGTGTATGACAGTCTGAAATGAGGGCATTCACTATGGCAAAAATAGTGGCAATAGCGAACCAAAAAGGCGGTGTCGGCAAAACAACTACCGCCATAAACCTGAGCGCGTGTCTGGCTTATCATAAAAAAAAGACGCTGCTGATCGATATGGATCCCCAGGGCAATTCTACTACCGGCCTGGGCGTAGAAAAGAAATCGATTGGTCGTTCGATCTATGATGTGATCATAAATGACGTGGCTATACAGGACGCGGTCGTCAAAACACCCCAGGATCGTCTGATGCTCTGTCCTTCCAGTATGGATCTGGCCGGTGCCGAGGTCGAATTGGTCAGTCAGATCTCGCGAGAGTCTATTTTAAAAGATGCGCTAAGTAAAGCAACGGACGAATTTGATTTCATTATTATTGACTGTCCCCCGTCGCTTGGCTTGTTGACGCTGAATGCATTGACCGCGGCCAATTCTGTGCTGGTTCCTATTCAGAGCGAATATTTTGCGCTGGAAGGCCTCACTCAACTGATGGAGACGGTCAAGATCGTGCAGCGCCGCCTGAATCCGTCACTTTATCTGGAAGGTGTGCTGTTGACAATGTTCAACAACCGCACCAGGCTCTCTGTTGAAGTTGCAGATGAAGTGCGAAATCATTTTGATGCTAAAGTGTACAAAACCGCGATCCCGCGTAACGTTAGACTTTCCGAAGCACCCAGTTACGGCTTACCGATCGTTTTATATGATAAAAACTCTAAAGGCGCTAAGGCCTATCAGAAGTTTACAGAAGAATTTTTAGCGGCATCTAAGCGCTGATCTCAGGAGGTTTTTATATGGCTACTGTTAAAAAAGGCGGTTTAGGCAAAGGATTGGGCGCTTTGCTGGTGGAAAATTCCATTGATACCGGAATTACTGAAGTGGATATAATGTCCGTGGAACCGGCTAAGGACCAGCCGCGTAAAGTTTTTGACCCGGAAAAACTCGAAGATCTGGCTGATTCTATACGTGAACACGGGCTCATCCAGCCAATTGTTGTAAATAAAAGCACAAATGGCTATACAATTATTGCCGGCGAACGCCGCTGGCGAGCGGCGCGTATGGCCGGACTGCTAAAAATTCCGGTAATAATTAAAGATGTAACACCTAAAGAGATGCGCGAGCTGGCTCTGATAGAGAATATTCAGCGTGAAGATTTAAATCCTATCGAAGAAGCACTTGCATACCGCCAATTAGTAGTTGATTATGAACTCACTCAAGAGGAACTAGCCGGAATTGTTGGAAATAAGAGCCGCAGTGAGATCGCCAACCGCATGCGTCTGTTGAATCTGGATGAAAAAGTGCAGGAACTGATTATAAACGGTCAATTAACTGCCGGACAGGCGCGGCCGTTGCTGGCGTTGACACCGGAACAGCAGATTACCGTTGCCAATGCTATTGTAGAACGTGGTTTAAACGCTCGTCAGATTGAAGCGCTTGTCAAACAGCTGCAAAAACGCGGCAAATCAACTGAAGATGACGATAAAGCGGTAGATAAAGCGCTTGACACCGCAGATTCTAACGTAAACGCTTCAATCAGCCGCGATATTGAATATATGCAGAACCAGCTGCGGTCCTCGCTGGGTACCAAAGTTAAACTGGACGACCGCGGCGGCCGGGGCAAGATCGTTATAGAATATTATTCTAAAGACGAACGCGAGCGTTTATTGGAATACTTACTGAGGAAACCGTGAAATGAAATTGTTTCACGTGAAACAATGAAAGGAGGGACGCAGAATTGAACAAAGAAACACTGATATTGTCCGCAGCGATAATCGCGCTGCTGTTTCTGGTCGTTTTATTTGTTCTGATAGTGCAGTCGCTCCGGCTAAGACGAGCGCAGCAGCGGATCAACGAGCTGGATAGCGCAATCGAGCAGTTGCGCGGCCGCGGCAAGTATAACGGCAATATGACCGAGCTCGAACTCAACAATAAATTGACCGATATAGACGAACGGCTGGATACGCTGGAAACAAAGCAGCAAAGCAGTCTGGACAAGGTGAATGTTGTCCGGTATTTTGCTGCCGACAAAAACGAGGGCAGAGCCAGTTATTCCGTCGGAATTACCAACGCAAAGAAAGACGGACTCGTATTGACCGCATTGATGTACCGCAACGGAATGAACCTATATGTAAAACAAATAGAAGACGGTGTGAGCGACTATCCGCTCTCGGACGAGGAAAAAGAAGCGGTTTCCCGCAGCAAGGTAACAAAAATATTATAATATTAGCAATATATTAACAACATTTTTGAAAGGAAGTTTTTAAAATGTTAGACATTAAGGCAATCAGACAGGATCCGGACATTCTGGTAAAAGCGCTTGAAAAACGCCACTCCAAGATAGATCTGTCGGAGTTTCTGGGACTGGACAAAAAGCGTCGTGAACTCATTGCAGAGACCGAGAGTCTGAAGAGCAAGCGGAACGCGGCTTCCAAGCTGATCCCGGGTTATAAAAAAGAAGGCAAAGATATCTCCGGACTGATGGCGGAGATGAAGGAAATTGCCGACAAAGTAAAAGATCTGGACGCGCAGATCAAGGATGTTGACACCCGCATGGAAGGCATTATGCTGACTATTCCGAATATGCCTAATCCTCTGGTGCCTGACGGTGTTGACGATCGGGACAATCTGGAGATCCGCCGTTTCGGCGAGCCTACCAAGTTCGACTTTGAGCCCAAAGCGCACTGGGATCTCGGCGCCTCGCTGAACATTCTTGATCCGGAGACCGCCGGCAAAGTTACCGGCACGCGTTTCACGTTCTACCGCGGCCTCGGCGCGCGGCTGGAGCGCTCCATCGGCAACTTCATGCTGGATTACCACACCGCGCACGGCTATACCGAGATTTTCCCGCCGTTTATGGTCAATCGCGCCAGCATGACCGGCACCGGTCAATTGCCCAAATTTGAAGACGGCGCGTTCAAGATCACCGGCACGGATTACTTCATGATCCCCACGGCGGAAGTTCCGGTCACCAATATGCACCGCGACGAGATTTTGGACGGCAGCAGATTGCCCATCAAGTACTGCGCGTATTCCGCGTGTTTCCGTCAGGAAGCCGGGTCTGCCGGCCGCGACACCCGCGGATTGGTGCGTCAGCATCAGTTCAATAAAGTCGAACTGGTCAAATTCACCACGCCGGAGACGTCCTATGCGGAGCTGGAAGACTTGACGCACGAAGCCGAGATGATACTGCAGGAGCTGAAACTGCCGTACCGCGTGGTGCGGTTGTGCGCCGGCGACCTGGGCTTCTCGTCCGCGATGACGTACGATATCGAAGTCTGGATGCCCAGCTACGGCCGTTATGTGGAGATCTCGTCCTGCAGCGACTTTGAGGCGTTCCAGGCGCGCCGGGCCAACATTAGATACAAGAACGGGCCCAAGGACAAAGCGCAGTTTGTGCATACGCTGAACGGTTCCGGCCTGGCTATCGGACGCACCACGGCGGCAATTCTCGAGAATTACCAGCAGGCGGACGGCAGCGTGGTCGTGCCCGAGGCGCTCAGAAAGTACATGGGCACCGATGTGATCAAATGAGTTTCTGGGAAAAGTGTAAACAGAAGCATATAGAACGTCTCGCGGCGGCCCGCGCGGCCAAGGCGGAGGCAAAGAAAAACGAAGCCACACCGGCCAAAACGGTGTGGCTTGTGGCCGGTCTGGGCAATTTCGGGCCGGAATACGCGGATACGCGGCACAATTGCGGTTTCCGGGCGCTGGACAAGCTGGCGGACAAGCTGAACGCGGGGGCGGCGAAGCACCGGTTCAAGGGCGTTGTCCGCGAGGCGGATCACGGAGACGCGCGGCTGGTGCTGTTGTGGCCGTACACGTACATGAACGCCAGCGGCGAAAGCGTGGCCGAGGCGCTCAGCTGGTATAAATTGCCCGAAGAGCGGTTGATCGTGATATACGACGACAGCGATCTGGAGACCGGTGCGATCCGCGTGCGCGCGAAAGGCAGCGCGGGGACGCATAACGGCATGAAATCAGTGCTCGGTTACACCAATACGGACAGCTTTCCGCGCGTCCGGGTGGGTATCGGCAAAAAGCCGGTGCTGATGGACATGAAAGACTTCGTGCTGGGCCGGTTCAGCGAGGAAGAGCGGACAACCGTGGCGGTGGCGGAGGCAAAAGCGGCGGACGCGGTGCTGTCCATCGTGGACAACGGCTGCGAGAAGACCATGAGCGCCTTCAACTCGCCCCACAGCGCGTCAAAAGCGGCACCTGATGCCGGGACAGTGGGTGATAACGCTTGATATTTGACCAGATACGCGGCTCAGTGGCGTTCAGGGACGCGCTGGCCGGGTTGAAAATACGCGGCGGCAATATAACGCTGACGGGGCCGGGGAGCGGCGCGTCAGCGCATTTTGCGTGCGCGTTTTTTGCGGAGACCGGGTCAAAATTCATCGTAGTCGCCCCGAACGAGCTGTCCGTGGGCAAAATAAAGAGCGATCTGCTGACGCTTGGGGACTTCGGCGCGGAGCGGATATTGACGCTGCGGCCGCTGGAGTACATGCTGTACGACGTTGACGCCCGCAGCAGCGAAACGGAAGGGGAGCGGGTCAAGACTCTGTACGCCCTGGCAACAGGCGCGTGGGATGTGCTGATATTGACCCCCGCCGCCGCGGCGCAGCATCTGCCGGAAAAGCGGTATATCGAAAGCGCGGCGCTGACCGTTGCCCCCGGTGATATTCACGAACCCGCGGAACTGGCGGACCGGCTGACGCAGCTCGGCTATATCCGCGTGACTCAGGTGGATGGCAAAGGGCAGTTCGCGGTCCGGGGCGATATTCTGGATATTTATCCCTGCGGCGCGGCGAATCCGTACCGGATAGAGTTTTTTGACAACGAAATAGACACGCTGCGCGCCTTTGACGTGGTGAGTCAGCGCACGATCGCGCCGGAAGGCCGGTTAACGGTGCTGCCGGAGCGTGAAACATATATCTGGGACGAAAAGCAGGCGCTCCACGTGCGCACCGACCTGAAGGCGGAACTTCTGGGGCTGGATCCGCGGTCTTCGGCGGCGTCCAAACTGCGCGCGGACATCGAGCGGATCAAGCCGTTTGCGAGTTTCGGCGGGTACGACCGGTATCTGGCGTACATCACCGGTACCAACACCACGATCTTCGACTACACCGGCCGCGTGCCCGTGCTGTTTTTCGACGTGCGGGAAGGCGTGGAGGCGGCTAACCGCGCGCAGGACGAGTACGTGCGCATCTGCGAGACGGTGCGGGACAATTCCGGGCTGCCGGACCGCACAATAAACTACGTGCAGAGCGGCGATGAGGCGCTGGCAATGCTGCGCGGCGGCGCGTTGTCAACGGCGTTTCTGGAGCCGTTCGACAATGCATCCGTCGGCGGCGGCGCGCAGGGCCGGGTGATTCGGGTCAATTGCCGCACGCCGGAGGCGCTGGCGGACAACGCGGACCAGCTTCTCGCCACCATGCAGAAATGGCTGGATCTGCAATATTCTGTATGTATTTTCAGCGAATCCGAGGGCAGATTACGGTATTTTAATGCGTTTTTGACAGATAACGCCCTTGAAAACAAAATTACCGTGAAGCGCGGCACACTGTCTGAGGGGTTCGTTTATCCCGAGCTTAAAGTCGTTGCCGTCGGCGACGGGCTGGTGTTCCGCCACGCCAAAGCGCGGGCCAAAAAGAAGCTGCGGGGCGCCGCGTTGACCTCGTTTGCGGATCTGCACGTGGGAGATCTGGTCGTCCACGACGTGCACGGCATCGGGCGGTTCGCCGGGATCGAGCCGATCATCGTTGACGGCAATAAAAAAGACTACATCAAGATCCTGTACCGCGACGACGGCGTGATTTTCGTGCCTACGCACCAGCTGGACAGCGTGCAGAAGTACATCAATACCGACGAATCCGAGCCGCAGCTCAGCAAACTGGGCAGCTCCGAGTGGCAGAAAGTCACCGGCCGCGTGAAGGGCAACCTCCGCATATACGCCCGGGAACTGGTGGAACTGTACGCCCGCCGTTCGCAGATGCGCGGCTTTGCGTTCGACCGGGACACGGAGTGGCAGAAGGATTTCGAGGCGGAGTTCCCGTACGAGGAGACCGACGACCAGCTGCGCTGCACCGAAGAGATCAAGACGGATATGGAAAAACCGAACCCAATGGACCGCCTGCTGTGCGGCGACGTGGGGTTCGGCAAGACGGAAGTGGCGCTCAGGGCCGCGTTCAAAGCGGTGGTAGAGGGCAAACAGGTAGCGTTTCTGGTACCCACGACCGTGCTGGCGCAGCAGCACTACAACAATTTTGTGGAGCGCTTTAAGAAATACCCGATCAAAGTGGATTATCTGTGCCGGTTCCGCTCCGCGAAAGAGCGCAAGCAGATCATGGCGGCGCTGGCGGACGGGAGCCTGGATATCGTTGTGGGCACCCACGCGCTGGTCAACGACAAGATCACGTTCAAGGATCTGGGGCTGGTGGTCATTGACGAAGAGCAGCGCTTCGGCGTGAAACATAAAGAGAAACTCAAGGAGAAATATCCCGCGGTGGATACGCTGGCGTTGTCCGCAACACCGATACCCCGCACGCTGCACATGTCGCTGTCGGGGATCCGGGACATTTCGGTGCTGGAAGATCCGCCCCGCGACCGGCTGCCGGTGCAAACATATGTGGCCGAATGGGACGGCGGGATGGTGAAAAACGCGATCTACCGCGAGCTCGCGCGCGGCGGGCAGGTGTTTTACCTGTACAACCGGGTGCAGACGATGGATTCCAAGCTGCGGGAGCTCCGGGAGCTGGTGCCGGAGGCGAGGATCGTTGCCGCCCACGGCCAGATGGGCGAGCGCGAGCTGGAGCAGATCATGCTGGAGTTCTACCACGGCGAGTTCGATGTGCTGCTGTGCACCACCATCATCGAATCCGGGCTGGATATGCCCAACGTCAATACAGTAATTGTGGAAAACGGCGAACGCATGGGCCTCTCCCAGCTGTACCAGCTGCGGGGGCGCGTCGGTAGGTCAACGCGGCAGGCGTACGCGTACATCACCTACCGCCAGGGCGGCGAGCCGGGAGAGGTGGCGGAAAAGCGCCTGAGAGCGATCCGCGAGAACACCGAATTCGGCTCCGGTTTCAAGATCGCGCTGCGGGATCTGGAGATACGCGGCGCGGGCAGCGTGCTGGGCGAACAGCAGCACGGGCAGATCGCGGCGGTGGGGTACGAAACGTATTGCCGCCTGCTGGCCGAGGTGCTGGAGGAAGTGCAGAACGGCGGCGTGAAGCATACCGCGCCGGGCAAGTGCAGCGTGGAGATGGGGCTGGGGGCTTATATTGACCCCGGATACATCGAAAACGAAGCGGCGCGCTTCGAAATATACAAAAAGATCGCCAATGTGGAGAACGACGAGGACGTTATGGAGCTCACGGACGAACTGGTGGACCGCTTCGGCGACGTGCCGGACAACGTGCTGAACCTGATGACCGTCTCCCGCATCCGCCACTACGCGGAGCAGGTGGGCTTCACGTCGGTCATCGAAAAGCGCGCGGACAACAGAGTAATGCTGTACACCGGGACCGGAGACGGCGGCAATGCGAACGGCGCTTCCGGCGCGGTGCACAACGCCAATCAGTCCCTGGTCCGCGAAGGCATCTCCGAGAACGACCCGGATCTGCTGAAATTCTATGAACTTTACCGCAAACGGCTGCGGATCTCCCGCACCAGGACCGGCGCCATCGTGACGTTCACGTTCACGCCCGGCGCGAAAGAAAAAGACTATCTGCATGACACACTGGAGTTGTTGAAAGTATGGGCAAAGATATGTTGACCACAAACGCTGACTGGAACAGTACTATATTGTACGCAAATGCACGCGCCAACGGCGTTGAAGGCCGGTTCACCGACGCGGCGCGGCACAAATTCGTTATCGAAAACGAAGCGGCGAAGCTGGTGTACGACCTCACCACGCCGGGCAGGAAGCGGGTCGAAGGGCTGTACAACAAGGCCGGGAGACCGTATTTTGAGCATGCGGAGGACGCGTATATCGTCGATGCCGCGGGCAACCGCTTCAGCGCCGCCTGCTCGCCGGTAAACGGCCGGATGAACAGCCACCGGATCGGGTATTATTACTACGATTTCCGGTTCCGAGATCAGGAATTCGTACGCCCGGACCGCGCCGACCCGGACAAAGAGTGCTATGACTTTTTGAAAAACGCCGCGGGCTGGGGCAGCAACGACGTGGAAGCGCTCTCCGCGGACGCCGACGGCATATCGTTCACGGTCAAAGACGCTACGGATCCCCACGTGTATACGGCGGTGGATCTGCCGGTGAGCGAGTTTGATACGGTCAAGATCACGATCAGAGCGGAATTGTCGACGATCGCGTATTTTTATATTATTGCAGGTGCACATACACAGTTCAACCAGAAGCAGATCACGAACGTTAAGTTCGTCGCGGGCAAATGGACCACGCTGTACGTGCCGCTCACGCCGGTGCCGGACTACACCGGCGCCTTACGCGGCTTCCGGATCGATTGCGGCAGCGAAGCGGGCGAGCGCGTCGAAATCAAGGAACTCAAGGCGATCCGGCGCGGCGGGACTGTACCGTTTGCCTTCGAGCACACGTTCCATACATATTCAGAAAAAATGCACGAGGCGGTGCGCGCGGTGGCTACGGCGGAGTATGTTGACGGCGGGCGGTTCGAGACGCGGCTCACGCTTCCGGCGGACTGGGTGCAGGACGCGCTGCTGACCGATACATACGCGGCGTTCGATATAAAGGACGCGGGGGTGTTCGGGATCATATTGCCGGCGATCGCGGACAACGGCGAGCTCAAAGTCGAGCTTACCGGCGGCAATTACGTCATTACCCGCGGAACGGATATCCCGCGCCGGGTAAGGCCGGGAGAGGAACTGCAGTTCGGCCACCGGCTGTACACGTCCGCGGAACACGGTTTTGACGGTTTTCTCAAAGAAGTGTATATCGAGCGGCATCCGCTTTCGGACGTCAGCGTCGAAAACGCGGCGGATAGCGCCAAATTTGAAGGTTACGACGCACTGGCGGGCTGCTACACGTTCTCGGTGGACGCGACGGAGTTCTACGACGCGCACTATTATCTGCCGGACAAGCATTTCCGGATCAACGCCGTTGTCCGCGGCGACGGTGCGGCAGACCGGACAATATACATTAAGACCGAAGAAAATCTGGCCACGCGCCGGGGCCGGCTCGAATGTGCGGCAATGCTGGACGAAAACGGCCGGCTGCTGCCGCTCCCGCTGGAAGTGGGCAAAAACTTTGACGGCGAAAACGAGGAACCGCTGTATTTTCCCGAAAAGGGCACCGGTGCTGCGGCGTACGGTGAAGTTTATGTACCGCTCACCGTGGGCAAGGACGAGTGCAAGCGCTTCTCGATGCTGCACCTGTACCAGAACTGGGGCAATTTCCCGCTGAAGCAGCTCTCGTTCATCGCGTTCCACATACCATACTATCACTTGTCCGTGGGCGTCACCGAAACGAACTGCATCACGCCGTATTTCGTTTACGGCAAGGACGGCTGGATGCTGCCGGATTTCCGGGCCAACTCGGCGCCGTTCTGGCCGGACGGCGTGCAGCACACCAGCGTGGGCCGGCTGTATTTTCTGCGGTATCGGAACGCGGCGGGGGAGCTTTGTCTCACCGAATCGCAGCGGGCGCGCGTTGCCTCCCACGGGCCGGTGTACGCGGACGTGGAGATGGAGTATTTGTCCGACGACGGCAATATCAAAGCGGTGTACCGCCACGTGGAAATGGCGCAGACCGACGAGAACCGGACGTTTTACGCGATGCGGCTGGAGGTCGTTGACGACGTGCATATTAAAGATTTCCGGAACGATTTCGCGTTTTTCGCGTTCGACAGCTATACGTTAGGGTTCGCGAAGGCGGGGTATCTTGACGCCGGCGGAAAGCCGGTCAACGAAAACTTACGGCCCGGCGAGCGTATCGTACGGCTGGGCAAAGACTATCCGTACTTTGATTATTTCGGCGCCAGCCAGACGGAAGCGGTCAATTTCGGCCTCATCGTGCGGCGCAGCGACCTCCGCATCGGCGGCCGGAAGTTTGACGGCAATTTCATCGTGCGGGACCGGTACGACGGCATGCAGAACTACATGGCGCTCTCGCTGGATCTGGGCGAAACGACGCTCAGGAAGGGCGACGTGCTGGAGCTGGAGCTCATATTGATGCCGTGGGGGTACAGTACCAGCGTTGACGACGGCAACGTGCGTCGCGTGCGCGAAGACAGCTGCATTGACCCGTATAAGATAACGATCATTGAAGGCGAGCCGGCAGGCGACCGGTTTGTCCCCTCGGTGCGCGCGAAACGCGGCCGGGCGGTGTTCCGGATCTCCGGCGGCAGAAGCACCGCGGCGGTAAAAGTGTACGGGTTTGAGAACTACGCTCCGCCGGCGTTCCGGTTCAAGGCGGACGGCCGGGATACGGATATCCGGCTGGCGGGGGTCAACGGTTACGACGGCTACCAGGTGAACCGCGACGCGGACGGCACGTACTCCTTCGCTTTTAACGTGGATATGGACAAGGCGCGGGAATACGAAATCACTGTCGAGCAGGGCTGAGCGGCCACGGGCAGAAAAAAAGCATTGCCAAACGGCCGCGAAAGCGGTATAATGAAAAATGCGAATTTTTTCGCCACGTCCCGGAACAAAAAACCGGGCAGCGGATGCAAATAATAAAATACTGAAGGCGGTTGGTTATTCATGGCCACGAACATTAAGGCAAAAAAGAAAAAAGGCTCTTACGACAACAAGCTGATCAAGTGGATCGCGATCGGGCTGGCGGCGCTGGTTGCCATCATCGTAGCGGCGATCATAATTGTAAATGTATCCGGCAGCTACGTCGCGAAAGCCGGTACCGAAAAGATTTACACATTCGAGTTTGAGTATTTCCTCAGCCAGGCGATCTACGAGGAGTATAACGCGGAATTTGACAATTTTGAAGGCAAGCCCGAGGATTATGACTCGCTTTCCGACGAAGATAAGAATAAAATTATCGATCAATTCTTTGACGATGCGCGTCAGGAGAAGATAAAGGCCGCGGCGCTGGAAAAAGCGCGCGTGTTTAAAGCGGAATACGCGCTGGCCGTCAAGAACGGATACAAACTGACGTCCAAGCAGAAGACAACGGTCAAGGCGAACGTTGACTCTTATTACAACTACTACCGCAATATGGGGCTGTCCGATGATATGGCCAAATATTACCTCACCGGCGGCACCGGCATGACGCTTTCCGAGTACAAGAAATGGGTCATCGAGCAGAGCGCTATTGAAAACTACAAAGCGGCGCTGAAGGAAGGGTATAACGTCACGGCTGACGATATTCAGAAAAAATACGACGAAGACCCGGACGATTACCGTACATTGTCCGCCCGAGTATTCAAATTCGATTTGCCCACTATGCCGACAGACAAAAACGGCGCTGCGGTGAAACCGGATTCAGAGGATACCGCCGACAAGACGGCGTACCAGGATCATATGACCAAGCTGGAAAATTACGTCAAAGTGGCGGAACAGATGAAGGCCGCGTTCGACGCCGGCGAAAAGTATACGCTGTATGATTATGATTATTCGACGCTGACGCCGAAGAAAGAGACCGACGAAGAAGGCAATGAGACCGACAAGGATAAGATCGTTGCGGAAAACGCCACATTTGAAGAGCTGTGCACGTCCGTGTCTAAGTGGTCTTCCGCCAGCAGCAACAAGGGCATTGTCAGCATCAACCACTCCAACTCCAGCGGTGTGGAAGAAATTGACGAATTCGTACTGCGCGTACAGTGGAACAGTGATCGCACCGGTTTCGTAGTGACCGCGGCGCCGGCCGAGGAAGGGGACAACACCGAGACCGATTCCGCGAGCTCGTCCAGCACTGACGGCAGCGATGTGACCGCGACCGGCAGCGAGACCGAGACCACCGGCGAGACCACCGGGGAAGCGGCTGCCAAAGTGAAGCCGTCCGACATCGAGATCATCAAAGTTACTGACGCCAACGGCGTGCTGACTGCGCTGTACCTGGTCAGAGTTGAGGACATCACCGATATCGGCACCGCGCCGGAGGAAGGCGAAGAGCTCAACTCCATCCAGAGCAGCATTAAATCCACGCTGCTCGAAGAGAAAGCCGTTGCGGAACTGGAAGAGAAAGTCGCCGCCGCGGGCAACAAGTACGCGCTCAGAAAAGTGAAGGACAAGCTCATCAGCAATATCATGAAAGAGCAGTTCTGATCCTGACGACACAAAACTAACACAAAAACACACCCGGCCTGATGATCGACCGGGTGTGTTTTTATATCTTATATATTGCTGCGGCCCTTAGGGCGATCAATCCTTCATCGCCGCGATGCCCTGGCGCAGTTTCTCGAGCTGGTCGCGCAATTCCTGCGGCAGCTTGTCGCCGAACTTGCGGAAGTGCACTTCGATCTCTTCGACTTCTTTGGTCCAGACGGCTTTGTCCACTTTCAGCAGGCCTTTGAGCGTGTCCAGATCGATGTCCAGGTCGGTGAGGTCAATGTCCTCCGGCCGCGGAATGTAGCCGATCGGTGTGAGTTCGGCGTCCGCCTTGCCTTCGCAGCGGGCAACGATCCAGTTCAGCACGCGGGCGTTCTCGCCGAAGCCGGGCCAGATGAAATTGCCGTCGTCGTCGGTGCGGAACCAGTTGACGTTGAAGATCTTCGGCGCTTTGTCGCCCAGCCGTTTGCCCATGTCGAGCCAGTGCTGGAAGTAGTCGCCCATGTTGTAGCCGCAGAAGGGGAGCATTGCCATCGGGTCGCGGCGCACAACGCCCACGGCTCCGGCCGCGGCCGCCGTCGTCTCGGAAGCCATCGTAGAGCCTACGAACACGCCGTTCTCCCAGTCTCTGGACTGGTACACCAGCGGCGCGCATTTTGCTCTGCGGCCGCCGAAGATCAGCGCGGAGATCGGCACGCCTTCGCCCTTGTCAAACTCGCTGGACACGCACGGGCAGTTCTTAGCCGGGGCGGTGAAACGGGAATTGGGATGGGCGGCGTAGGTGGTTTTGTCCGCTTTGTTGAACATGGACGGATTCCAGGGATAGCCCTTCCAGTCCACCGCGAATTCGGGCGGATTCTTGTCCAGGCCTTCCCACCAAACGGTGTCGTTGGTCAGGTTGTGGCACACATTGGTGAAGATCGCGCCGCGGCGGGTGCTGGCCAGGGCGTTGAAGTTGGATTTTTCGTTGGTGCCGGGAGCAACGCCGAAGAAGCCGTTCTCCGGGTTGATCGCGTACAGCCGGCCGTCGGGACCGATCTTCATCCAGGCGATGTCGTCGCCCACGGTCCAGACTTTGTAGCCTTTTTCCTTGAGGTACTTGGGCGGGATCAGCATGGCCAGGTTGGTCTTGCCGCATGCGGAGGGGAATGCCGCCGCGATGTAGGTGATCTTGCCCTGCGGATCTTCGAGGCCCAGGATCAGCATGTGCTCAGCCATCCAGCCTTCCTTCCAACCCTGGTAGGACGCGATGCGGAGCGCGAAGCATTTTTTGCCCAGCAGGACGTTGCCGCCGTACGCCGAGTTGACGGAGATGATGGCATTGTCCTCGGGGAAGTGGCAGATGTAGCGCTTTTCGGGGTCAACGTCGCACTTGCAGTGGAGGCCGCGCACCCAGTCGTTGCTGTCGCCCAGCACATCCAGCACCTTTTTGCCTACGCGGGTCATGATGCACATGTTGAGGACAACGTATATGGAGTCGGTCACTTCGATGCCGGCTTTGGCGATCGGAGAACCGATCGGGCCCATGGAGTAGGGGATTATATACATTGTACGCCCTTTGTACGTGCCGCGGGCAATGTCGTACAGCTTCGTGTACATTTCTTTCGGATCGCACCAGTTGTTGGTGGGGCCGGCGTTTTCTTTTTCGCGGCAGCATATGAAGGTGCGGTCTTCGACGCGGGCAACGTCGTTGGGCTTCGTTCTATGCAGATAGCAGTCAGGAAGCAGATCCTGATTCAGTTTGATCATTTCGCCGGTGGCAACGGCCTCCGCGCGCAGCGCTTCGATCTGCTCGTTGCTGCCGTCGATCCAGACGACTTTATCGGGATTGACCAGCGCCTGAACTTCTTTGAGCCAGCTGAGTATCGTGATGTTCGTGGTCATTTCTTTCCCTCCTTAAGGTCAATATTCGAACGGATACATTATATCCCAAAAGCAAGGCAAAATGCAAGAAGCGCCTTGCAAATTGCAAAGGGCAAACGGCAAATTAATACTGTTATTGACGCCCGAATTATGGTAGAATTAGCGGAGAGGACATTGCCGGACCGCGGGGCACGAACCGCGGTCCGGCGCGGGCAGTCCCGGATCGTCAGTTTTTCAGGGGGAGCGTGGCACAAAATGGGTTATTTGAGCGATATTGAGATCGCGCAGCGGTGCGAGATGCGGCCGATATATGAGATCGCCGCTAAAGCGGGCATTCCGGAAGAGTACGTGGAGCCGTACGGCAAGTATAAGGCGAAGATCGACCTCGCGATGATGCGCGACCAGAGCCGGAAGAACGGCCGGCTGGTGCTGGTCACCGCCATCACGCCGACACCGGCGGGAGAGGGCAAGACTACCACCACGATCGGACTGGCGGACGGCCTCAGCCGCATCGGCAAAAAAGTCACGGTGGCGCTCCGGGAGCCGTCGCTGGGCCCGGTGTTCGGCGTCAAAGGCGGCGCCGCGGGCGGCGGATACGCGCAGGTGGTGCCGATGGAGGACATCAACCTCCACTTTACCGGCGACTTTCACGCGATCGGCGCGGCCAACAACCTCTTGGCGGCCATGCTGGACAACCATATCCATCAGGGGAACGCGCTGGGCATTGACCCCCGCAAGATCACGTGGCGGCGCTGCGTGGATATGAACGACCGGCAGCTCCGGTATATTGTCGACGGCCTGGGCGGAAAAGCCAACGGCGTGCCGCGGGAAGACGGCTACGACATTACCGTTGCCAGCGAGATCATGGCGGTGTTCTGCCTGGCGGAATCTATCGAGGACCTCAAGGCGCGGCTGGGACGCATCATCGTGGGCTACACGTACGACGACCGGCCGGTGACCGCGGCGGAACTCAAAGCGGTGGGCGCGATGACTGCGCTGCTCAAAGACGCGCTCAAGCCCAATCTGGTGCAGACGCTGGAAGGCACGCCCGCGTTCGTGCACGGCGGGCCGTTTGCGAATATTGCCCATGGCTGCAACTCGGTAATTGCCACCCGCACGGCGCTCAAGATGGGCGAATACACTGTCACGGAAGCCGGCTTCGGCGCGGACCTCGGCGCAGAGAAATTCCTGGACATCAAGTGCCGCACGGCGGGGCTCACGCCGGATGCGGTGGTCGTGGTGGCAACGGTACGCGCGCTCAAGATGCACGGCGGCAAGCCCAAGGCGGCGCTGGCGGAGGAAGACCTCGCCGCGCTGGAGAAAGGCGTGCCCAACCTGCTGCGCCACGTGGCCAACATCAGAAACGTGTACCACCGCCCCTGTGTCGTGGCGGTCAACCGCTTCCCCCAGGACACCGACCGCGAGATCGAGTTTATAATTGACAAATGCCGCGCGCTGGGCGTCAACGTCATCCTCTCCACTGTCTGGGCGGAAGGCGGCAAGGGCGGCGAGGCGCTGGCCCGGGAAGTTGTCCGCCTGTGCGAGAGCGAGCCGAAAGAGGCGTTCACATTCTCGTACGAACTGGACGACACGATCGAAAACAAGATCGAAGCCATCGTGAAGCGTGTATACGGCGGCAGCGACGTCAATATCCTGCCCGCGGCCCAGAAGCAGATCACCCGGCTGACCGAGCTGGGCTTCGGCAAGCTGCCCGTATGCATGGCAAAGACCCAGTACAGCTTCAGCGACGATCCGCTCAAAATCGGCGCGCCGGAAGGCTTCACCGTCACCGTGCGCAACGTCAAGGTCAGCGCCGGCGCCGGATTTATCGTTGCCCTCACCGGCGACATCATGACGATGCCCGGCCTGCCGCGCGTCCCCGCCGCCGAAAAGATCGACGTGGACAACACCGGCCGCATCTCCGGCCTGTTCTAAATCCGATTCTACTGACAGTAGAGTCCGGGAAATGGCGTGAAGGGCCTCCGCGCTATTGAGTTTTCGGCCCAAAACCGCTATACTCTCCCTGCTGCGAACGCGGCGGGGCAAATCGGCCGGAAAGCGGAGGAAGGCCGAATGAACGGAAACGAAGGAACGATGCGGGAGCTTCCCGCGGAGATCAGACCGTACGAAAAAGCGATGGCGCTGGGAGCGGACAAATTGTCCGACGCCGAACTGCTGGCGGTGCTGATCAAGACCGGAACCAGGAAAAAGAAAGCGCTGGAAACGGCGCAGGAAATGCTTGCCCGCTACGGCGGACTGCGCCGGATGGCGGAGCAGAGCATAGCGCGGTTGTCCGAGACCCAAGGCATAGGGAGCGTCAAAGCGCTTACCCTGAAATGCGCGTTTGAACTGGGCACGAGAGTGAGCCGGGAGCACCGGATCGCCCGCGTGCAAATCTCGGGAGTCGGAGACCTGGTCGAAATGTACCGCGCCGAAATGAACAGCCCGAAAGAGCTGTTCCGCGTGGTGATGTTCGACATCCGATCGCGAATAATAAAGGACGAGCTGGTGTCGATGGGGACTTCCGACCGGGCGCCGGTGGATCCGAAAGAGGTGTTTCTACCTGCGCTGGAGCACCGGGCGGCGACGATCGCGGTGATGCACAACCACCCCGCCGGCGACCCCTCTCCCAGCCGGGAAGATTTTGAGACCACCGCCCGTCTGTACCGGGCGGGACAACTGCTGGGCATCAAGCTGGTGGACCATCTGGTGTTCGGCGGCAACACGTACTACAGCTTTTTTGAGCATGGGGATATGCTGAAACTGGCATATCCGGAGGAGCAGGATAACAGTGGCGAGAGATATCGGAATTGATTTAGGCACTGCCAACATACTGGTGTATTTGAAGGGCAAGGGCATCGTGATCCGCGAACCGTCGGTGGTCGCGGTCAACCGCTATTCCGGCGAAGTGCTGGCAGTGGGCAACGCGGCCAAAAAAATGCTGGGCCGCACCCCGGCCAGCATCGTGTCGGTGCGGCCGATAAAAGAAGGCGTGATCGCCGATTACGACATGGCAGAGCAGCTCTTGCGGTATACGTTGAAAAAGGCGCAGTCCGCGGCGGGCGTGGGACGCTCGAACATAATCATCAGCGTGCCCTCCGGCGTGACGGAAGTGGAGTTCATGGCCGTGGAGCAGGCCGCGGAAAAGGCCGGTGCGAAGCGGCACCCGATACTGTTTGAGGAGCCGGTATTGGCTGCGATCGGTGCGGGCATTGACCTCAAAGAGTCGTCCGGCAGCATGGTGGTCGACATCGGCGGCGGTACGGCGGAAGTGGCGGTATTGTCCGCGGGCGGCGTAGTGCTGTGCAAGTCGCTGCGCACCGCGGGCGACGCGCTGGACGAGGCGATCATCAACTATGTCAAACGCGAACGCAGCCTGCTGATCGGCGAACGCACCGCGGAGGACATCAAATGCACCATCGGCGCGGCGTACCCGAAGCCGCAGGAAGAATACATGGAAGTCAAGGGCCGCGACCTGAAGACCGGCCTGCCGAAGAACATCAAGATCACGTCCACCGAGATCTCCGAGGCGATCACCGAGCCGGTCAATACCATTGTCGCAGCGGTCAAAGAATCGCTGGAGGAGACGCCGCCGGAATTGTCCGCGGACGTTATGGACCACGGCATCATGCTCACGGGCGGCGGCGCGCTGCTGGGCGGCCTGGACCGCCGGATCAAGATCGAGACGGGCATCGCGGTCACGGTGGCGGAAAAGCCCATGGACTGCGTGGCGCTCGGCGCGGGCAAATGCCTGGAAGACGCCAAACTGCGCCGCCTGATCTACAAAAACCGCAACATGGGAGTCTGATCCCGCTCAATGACGCGCAAGAGAAAGATCGTTATTTTCATATTGATACTGCTGACAGTTGCCGCCGCGGCGCTGGTGGTGATCTCCACCAGCAGCGACCGCCTGGACGGGTTTTTCCGCGCGCTGGGGACGCCGGTGCGGGCGATCCAGCGCGGAATAACGAAGCTCGGCGACAATTGGGGCAAAAAAGCCTCCGTTCGCCGGGAATACGACGCGGTGCAGGAGGAGATCGAGCGGCTCACGCGCGAAAACGAGGAACTGCGCCAGAAAGAGCGCGAGTTTAATCAGATAAAAGCCGAAAACGAGGAATTGCGGCGGCTGCTGGAAATGCGGGACCGCACCGAAGGATACGAACTGCTGCAGGCGGCGGTGATCACCCGGGACGTGACCGACTGGTTCAACGAGTTTACGATTGACCTCGGCACGCGGGACGGAGTGGTGAACGGCACCGTTGTCATCACGTCGTACGGCCTGGTGGGTATCGTGTACAACGCCGGCAGCAGCAGCGCCAAAGTCCGCTGCATTATTGACGAACAGAGCGAGCTCATGTGCCGCATCCAGCGCAACGATGAACTGCTCCGGGTGCGCGGCACGTCCAACGAAAACTTCACCGCGGGGCTGAAAGCGGACCGGATCGCCAAGACGGCGGCGCTGTATGTGGGCGACGTAATTGTCACCGCCAACAGCGGTGGCGTGTATCCGCCCGGGATCGTGGTGGGCGTGGTGACGGAGGTGGGCGTTGACGAAGACGGCAACCGCTTCGCCACGGTCAGTTCCGACGTCAATTTCACTTCGCTCACGACCGTCACGGTGATGGTGCCCAAAACGGCTGCGGAGCCGGACAACAAATGAAGTGGCGGGGCCGGATAATCAAAGGTGCGCTGATCGCCGCGGGCGTGGTGCTGTTGGGCCTGATACAGGCGGGTTTTTTTGACCGGCTGAAGATAATGAACTGTAAGCCGGAGCTGGTATTGTGCTTCGTGGCGATCCTGGCGGTGCGCGCGCACAGCCTCCGGGCGGGGCTCACGGGCTTCCTGGCGGGACTGTACATCGACATCGTATACGGCCGCTATGTGGGCATCTACGCGCTCCTGTACCTGGTCTTCTGCGTGATCGTGTCCCTCTCTCTCCGGCGGCTCACAGACAAGTATAAATGGGCCGGATTGCCGCTGCTGCCGCCGCTGTTCCTGCTGTACGAAATGGGGGAGAGCCTGCTGGTGCGGTTCGTGGCGGTGTATGTTGCCGGCGGCGGGCCGCTGTACCACTACCCGTACGCGGAGCATTTCCGGGTGCGCATACTGCCCGGTGCGGCGTACAACCTGGCCGTGGCGGTGCTATTTTACCTGATACTGCTGCTGGTGGTGCTGATCCGGCGCCCAAAACCCGCCATCCGGTACCGAAGAGACAAGGATATAGTAATCGACAATGCGTGACGACGTAGAATTCCGGGGATTCAAATACTATCTGCTGAAGTTCCTCCGCAGCCGCAGCCTGTACGTGGTGCTGCTGGTGGCGGGGCTTACCGGCGTGCTGCTCTGGAAGCTGTACGATATGCAAATTGTCCGCGGCGACGAGTATAAAAAGAAGGCTACAGAGACCGTGTTGACCACCGCCGAGCTCACCGTAAAGGCGCGCCGGGGCAACATTTACGACTGCAACGGCGTGCTGCTTGCCACCACCCGTACCGCATACAAGGTCAATATGGTCAACACCCCCGACGACCAGCCCACCCGCGACCGCATGTACCTGCGCCTGATCGAGCTGTTCGAAGCGGACAACGACACCTACTCCAACCTGCTCCGCCGCTACATCACGCCCGAACTGGAGTGGGGCTCCGCGCTCGCCGGCGACGAAAAAGCCGCCGCCCGCAGCAACTGGATCAACACGCTGGTCAGCGGCCGCCGCAAATCCGACCGGGACAACATCCTCACCGCCCGCGATGCGTTCAATTATCTGCGCAACACCGTATTCGAACTGGACGAGAGCTACACCGAAGAGCAGGCGTACAAGATCATGATCATCCGCTACGCCACCTTCGCGTACGGTCTCAGCTCGCTGGTGCCGATGGAGCTGGCGTCGGACGCGGGCCGCGCCACGATGGAGTATCTGACGGCGCACAGTTACGAGTTTCCCGGCATTTCCACCGAGGAAGTGTATTTCCGGGTGTACGTTGACGACGCCTCCGCCAGCCACATCGTGGGCTACGTGCACGCCATCAGCCAGAGCGAATACGAAGAACTCAAGGATAAGGGCTATTCCCGCGACGACATGATCGGCAAGACCGGCGTGGAAAAGGCCGCGGAGGAGTATCTGAAGGGCGTCAACGGCACGCGCGTCGTCTACCGCGACACCGACGGGACAATTAAAACCCTCTCCTACACGCCGCCGGTGGCCGGGGGCGATGTGTATCTGACCATCGACTACTCGCTGCAGTCCAAGACGGTACAGATACTGGAGCAGTCCATTGCGGATATCGTTGCCGCCCGCGACGATGTCAAAAACTTCGGCGACGCCTGCGCCGCTTCCGCCGTGGTGGAGAACGTCAAGACCGGGGAGATACTGGCGCTGGCCAACTTCCCGTACTACGACAACAACATTTTCGCGGCGCCGTCAACGGACGCGGACGCCCAGCAGGCGATCATTGACCTGTTCCAGGATCCCACGTCGCCCGCGCTGAACCGCGCCACGCAGGGCCTGTATCCCGTGGGCTCCACGATAAAACCGCTGATTTCCATTGCGGGCCTGGAAAGCGGCACGATCACCGAAAAGACCGTTGTCAACTGTCAGCGCCGCATGGAAATTGCCGGCCGCACCCACTCCTGTCTGAGCCGTCACGGCGAGGTGTCACTGATCCGCGCACTGGCCAAATCTTGTAATATATACTTCTATACGGTGGGCATCGGGACCGGTATCGACACGATCGATTACTGGGCGAAGGCGTTTGGACTGGGCGAAAAGACCGGCATCGAGATCGCGGAATACGCGGGCTACCGGAGCAATCCCACAACGATGAAGCTCCGCGAGCGCGACCGCTACCACATCTGGAGCGATTCCGACACTGCGCAGTCGTCCATCGGGCAGCTGTACACGTTGTTCACGCCGCTTCAGCTGTGCAATTACGCCTCCGCGCTGTCCAACGGCGGCTGGCTGAACACGCCGCACGTATTGGCCAAAGTGCTGAACAGCGATGGTGAGGTGGTCTACACCGACGAAGCGGCCAACGCAGACCGCGTTCACACCGGCGTCAGCGCCCGCACGCTCAAGCTTGTCAAAGAGGGCATGACGGAGATGGTCAAGCAGAACGCAACTGCAACCGCTGCGTTCAAGAGTTTCCCGGAAGGCTTCGTATGCGCCAAGACGGGCACGCCGGAGACCGGTATGGAGGCGTTCGGCGAAAGCTCGCATTCCGTATTCATCTGCTACGCGCCGGCGGACGATCCGGTGATCGCGGTATCGATCCTGATCGAGCACGGCGCTTCCGGCAGTAATTCCTCTCCCGCCGCGGGCAAGATCTTCGACGCGTATTTCCACACCGACACGGAACTGGGTCAAAAGGCGTTCAGCGGCTACCGCTTCGGCTGGCAGTCGCTGGTGTTTGCGCCGTATGAAGAAAAAATAAAACCGGCAGAATGATAATTAGAATTTTGCTATCAGTTCATTGACCTGCTTCATGAACTCGCCGTCCGCGCCGGTGCGGTCCTTCGCCCAGCTGAGCAGGGAGTCCGAACCCAGCACCGCCTGCTCCCAATCCTTCAGCGTCGTGGTGATATCAAACGGCCAGCCGCCGAAATACTGCTTGTTCATGTAGTTGCGCATCTCCGGTTTGACGGTGTTGTACGCGTCGGTGATCAGTTTTTCCAGAGCGTCTGCGGGCCAGATCTCGGTTGCCAGCTCGCGGCA
This sequence comes from Clostridia bacterium, assembly GCA_017620915.1. Lineage (GTDB taxonomy): Bacteria > Bacillota > Clostridia > UBA1212 > UBA1255 > UBA1255. The sequence continues at coordinate 12,423 of JAFZSK010000052.1, read as the reverse complement.
GTAATCGGCGAAGGCGGAGCGGAAGCCGTTGTCCTTCAGGCAGAACGCGAACAGGCCCTGGAGGCGCAGGGAGTCGGGGTAGAAATTGACCGAAATATCCGGCCAGCCCCCGTCTGTGTCGTAGTCAATATACCCCGCCAGCATCAGCCGGAAGTTTTTGGAATCGGCGCGGGTGTACAATTCGATCGGGTAGCCCTCCAGCTTGCCGCAGGTGTAGCGGCCCAGGCCCAGATCCTGGTCTTTAAACATGAAGCGCCATTTGCCGTCGAGATAGCCGTCGCCCACGGTGCCGGCGTAGCGCCAGACCTTGATGTTGTTGTGCGGCCAGTCGGTGTTGCACAGGAACAGGTTCAGCGCGCAGAATTTCATGAAATTGTCCATATCGATGCGTGCCGCGGCTTGAGCGTACGTATATTTGCCCGCCAGAATGTCGTCCAGCAGGTTTTCATAGATTTTTAATTCATTGGCGGGGCCGCTGCTCTGCTCGTAGTAGAACCACTCGCCGTCGTACCGTCCTTTGCGCGACGTGTCCAGCTCGGAGGCAATGATGGTGATGTTTTCTTTGTCGTCAATGTCGTACACGTTGCGGATCATATTATCGTTCTCGTGTTCGCGCATGTTCAGGATGCCGTAGTATTCGCCGTTCAGAAACACGATCACCGGTTTGTAGTTCATGTTCGGGATCTCCGGCGCGGCTTTCTGGCAGATCATGGCGGCAACACCGTCGCGCAAGAACGTGGCGCGGGTGGCTTCGGTGGGGGTGAGGAGAGAGTCGTTGCCGCCGTTGCGCAGAACGAAGCTGTCGTAGGATTTGAGCTTTTTGCCGTTGGCCTTCAGCCGGTCGTCGAACAGCTTGTACCGGAATTTCGTGTCGCCGTCGTAGATCGTGGTGTTGAAATAATCGGTCGTGCGGGCGGTGAGCCGGATAGAGCGCTGGGAGAGGCCGCGGGAACTGCCGCCGAACAGCCGCATGCCGGCGTCCTGGGAGAGGCACAGTGTGCCGTCGGTCTCAAAATACTGTACGAATACCGGGCGTTCCCAGGCGGAGCCTTTGCCCCAGGAGTTTGTGAAAATACCTGTACTGCCGTCCAGATTGTTGGAATTCGTGGCCAGCGCGATCACCGGCAGTTTGAAGCGGGAGAGGTCTTTTACCTGAATGTACGTGGCGGTGGCAACTTTTCCCACCAGCTGCCGGTCGGAATTGAAGCAGGCGGCGCGTACCACGGTCACGGTCACGTTCTGCGACGGGTCGTCAAAATCCGTGGTCACCGAGTACTCGTTGGGCAGAGTGATGGTCTTGCCGTTGTATTTATCGCTGCCGCCGGCGGGCTCCGAACCGTTGAACGTGATGCGGATGTCGTATTTATCTCCGTCAAAATACGCGGGCAGCGAGATGTTCAGCTTGAGATCGCCCGTGTAAAAGCCGCCCAGGTCGGAGAATACCGGCTTCATTTCGCTGATGAACGCGGCGTTTTTGGAGTCGGAGGCGTAGTTCCCGGTGCCGCCGGAAGATTTTCGGCAGCCGGCCGCCACGCACAGCGCCAGCACGGAAAGCGCGACCGCCACGGTCAACACAAACAGCCGCCGGAAGCGGAAACTGCGGTATTTATTTGAAGAAGCGGCGGCGCCGCGGATCATGTTACGCATAAGATCACTCTTTTCCCATGGTTTTGATCAGGAGCAGGCGCGTGCGGAATTTGCCCAGGCGGGCGCGCAGCGCGGTGACGAGGAGTTGCCATTCGGTGCGGGCGGAGGCGTCGGTTTCGGCGTCGGCGCGGTGGCTGCGCGGGGAGGTGCCGTCAACGTTGTCCCCGTACTCCGCCAGTTCGTACATCGCGGACAATTCGGCAAACGGCGCCCGCATCGCATCGGTCAACACCGGCGGTTTGTTTTTCCCGCGGCTCTCCGACAGATACGGCTTCAGCGCCGCGAGATACTCGCCGGGCGTTTCGGTGCCGCGGCGGACGCGCGTTATTTCACCGAGCAGCCTGGCGCTGCGCCGGTATATTGCTACTGTTTGTTCGCCGGGTTCCTTGGCGCCGCTGCCGGGGATCCGGTTAGAGGCGCGGAACAGCGCGCGCAGTATCACATAGGTAAGTATACCCGACGCCGCCAGAATAATCAACAGCAGAATGATGAGCGGCAGCCGCCTGTTGAACGGTTTGGAACGAATCTGCGGATCCGGAGTAGGAGAAATTCCCGGCTCGGAAGATGCTCTGGGCGTTGTAGTCGGAACCGGTGTTTCGACCGGCTGCAAAGTCGGTTCGGGCGTCGCGGTAGGTACGGGCGTTGCGGTCGGCTCTGGTGTGACGGTCGGTGCTGTCGTGGGCGCGGCAGTGGACGGCGCGGGCTCGGGGCCGTAGCCTACGGTGGCTTCCATTGTGACAAACCCCAGACCTTCCATGTAGATCTCGCACCAGGCGTGCTGGTTGGCGCCAGTCAGCACCCGCCATCCGTTCGACGTGACCTCAACGCCGGGAATGTTGTCAACGGTCCCGCGGTTATCCGAAAGCAGGAAGCCTTCCACATAGCGGGCGGGGATGCCGGCGGCGCGGGCAAGCACCGTCATTGCCGACGCGAAATACGTGCAGTACCCTTCTTTGGAATCGAACAGGAAGTAGTCAACAAAATCGCGGCCGGCGGGGAGATCGCCGGGAGTCAGGGTGTATTTGTATTGACCGGAGCAGAGGTAGTTGCGGATCGCCAGCGCCTTGTGCCAGTCATCCGAACAACCCCGTGTAAGCACTTCCGCCAGCACCGACACCCGCTGCGGCAGATTCGCCGGAAGTTGTTTGTACTGGTACTGCAGCATTTTGTAATACTGCGATATGTCGGAAACGATCTCCGGGGGGATCCCGCTTATTGCGGTAAAGCTTTTTCCGTTTGAATAGTACCCCGGCACGCAGGTCTCATACAGCCGGTACGATTCGATCATTTCCGCCGTAACGGTATAATAATCTGCGCCGTAAGAACTCCATTCCGGAGCTTTGCCGGAGCGGGTCGCGGCCTGCAGACCGCGTGAAAGCCATATGCGGTTGGCGTCGGTCGGATATGCCAGCGCTTTGTCGCCGTACAGAGACATCGTTACGGTCCCTTCCGGCAGATAAACACCGGAGCGGGGATCGTAACCGTTGACATAACGCACAAACGTACGGCGCCGGACCAGCGTTGTGTACACCGGGATCGAAACGGAGGAGGCATAGGATATTTTTTCCCCGATCGAAGGCATCATCGCGTGAACGTACGTCGCGGTCTTGAATTTAATTTCAACATTTCCGTCGGAAACGGCAGAAGTCAACGCGGTCATTCCCGGATAATCGTCGGTAAACTCATCGATCACCCAGCGGTCTCCGCGATAGTCTGTGTACACGAAACCGCGCAGATACTCCTTCGGCTGCGAGGACAATACCTCCAGCATCGGCTCATTCGAATCCACCCGCGCGCCGCCCAGTTTGCTGTTGAACCAGCCGTTCATGCTTTTGCCGCCGTTCCGGGATTCGATCTCTATCCCGAGCTTATTCACAAAAAAGTCATTCAGTTTCGGGTGGCTCAAAATGAAGTTTTCAAAACCGGAACTGATAGATTCGCTGAATTTGCTGCCGAACAGCGGCCCTTCCACCGGCTTCGGATGCAGCACCAGCGTAATGATCATCGCGGCGGCGAGCAGACACGCGCCGCGCAGCAGCGGATGCGGGGCACCCTTAAGGGGCTTTGAACCTGTCGAACCGCGGGCTTTTTTCAGCAGCTCGAGGAACAGATCGAATTTACGGCGCAGGATCAGCGCGATGGCGAACGCGGCGTACATCACCAGCTGCCACATCGGGAACCGTGCGCCGAACAGGGAGAGGATCGCCAGCGCAATCGGGGGCAACAAGACCGCCCAGCACAGCGTACGCCGGCCGAACGTTACGATCAGTGCGGACAATATCACCGCGCCGATCGCCACCAGCACCGGGGCAACGATCGCAATATCAACTCCGGAGACCCACGCGCCCAGGTCTGTGAGCGTGGCGCGACACATCACGGAGAACCGCTTGCTCACCAGACAGCAGACCGCCAGTACCACCACGGAAAATACAAATACGAGCACCAGCAGCAGCATTATCCGCCGCAGCAGCTTGCTGCGCAGGAGCAGCAGTACAAAGAACGTTGACGGCAGCGTGATCAGCAGGACCGTACGCCACGGCAGATCATGTAAAAGCACGTTGGAGAAAAGCATCGTCGTCGCAAACGCCAGCGCGGTCGCGTACAACAGGTCCAGCAGGAACAGCAATATATTATAAATAACGCGGCGGGTGTTCATACGCTCACCTCCGCGATAACGATCTCACTGCCGGATGCTCGTTCACTGCGGAACATCAGCGCAAAGCCGTATTCGGCGCGGAAGGCGTCGGACGCGGCGGAACGCCCCGGGGAAGCATGCGCGGCAGTGACGGCAACGATCGGGTCGCCGGGAGTTGCCAGCTTCAGCCAGCCGGGGCGGAGAAGCTCCGCGTTGGCGGCGGCAATGCTCGCGGCTTCCGTCGGGACGTTGCCCGATACGCTGGTTCCCGAAGCGGCTGCGGCGGTGACGGCGGGCCGTTCCTCCGGCGGCAGTGCGGCGGTGTCGGCGAGATCCATTGTCCCCGCGAGCTCTTCGATGCGGCGGAACGCCAGCTCATCCTCGCACGCCGCGACGGCGTATTCCAGTCTGCCCGCGGCGTCAACGGCCGGATATATGAAATTAAACGCACAGCCCCGCGCCAGCAGCGTCCGGCCTACGCCCAGCACGGCGCGGGAGAGGGCATCGGCCCGGGCATAATCGGCTTCCGCCTCCGCCTGCAGCTCGAACGGATCGGTCTCCGCGCGCAGATCGCGGTGCAGGCCGCCCGGCTGCAGAGCGTCGAAATACACGGTGCAGCGGCTGCGGTCGTCCAGATAGAAGCCCCGGATCAGCCAGTCTTCCCGGGTAGCGGAGCGCTTCCAGTGGATGAAGCGGGGATCGTCGCCGGGGACGTATTGACGCAGGTAGGACGAATCGGTGGGTTCGGTGGAGGTCTTAGTGGTGGCAACGCCGGAATCCGTGGAAAAATCCGAATTGAACCGAATGTCCAGGCTGAGCGGCGCAGGCAATACCGCTACTTCCGGCAGTGCTTTTTTCGGCGGTTTTTTGATCACGTTTACCAGGCCGCCCGCGGACATGAGGCGCGTTGACTCCAGCCGCAGGCAATACCGGCCGCAATGCCGGAACGACACCGGCAGCGAGATGTGCTGCTTTGAGAAGGGCTTCAGGAAAAAGAACAGCCGGGGGTCGTTGTCCGCGCCGCCCGCCGCGCCTTCCGGCAGCGCCAGATAGCTGACGGGGAAGATGAACGGGGACCGGTTGCGGACCGTTGCCCACGCCTTGACGTTCTCACCCTGATAGATCCGCTCCGATTCGCTGTGCAGCGTGATCTTGACCAGCAGTTTGCCCGAGAGCGTTTTCAGCACCACATAAATAAAAATCGCGGTCAATACCGTGGCGAAAAAGTTCACGACCTCATTGCCCGACATCAGCGCGTAGCCCAGCACGATGCCGTACAGCGCGGAAAGGATATGCCGCAAAGCGCCGCTGAAGCGGTACGCTCTGAGGGGATCGTTTTTTCCGGGTCTTGGCTTTGGCGACGCTTTCTTTTTCATGAGAACAGAACGGCGGAGACGTGCGCGGCTCGCGGCGCGGAGTTATTTCTCTACCGGTACGGAGCTGATCAGACTGCGCAGTTTCTGTTCGGGCGTGATGCCGGTCAGCACCGCTTCGCGCTCCAGCATGAGCCGGTGGGCGCACACGGGTTCGAACAGTTGTTTGACATCGTCGGGCAGCACAAAGAACCGGCCGTTCAGATACGCCAGCGCTTTGGCGGCTTTGGCCAGCGAGATGCCCGCGCGGGGGCTGAGGCCGAGTTTGATGTCGCGGTCTTTGCGCGTTGCCTCCAGGAGGCGCAGTATGTACGACGTGATCTCGTCGGAGAGGAAGATCTGATTGACCTCGTCCTGCATCCGGAGCACGTCCTCACAGCTGGCCACGGCCTGCGCTTCGGGGTCGCGCTTGACCGACGAACCGGCGGCAATGACCCGCTTCTCGCTCTCCACGTCCGGATAGCCCAGGGACAATTTCATTAAAAACCGGTCCAGCTGCGCCTCGGGGAGCGGGTAGGTGCCCGCGAGCTCCACGGGGTTCTGGGTGGCGATCACCATAAACGGCTGCGGCAATGCGTACGTGATACCTTCGACGGACACGCGTTCCTCCTGCATTGCCTCCAGCAGGCTCGACTGGGTCTTGGGAGAGGTGCGGTTGATCTCGTCCGCCAGCAGGAAGTTGCAGTCCAGCGCGCCTTTGCGGAACTCGAAGGACTCGGTCTTGCGGTTGTACACAGAGAAGCCGGTCAGGTCCGAAGGCAGCACGTCGGGGGTCATGGACAGGCGGCGGAAGGTGCCGTTGACGCTGCCGGTGAGCGCGCGGGCCAGCGTGGTCTTGCCCACGCCGGGCACGTCTTCGAACAGCAGATGCCCGCCGGCCAGCAGGGCGGCAACGGTGAGCAGCACGGTGCGGTTATTGCCCGCGTAATATTTGGAAATGTTGCGGATGATCGCGACGGCGGCCGCGCTGTTGATGGCGGGCGCCCGGTTTTCGTTTGCGTTGTCCATATTGTCTATCCTCAATATCCGGGCTTGCCCAGCAGCCGGAACATATTCTTTTTGTATGCCTCAACGCCGGGCTGGTTGAACGGGTTCACGCCCAGCAGGTAGCCGCTGATGCCGCAGGCTTTTTCAAAGAAATAGATGGCCTGGCCGAGACTGTATTCATCCAGCGCCGGCAGATGCAGGAACAGGTTGGGCACGCCGCCGTCCTTGTGGGCGAGGTAGGTGCCTTCCGCGGCCTGTTTGTTTACGTAGTCCACGTCCATGCCCGCCAGATAGTTGAGCCCGTCCAGGTTTGCGGCGTCGGGCGCGATCGTGAGCGAGCGGATCGGGGCATCCACCAGCAGCACCGTCTCAAACAGCGCGCGGCGGCCGTCCTGAATGTATTGTCCCATCGAATGCAGATCGGTGGAGAAGTCAACGCCCGCGGGGAACAGCCCTTTGCCGTCCTTGCCTTCGCTTTCGCCGTACAGCTGCTTCCACCATTCGGTGAGGTAATGGAGCGCGGGCTCGTAATTGACCAGGATTTCAATGAGTTTGCCCTTGGCGAGGAGCGCGTTGCGGGCGGCGGCGTAGGTGTAGCAGTCGTTTTTGGCGAGGTCGGGGTCAATATACCGCGCGTGCGCCGCGCCGGCGCCGGCCAGCAGTTTGTCGGGATCGATCCCGGCGGCGGCAACGGGCAGCAGCCCCACCGGCGTCAACACCGAATACCTTCCGCCCACATCATCGGGTATCACGAAGGTCTCGTAGCCCTCTTCCGTCGCCATCTGGCGCAGCGCGCCGCGGGCCTTGTCGGTGGTGGCGTAGATGCGCTTCGCGGCGCCGGCTTTGCCGTATTTAGCCTCCATGTGCGCTTTCAGCACGCGGAACGCGATGGCGGGTTCGGTGGTGGTGCCGGATTTGGAAATAACGTTGACCGACACGTCCAGATCGTCGATCAGTTCCGTCAGATCGGCGAGATACGAGGCGCTGATGGAATTGCCTGCAAACAGCACCGCCACGCCTTTGCCGCGGTTTTTGCCGTTCTTGCGGTCTCCGGCGTGCGCTTTCGCGGCGGCAATGCGCTCTATATTATAAAACGACGGGCACAACGCCTCGATCACCGCTTTTGCGCCCAGGTACGAGCCGCCGATGCCCACGACGATCAACACGTCCGAGTCTTCGCGGATCCGCGCGGCGCACTCTTTAACGCGCGCAAACTCCGCGCGGTCGTACATGAGCGGCAGATCCACCCAGCCGGTGAAATCCGCTCCCGCGCCGGTCTTGCCGTGAAGTGTGGCGTGCGCCGCGTTGACCGCCGGCTGCAACGCCGCCAGCTCATATTCTTTAACAAATTCCGACGCTCTCGAGGCGTCAAATCTGATGTATTCCATTGCCCGTATTTCCCCTTGCTTTTGCGTGGTTTTGTGCGGTCAATTATAGCACAGAAGCGCCGCGGTGGCAAGCCGCACGACCGAGGACGCTCGCTTATTCGGCATGTGGATTTGGACAAAAATGCATTTTTCTTGTTCTATTATACCATGCCGGGCGCCTTCTCGAGCAGTTTATGAGTTTTGGTTTTTCATTTTCTGGACAAAACTATAACTATAAGATCATTTTATACTAGATTGGGCGCCTTCTCCTGGTTACCGGCTCTATCGTATCTGGTTCGTTTAGGACAAAATATCATTAGATTAAAGTTTTTATGCCACGAGAACAGCAAAAGGCAGGATTATTTTAATCCAAGCCAATGATTTTATACCATAATATGAGTTTTGCGTTTTTGAAAATGAGCGAGAGCAAAGAAAAACTGGTATTAAACCAAGCAAGTTCGGGCTGTTTATACCAAACAAGGCTCAAAAAAAGAGAAAGGAGAGATTTAAATGAAAAAGACGATAGTACGGATAAAACTGAGTGAGTAAAGTCGCCTGGTTTGACCAATCCCCGCCGGCTATGTTATAATAAAAAGTAGTGAAAGGCGGATCGTTGACCGAGTCGACGATAGCAGCGGCAAAGGCAGCGGTAAACAGATCAATATGCGCAAAATAAAAAAGCAAACAGTTATAAATAAACAAAGAAAAAGAGGTCGAGGTATGAAGGTACTTGTTGTCAACGCGGGGAGCTCCTCGCTCAAATATCAGCTGTTCGACACGTCGGACAACTCCGTTCTGGCCAAAGGCATATGCGAACGCATCGGCATCGGCGGCGAGATCACCCACAAGATCAGCGGGCGGCCGGACTATAAAGAGTCGGTGGAGATGCACGACCACACGGAAGCCACGAAGGTGCTGATCCGCGTGCTCACGGATCCCGCGGTCGGGTGCATAAAGGATATGAGCGAGATAGAGGCGGTCGGACACCGCATAGTGCACGGCGGCGCGTATTTCAGCGAATCCGTGCGTGTGACGGATGAAGTAATTGACAAACTCGAGCTTTGCCGCGACCTGGCGCCGCTCCACACCGGGGCGCATCTGATGGGGATCAGGGGGTGTATTGCCGCCATGCCCGATACGCCGCAGGTGCTGGTGTTCGACACCGCGTTCCATCAGACCATGCCGGACTACGCGTACACCTACCCGATCCCCTACGAAATGGCGCAGCAGTACCAGATCCGGCGGTACGGCGCCCACGGCACCTCGCACCGGTACGTAGCGGGGGAGATGTGCAAGATACTGGGTCGAACGGAAGGCTCGAAGATCGTAACGTGCCACCTGGGCAACGGTTCTTCGATCTCCGCGGTGAAGGACGGCAAAGTCATTGACACTTCCATGGGCTTCACGCCGCTGGACGGGCTGGAGATGGGCACGCGGTGCGGAGGCATTGACCCCGCTATCGTGCCGTTCATCATGGCGAAGGAAGGCTTCACGCCGGATGAAATGAGCAACTTCATGAACAAGGAATGCGGGCTGCTGGGCGTTTCCGGATTGTCCCCGGACTGCCGCGACCTGGGCGAAGCGGTGAAAGCGGGACACAAACGCGCGGCGCTCGCCGTCAACATCCTCACATACCAGATCAAAAAATTCATCGGCGGCTACGCGGCGGCAATGAACGGCCTCGATGCGGTAGTATTCACCGCGGGCATCGGCGAAAACCGGGACGAGATCCGGGCGGCGGCAATGCGCGACCTGGACTGGCTCGGCATCAAGCTGGACGCGGAAGTCAACGAACGCACCAAAAAGCAGAACGATAACGTCTGCATCTCCGCGCCGGACTCCAAAGTCCTGGTGTACGTGATACCCACCAACGAAGAACTTGTTATCGCGTCCGACACAGAACGGATCGTAAAACACGGGCTGTAAGCGCCCGAGGGAGGTAGACCATGAAAGCAAAAGCAACAATGGCGAGACAGATCGCGGCGCTGGTACTGGCGGCAGTACTGCTGGCGGGCTGCATGAGCGCCGGCATCCGACCCGGACGCGCGGTGGCCGCGGCGGACAGCTATTCGCTCAGCAACGGCGGCGGTTCGTCGTCGGCGACCGTTGGCCCCGGCGAGAGCGTAGCGGTGCAGTTCAATACGAAGGCGGCGTTTACGGCGTTGACGTTCACGATGAGCGCGGCGGGCGACGGAAAGAAAGCCGTGTTGTCCCTGTATGTGTGGGACCAGAATGTAATTGACAGCGCGAAAGGCACGGCGCTGGCGCGGATGGACCTGGCCAACTGGGGCAGCGGCGAAGAAGTGACGCTCACGGGCAATTTCCCGGCGGGCGAATACCTGGCGCAGCTGGACTTCACCGAATCGGACACCGGAAAAGGCAAAGCCGGATTCAAGCTGGAAAAAAAGGCCAAGACCGGGCTACAGGTGTATGCCGGCGGCTACACGGTGAGCGGCGCGCCGAAAGGCACGATCACGCTGGCAGAGCCGGGGGACGATCCGTTCACCAAAGTGTCCGCCAATAAAAACTATCCGTACCACAAGGCGCCGGAAGCATACACCTACCCGGAGGATTCGCCGGTGGTGCAGCTGGGCATCGATCCCACGCAGTGGAGCGCCGTAGACGGTCTGGGCCGTACGATGCCGGGCTATCAGCAGGTGGGCGCCAAGAACAATAAAGTCGTAGGCATCTTCTACTGGACCTGGCACAAGGGCAATATGGCCAGCAAGGCGGTCAACGTCAACAACATCATTCTGGAAAACCCCGACGCGCTGCACGATTACAAGCACAAGATCTGGAAGACCAACACGGTGGGCTCCTATTTCTGGAACGAGCCGATATACGGCTATTACACCGAAGCGGACAAATACGTGCTGCGCAAGCACGCGGAGCTGCTGGCGGACGCGGGCGTTGACTTCGTGCTGTTCGACTGCACCAACGGCGACTTCACCTGGGAAGACGCGTATCTGAATCTGCTGGAAGTCTGGGCGGAAGCCGGGAGCAGGGCATCAACACGCCGCAGATCGGTTTCATGATGCAGTTCTGGTGGAACGACACCAACACACCGTCCTCGCTGAAGCAGGTGTACAACGCCATCTACCGCGACGGCAAATACCAGGATCAGTGGTTCTACTGGGAAGGCAAGCCGCTGGTAATGTGCCCGAGCAGCGGCCTCAACCACAAAGACATCCTGGAAGAAGAAATATACCAGTTCTTCACCTGGCGCGCCGGTCAGCCCTCCTACTTTGAAGGCGATATGAGCGACGACTACTGGGGCTGGCTGCATATCAATCCGCAGGCGCTGTATAAGAACGCCGACGGCACAGTGGAAATGACCACCGTGGGCGTCTGCATGAACGCCGACTGGAAAAAGATGCAGCTTTCCGCGCAGAACGGCGACCACAACATGGGCCGCAGCTACACGCGCAACGCGGATTTCAACTACACTTACGAGTACCGGGGCCAGACGGTCACCGTTGACAAAAACATCGAAAATGTTTCGTTCTACGGCCTCAACTTCCAGGAGCAGTGGGATTACGCGATCTCCGTTGACCCCGAGATCATTTTCGTGACGGGCTGGAATGAGTGGATCATGGGCCGCTACGATGAGTGGTGCGGCGTCAAAAACGCGTTCCCGGACCAGTTCAACGACGAGAACTCCCGCGACTGCGAGCCCAGCAAAGGCGCGCTGAAGGACTACTATTACTACCAGCTGGTGGCCAATATCCGCCGCTTCAAAGGCGTGTCGCCGGTCAACGTGCAGACGGTGGCCAAGACCATTGACATCGCGGGCGGCAGCGAGCAGTGGAACGACGCGGGCATTGTCACCTACAACCACTATACTAAGAACACGTACGCGCGCGACATCAAGACTTGGGGCGTGAAGTACACCGGCGATCCGGTCCGCAACGACTTCAAGACCGCGAAAGTCTCCTTTGACGATGACAATATCTACTTCTACGTGGAGACCGTTGACCCCATCACGCCGTCAACGGACGCCAACTGGATGATGCTCCTGCTGGACACCGGCGCGGCGACGGCGGATTCGACGGACTGGGAAGAGTTTGAGTACATCATCAACCGCACCTCTCCCGGCGGCACGATGACCGTGGAAAAGAGCCTCGGCGGCTGGAACTGGGAGCAGACCGGCGAGGCCGCGTACAAAGTCAGCGGCAACATCCTCCAGCTCAGCGTGCCCCGCGCGGCCCTGGGCCTGGACAACACGGCAGAGCCCCTCTGCTTCGGCTTCAAGTGGTGCGACAACAACCTCACCGACGGCGACATCATGACCCTCTACACCGAGGGCGACGCGGCGCCGGGCGCGCGCTTCACCTTCGCGTTCACGTCGGACGCCAAGGCGGGGGTGCCGGTGGATGATGAGAACGGCGGCAATTCGTCGCAAAAGAATAAGACC
>JAFZSK010000051.1 GCA_017620915.1 Clostridia bacterium | reverse complement strand
GCGGAACGGCACGGTCATCGTTGACGGCGCGGAGTGCTGCGGCGCCGAAGTCGATACGGATAAAGTTGTCACCGACAACACTGCCGCAGTGCAGACCGCCATGGAAAACGCCGTGGAGACCGCGCGCAAAGCCGTGGGCGAAGGCAGAAAGCTCCTGCTGTTCACCACCAAGACCTGCCCCAACTGCCGCATGGCCAAGACGATCCTGGACAACGCGGGGATCAAGTACGAAGTTGTGGACGCCGAGGACAATCCGGAACTCACCGCCAAGTACGAAGTCAAACAGGCTCCCACCCTCATCGTGGTGGAAGGCGCCAACACCGAAAAGTTCGTCAACGCTTCCAACATCCGCCGCTTCGCCCAGGGCTGAGCGCGATCAGAGGATCATCCGATGTATTACGACATTATTATTATCGGGGCCGGCACTGCCGGCCTCACTGCGTCAATATACGCCCGCCGCGCCGGCAAGTCCGTGCTGCTGATCGAACAGGAAAATTTCGGCGGTCAGATCGTATATTCGCCCCTGGTGGAAAACTATCCGGGCATCGCATCCGTATCGGGCAACGCGTTCGCAGACTCCCTGCTGACCCAGGCGGAAGCGCTGGGCGCGGTGACGGAACTGGCGGCGGTGACCGGCGTTTCGAAGGCGCCGGACGGCACGTTTACAGTTCAGACTGAGTACGGTGATTTTACCGCGGGAGCGCTGATCGCTGCCACCGGCGCCAGTCACCGCAAACTGGGACTGGAACGTGAAGAAGAACTTACGGGCAGCGGCGTTTCGTATTGTGCGCTGTGCGACGGGGCGTTCTTTAAGGGGCGCGACGTGGCGGTCGCCGGCGGCGGCGATACGGCGTGCCAGGACGCGGTTTTTCTGGCGGGGCTGTGCCGGAAGGTGTACATTGTCCACCGTCGCGACCAGTTCCGCGCGGAGCAGCGCAACGTGGATATGCTTAAAGCGCTGCCCAACGTGGAATTGGTACTGAACGCGCGGGTCACGGAACTGAAGGGCGCCGGCGAACTCACCGGCGTCAACGTGACCGATACCCTCACCGGCGCCGTCCGCGCACTGGATGTCGCGGCGCTGTTCGTGGCCGTGGGTCAGATCCCCGCCACTGCGCTGTTCAGCGGGATGCTGGAGCTGGACGGAAGAGGCTATATCGTAGCCGGCGAAGACACCTGCACCGGGGTGCCCGGGGTGTTTGCCGCCGGGGACGTGCGCACCAAGTCGGTGCGGCAATTGACCACCGCCGCGGCAGACGGCGCCGTTGCCGCCACCGCAGCTTGCCGGTATTTGCGCGAAAACGGCCGCTGACTGACCGCCGTTGAAAAACAGTTGCGGATTAATCATATTAATTACCTTTTATTGTCTCATTTTTGCCACAAACCGGGGTTATAATGATTCCGGAGTTCGGGAGAACGGCTCTGCAGTATGGCGAAAGTGAGACTATTATTATGAGCGAAAACGATGATTTGGATCTGAATCTCGACAGCGATCTGACAATAAACGAGAACGGCCGCGCAAGCTACCCGCCGGTGGACACACCGGTGGAAACGCCTTCGGAGAGCACCGCGCCGCAGGTGAGCACGTACGTTGTCACCGAGACCCGCCGCAACCACACGGATACATACATCGGCGGCAATTACGTCCCGCGCAGCACCGCCGTACCGGCAGCGGGCACCACGGCATCCGCCGGCGCTAACAGCGCCGCCGATTCCAAACGCACGCGGGGCCGGATGAGCATTCCGGCGGTGATCGCGCTCTGTCTGGTCTGCAGCCTGCTGAGCGGCCTGATCTGTCTGGCCGGCTATAAACTGCTCGTACTGGATAAACAAAAAAACGGCAATACGCTTATTGCCGGCACCGCCGAACCGGCCGCCACCGATACGGGGTTGTCCGGCGTCGGTACTTCGCAGACCTCTGTCCCCGGGTCAGATTCTCAGGTAAGCATAGTCGTTGACGGCGTCACCTCCCCGGCCACCGCAGTCGCCGCCAAGGTGCTCCCGTCGGTCGTGGGCATCGAAGTCAAAGTCACTTCCACCTCGTACCGCTACGGCACCACCGTGTCCGGCGGCGAGGGCTCGGGCGTCATCTTTTCGGACGACGGATATATTATCACAAACTATCATGTGATCAGTGCGGTATTGACCGGCGCGGGCGAGACCAACCCGAACGCTACGCTCAACATATTCCTTTACACCGACCCCGATACGGCGATCCCGGGCGTGGTCATCGGCTACGACCAGGGCGCGGACCTGGCGGTGGTCAAGATCGATAAGACCGGACTTACGCCCATCGAACTCGGCGATTCGGACAAAATAAATGTCGGCGATACGGCGGTGGCGATCGGCAATCCGGGCGGTCTCCAGTTCCTGGGCTCGGTGAGTCAGGGCATCATCAGCGGCCTAAACCGCTCGATACAGATCGACACCACGTATAAATCGCTGAAACTCATCCAGACCGACGCAGCCATCAACCCGGGCAACTCCGGCGGTGCGCCCACGGACGAAAGCGGCTGCCTGATCGGCATCAACAGCGCGAAAGTCAGCGTGGAAGGATACGAGGGCATGGGTTTCGCGATACCGGTCAACGACGTTGTCCGCATCTGCACCGACATCATCAAAAACGGCAGCGTCAAGACCGCATACCTGGGCGTCGAACTGAACAGCGACTACTCCGCCGCGTATCTCGAGAGACTGGGCTATCCCGGCGGTCTGCTGGTGAGTTCGGTGATCGCGGACAGTCCCGCGGCGAAGGCGGGCATTGCCGCCGATGACATCATCGTGGCGTTCAACGGCACGGAAGTGCGCGAGGCGGAAGACCTGGTGGCGCTGAAGAATCAGTGCAGCGCGGGCGACACGGTCACGATCCGGATATACCGGCTGACGAGCTCGCATTTCGGACACTGGAGCGGCAGCTATTACGACGTGGATGTGACACTGGGATAACGCGCTAAAACAGATAAAATATCGTCGGCGGTGCGCCAGTTGACCCAGTCCGGTCTCCGGAACCAGGTGAGCTGGCGCTTCGCGTAATTGCGGGAGTTTTTCTTGATCAGTTCCGTCACTTCGCCGAGCGTCGCTTCGCCGGCAAAGTACGGCGCGAATTCTTTGTAACCGATCGCCTGGGAGGCCGTGCGGCCGGGATGCAGCGTCGCCACGAAGCGCGCTTCGGCTTCCAGTCCCGCGGCGATCATGGCGTCAACGCGCCGGTCGATGCGCGCATACAGTTCCGTGCGGTCAACGTCGATCCCAAACACGCTGTAACGCGCAAAAACGGGTCTCTTACGCGAGTTTGCGTTGCGCTCGGTCAGAGTAAGCCCCGTAGTGAGCCGCATCTCCAGCGCCCGTACAACGCGTTTAACGTTGTTGGGGTGGATCTGTTCCGCGGCGTCCGGATCCAGTTCCGCGAGCCGCGCGTGAATGTGATCTCTCCCCCGCTCCGCGAGCTGCGCTTCCACTTCTGCTTTTATTGCCGGATCCGGCTCGGACCGGTCGAAATCCAGATTATCCACCAGCGCGCTGATGTATTGCCCGGTGCCGCCCGCGATAATGGGGACCCGGCCGCGGTGCGAGATATCCGTGATCAGCGCTTTGGCCGCCTCAACGTACTGCACCACGCTGTATTCCTCCGAGGGCTCCAGAAAATCGATAAGGTGGTGCGGGATCCCCCCCTGCTCCGCCGCCGTTGGCTTGGCGGTGCCGATATCCATATACTTGTAGATCTGCATGGAATCCGCGGAAATGATCTCGCCGCCCAGCAGCTGCGCGGCCTCGACAGCCAGCGAAGTTTTACCGCTGGCCGTGGGACCCGCGATGCACAAAACGTGCGGAAGCCCGTTATCCGGCTGCCGCTCCCGAGTTTTGAGTTCCGGGATCAAAGGCATCGCTTGAACCTCTTTTCCAGTTCGTGGGATTTTATGCGTATCACGATGGGGCGGCCGTGCGGACAGGTGGCGGAGTTTTTCAGGTTCGCCAGGGACGCCAGCAGGCCGCGGATCTCGTCGAAAGTAAGAGCGTGGTTGGCCTTGATCGCCGCCTTGCAGGCCATCGTATCGAGCGCCTCGGTGCGGAAAACTTCCTGTGACGGACCTTTGGCGGACATTGCCGCCCGTATCCCTTCCAGCAGCATCTCTTCCGGGTCCGCTTCGGACAACGCCGACGGCACCGCCCGCACGATCACGGTATCCGGCCCGAAATCGTCGATCTCGAATCCCGCCGCGGTGAAGCTGTCAATATTGTCATTAAGCCACAGTTTTTCCGCCGCGGTGAGCCGCACCGTCGCCGGAATCAGCATCGGGCTGACGGGCAGCGCCGCGTCCGCGCGGTCCATTGCCGCACAGATCGCCTCGTATTTGATGCGCTCGTGGGCCGCATGCTGATCTATGACAGCCAGTTCGCCGTCGATCTCCAGCAGGATGTATGTTTTTAAATACTGGCCGATTATCCGGCCGCGGGTATACACGTCGGTCTCGTTGTACGTGCCGGTCGCGGGAACGTCCGCAGCCGTGGGTCCTTCGACAGACGGGGCAATACCCGCCTGTTCATAAACGCCCGTTTCGGTTTTGTTGTCCGCCACCTCGTACGGCGCGGGGTCAACACGCTCATACACCGTACCGGCAGCCGGTGTTTCCGGTGCGGTCGGCAGCGTATTCGGCTGTGCCGGCGTCTGGCCGAACTGCCTCGGCGGGATATCCGGCAGCCGCGGCGTAACATCTGCCGTCTGCGGCGGTATTTCCAGCTCCACCGGCCGGTTTTCGACAGGAACGACCGGGGTTTTCCACGTTTCCCGCCGGTTTTCCACAGGGTTTTCCACAACCGGCCTGCTGAAAACGCGGTTTTCCGCAGGCTCCGGGGCGCTGCGGTTCTCGGACAACAGCGCGTTTATGACCGCCGTCAGCACCGCGCCGAACACCGCGCGCTCCGAGGCGAAGCGGACTTCGGTCTTGGCCGGATGGACGTTGACGTCAAGTTTGGACAACGGGACAGACACGTTCAGCACGCACATCGGAAAGCGGTGCTTCATCGTGACCGTGCTGTACGCTTCGTCCAGCGCGGAGGCCAGCAGGCGGCTTTTGACCGAGCGGCCGTTGACGAAAAAGAATTGACGTCCACGGGTGCCGAAAATACAGTCGCGAACGCCGGTGAAGCCTTTGACCGTGTTCTCCCCGTCGGTGTACGCCACCGGCAGCAGGTCTTTCATTGCCTCCCGTCCGAAAATGCTGAACACCGCTGCTTCCAGCCCGCTCCCGGGCGTGCGCAGCAGCTCCTGCCCGCCTGAGATCAGCCGGAACGCCACGTCCGGATTGGCCAGCGCCAGCATTTGTACCGTTTCCGCCACATATGCCGCCTCAGTCTGGTCTTTTTTTAAGAATTTATAGCGCGCCGGCACATTGTAGAACAGATCCCGGACCGTCAGCACCGTGCCTTTGGGACTGCCGCGCCGCGAACACTCCAGCACGTCGCCGCCACGAATATGCACATATACTCCCTGCTCTTCGCTTTCGGTGCGGCTGAGCAGTTCCACGTCCGCCACGGCCGCGATCGACGCCAATGCTTCACC
Source organism: Clostridia bacterium (assembly GCA_017620915.1). Classification (GTDB taxonomy): domain Bacteria; phylum Bacillota; class Clostridia; order UBA1212; family UBA1255; genus UBA1255. The sequence continues at coordinate 84,321 of JAFZSK010000051.1, read as the reverse complement.
GCGGAACCCCAGCGTAGATACCGACATCAGGTCTTCACCCGAACGGATCTTGCTGGTGGCGTGCTTGTCGAAGGCAATGACGGCATCATCCGGTTCGAAACCGGAGCCGTTGTCCGTGACGCGGATATACTTGATGCCGCCGGAGCGGATCTCGACCGTGACAGAAGTTGCCCCCGCGTCGACCGAGTTTTCCACCGTCTCCTTCACCACTGAAGCCGGTCTCTCTATGACCTCGCCCGCCGCGATCTGCGACGCGGTGAGTTCGTCCAGAACGATGATCCTGCCCATAAAATCACTCCGTTTTACGTTTCTTTGACTTTACCGCGGCCGTTACGGCAATAGCCGCGGCCGTCGCGGCCACTGCGCCGGCGGCAATGATCGCGGCGTTGCGCGCGGCTTTGTCGTTTTTGTTGTTGCCGCTGCTCTCCGGCGTGCTGCCGGGTTCCCGCGTCGGACAGGGCGTGGAGGCGGCAATATCGCCGACATTTTCCACGTACTCAAACTTGTACACCGACGGATCCTGCTGCTTCTGTTCCGGCTCCGCCAGCGTTTTGCCCACTTCGGCCAGCATGGCGACCAGCGCCGCGTCCAGCTGCGACTGGGTGGCGTTTTCGTTGTCCAGCAGTGCCGCCGCGTTTTTATAATTTTCGCTGTTCGAATTGCCGCCCGCCTTCAGGAACTCATCCATCAGCGCGCGGGCTTCATCCGCGTCTTTGACCGGAGTGCCGTACACCTCCAGCTCGCCCAGCTGCAGCATGAAGCCGTCCGCGGAGGTGCCCCGCAGTTTCGTGGCCCGCACCATCACGTAGCGTCCAACCACGCCGCCTGCGTTACAGTTATATTCGTCTTTACATTCTTTCGCCTTGGTCTCGGTAGCCACGGTCTGCCAGTTTTTCCGGTCGCTCGAAACGGACAACGTGAAATCCACCGGCCAGCAGCCCAGCGGGATCAGGCGGATCTCGCTTATCGCGTACGGATCGCCGAGGTCAACGATGGCGTACTCCGTATTGTTGGCGCTGTCCATATGCCGCTTCACGTCCGACGTCCAGCCGCTGGCGTAATTGCCGTCCACCAGGAAATCCGGCCACCAGCCCCAGCTCTTGTACGAGCCGCCGTCCGGATACGAAGATGTGATCACTGTTTTGGAGCGGGCAATGTTGCCGCCTGCTTTATATTTATTGACCACGCTGCCCCGGGGCACGACCACGACATCCTGTATCGAGACCGCGTCGCCCACGCTGCCGTCATCGTCGTACACCTCGATCTCGGCGAGCCGCACCTTATCCCCGTTGAATTCGCTAATAAGTATGCGAACGAACCGCGCCGAGACCGCGCTAAATTGCAGCGACGGCACGTTGAGGCCCACCATCTTGAAATCTTGCGCAGAGGCCAGTTTATACCAGTTCTCCCCGTCGCGGGAGACGGCGACTTCGAACTTTTTCGGCATATCCTCGCCGTAATCCACGTCATCGCCCGCGGGGAACAGATCGATCCGGTTGAACGTCACATCCTGACCGAAATCCAGCGTTATCAAGCCCTGCTCCGCGCCCTTCACGGACTGCCAGCCTTTAATGCTCTTGTTGGAGAAGCGCTGGCCGTCATTGAGGCCGGACATATACCAGCCGCCGGAGCCCAGCGAAGAATCGCAGTACACCTGCGCGTGCAGCGCCAGGTTCTCGCCGGTCTGCGGCACCCATTTGCGCTTTTCGGCGAAGTCAAAACTCTCCGGCAGCCGGAACAGCCGCGCGCCGCCGGCTTTGAGTTCGAAGGCGGCAATGTTGTCCGCGCCCAGCGCCTGGCTGTACACATTGCCGTCCGCCTCCGAAATGTACTCCAGCGACGTGATCGCGGAGTCAAACTGCAGTCGGAATTCCACCGGTTTGCTGAAGTTGTTGTTGACCACCATGCAGTAGTTGCGGCCGCTCTCCCGGTCGCGCATGTACGAAACAGTAAAGTTCTTTTTGGTCTCGGCGCTGTGCACGAAGAAGTCGTCGGGGATCACCGGCACAGAGGTCGTAACGGCCGAACGGCTCACGTACACCTCTAAGCTGTCCAGTTTCGCCAGCACCGGGCCGATATTGTGCACTTCTTTGTTGAGGCGGCAGATGAATTCGTACTTGGGATTCGGCACGCCGGTGTAGCTGATGATGCCGTCCGCAAAAGGCTCGGAACGGTTGTACGGCGTGAACCAGGTAAAGTAGGAAAGCTGCTTCAGCCCGAACGCCAGCGACAGATTGATCTCGAAGCGCGTCTCATCTTCGTTCATGGAACGGAACGCCACGCTCTGCTCCACCGACTGAATGTAATCGGCGGTCTTTACGCCGTTGGCCAGACCCACTTCGCGCACCGCGTTCAGGTTGTTGTAGAACATATCCGCATTGAAGGACCCCGCCTGCAGTGAAAACGGATACATGTCGAACATCAGGTACTGCTGCTTCACGCCGGTGGAGGCGCACAATTTGAGCCAGTCGTCCATCTGCGCCTTGTACATCTCCAGCGAGCTGTACGCACCGTACGGCAGGAAATTCAGGTGCATGTACGAATTCGGATCCAGCGCCACCAGCGCCCGGTACGCGTTAATAAACTCGTTGGGATTGAAGGGCTCGTCCAGCATGTAGTAGCCGTTGGCGCCGGGCACGTTGCGGTATTCCGCCACCAGCGCGGCGATCTGTTTGTCGGACATGCTGAGCAGATTGCCGCCGAACCGGCTGTCGCCCACGGTCATGTGGATGCCGTATTTGTAGCAAAGCTCCAGCATCTTAAGCTGGTCTTCCTTGCTGCCCATGTTGTCGCCGGAACCCATGACCCAGTCGATCTCCGCATCCGCCATGTATTTGTACTGTTCGTCGTTGATGTAATCGTGCGTGGGCGGCCAGAAGATCGAGATCAGGATGTTGTCGTCGAAGCTGAATTCTTTCTCCGCCACAAACACTTTGCAGACTTCGCTGCCGCCGTCCCAGGCCGCGGTGATCTCCGCCGTACCGGCGGCAATACCTTTCACATTGCCGCCGTTGTCAACGCTCACCACGCCAGTGTCGGAGGACGTCCAGCTCACATCGCCCGGATCATTTTTGAGCGTGAGCGTATCTTCCTCCCCGATCACCAGCTCCAGCGCGGACCGCACCAGCGAAGGACTCCCGCCGCTCGCGGAAACTTTGCCCGCCTGATTGGCCAGCAGGCTCATGCCTATGATCACCGCCAGCAGTGTAATCACCAGAATGATTTTCGACAATTCGTTCATGATAGATTCTCCCCGTAAATACCGCAAATGTATATTATATCTTCCAGTGTACGGTCGTACGCGATCCCGACTTTTTTGCCGGCGCCCGGCGCGTGGATGTACACCGCCCGGCCGTCCTGCTCGCCTAAGTAGAACAGCGTATGTATTTTCGAATAAACGACCACCGGGCCGCGCTGCCACAGTTCGGCGCACAACGCCAGCTTTTCCGCGTCGGTCAGAACGGCCGCATCCCGCGAATCGCCCACCGCGGTGCGCTGATCCGACGTATCCCGGGGCACGTAGAACCCGAATGCGCGGAGCACGCTCGCCACGAAGGAGGAGCAGTCAACTCCGTTGTCCAGCCCGCCCCAGCCGTACATTGTACCTTCATACTTGAAGGCCTGTGCGATGAAGTTGGCGTAAGTGAACGTCAGATATCCTTCATGCGCGGAGGCCCGCGGCAGCGTCAATTCCCGCTTTTCCAGCATTCCGGCGCCGTTCCGCACCGGCTGCCACACGGTCAGGCCGTCGTCAGCGCTTTCCGCAGCGGTGCGCAGCGGCAGCTTAACGCCCATGTCCAGATATTCGCCGCCTGCGTTGTCCGGCCCGAGCAGCGCATCGGTGATCACCGCGAAACGCTCCGGCGCCGCGAATTCCTGCCATTCCGCTTCCGTGGCGCAGAGCGCTACGTTGTCCGCCCGCGTCCAGCCGGAATAATAGTACGAGGCCACGAAATAGTATGCGTTGTCCGCGGTGCGCCACAGCACCCGGAGCGGCATACCCACGTACAGTTCGGTCTCCTGGATGCGGTCGAGGGGGTTGTCCGGCGCATTGTAAAAACTCAGTTCGGAAGGCAGCCGCCGCAGGTCCGCGCGCTTCACGACGATGCCGTATCGCACCGGGTTTTGCCCCGGTACGGCGTCAATATCCCGCAATTCACAGATCGCGTCGAATTCCTCCTGCGTGATGGCGCGGCCGGTCTTGTCGTATTTGGGCAGCGCGGGCAGTTTCGCGGCGTTCAGCCGCGCCTGCAGTTCTTCCCGCGACAATGTATCCGGCATTGCGGCGAGGCCGGTCAATTTATCGCATTCCCGGAGCATTCGCGCGTTGTCCGCGGCGATCTGCTCCGGCGTCATTATCACTCTTTCCGGCTCCGCCAGCCCTGCGATGAGCGCCAGCGCGGCAGGGTTGTCAGAACCAATGAACAGTCCATTGACCGCGGGCGCGGTCGTGGCTGTTGGGGTTTCGGTGACCGGCGTATCCGTCGGGGCCTCTGTCGGCGCGGCCGTGGCAGGCACAGTTGCGGGCAATTCCGTTGTATCAGTATCTGCCGTTGGCAGCGGTCCGCTCGTAAACCGCGGCCCCGCCGGCGTCGTATTACAGCCCGCAATACCGCCGCACAACGCGAGCAAGGCAGCCAGTACTGCCGCCGTTTTGACCGGGGACAGACCTCTGCCTCGCGATATCGTGCCCGCTGCGGAGCGATCTATGTTTTTACTGATCATGTTTCGGAACCGGAATGATCGGCGCTCAGCTGATCGCCGCGCCCGCCGGAATGTCGCCGTCCACGGTGACGAGCACCAGCTTTTTGCCCTTGGTCGCGGCCAGGATCATGCCCTGCGACTCCACGCCGCGCAGCACCGCGGGCTGCAGGTTGGTGATCAGGATCACTTTCTTGCCCACCATTTCTTCCGGGCTGTACTGTTTCGCAATGCCGGATACCACCTGGCGCGTTTCGGCGCCTACGTTCAGCCTGAGTTTCAGAAGTTTGTCCGAATCCGGCACTTTTTCGGCGGCAATAACTTCCGCCACCTTCATCTGCACTTTGGCGAAGTCGTCAATGGTGATCAGGTTGGCGTTGTCCTCACCCGCCGCCGGAGCCGCGCTGCCGCCGGCCTCTTTCGCGGGGGCGCCGGTCTGCGTTGCCGCCGCTTTGGCTTCCTGATGGATCCGCTCCAGCTCTTCCAGTTCCTTTTTGGCGTCAATGCGCGGGAACAGTGCCTCACCCTTCTGCACGGCGGTACCGTCGGGGTACACGCCCCACTGCGCCGCGCTTTCCCACGCGGTCAGCTCGTGCCGGCCGGCAATGCCCAGCTGCGCCCGGATCTTCGCCGGCGTCTCGGGCATGAACGGTTCGATCAGTATGGATATGATTCGGATGCCTTCCAGCAGCGTGTACATCACGCCCGCGAGCCGCGCCCGGTCCGCGTCGGAAGTATCGGCGGTCTTGGCCAGTACCCACGGCGCCGTTTCGTCAATGAACTTATTCAGCCGCGACACTCCGCGCCAGATCTCGGTGAGCGCCGAGGGGAACTGGAGCGCGTCCATCTGCGTCTGCACGTTGGCGTAGATCTCCGCAAAAAGACCGCGGATCTCTTCATCCGGAGCCGCAAAGGTCTTGTCCGCCGGCTGCACGCCGCCGAAATATTTGAGCTGCATCGACACCGAGCGCGATACCAGGTTGCCCAGGTCGTTGGCCAGGTCCGCGTTGATGCGGCCGATCAGCGCTTCGTTCGTGAACACGCCGTCCGCGCCGAAGGGCACTTCGCGCAGCAGGAAATAGCGGATCGCGTCGCAGCCGTATTTGGCGCAGAGGATGCGGGGGTCAACGACGTTGCCCTTGGACTTGGACATCTTGCCGCCGTCAATAAGCAGCCAGCCGTGCCCGTACACCTGCTCCGGAAGCGGCAGATCCAGCGCCATCAGCAGCGCGGGCCAGATGATGGTATGGAAGCGTACGATCTCTTTGCCCACCAGATGCACCTGCGCCGGCCAGTACTTTTTGAACGCGCTGTCGTCGTCGCTCGCGTATCCCAGCGCCGTGATGTAGTTGGAGAGCGCGTCCACCCACACGTACACCACATGCTTCTGATCGAAGGTGACCGGGATGCCCCAGTCGAAGGACGTTCTGGACACGCACAGGTCTTCCAGTCCGGGCCGCAGGAAGTTGTTCAGCATCTCGTTCTTGCGGGATACGGGCTGTATGAAGTCGGGATGGCTCTCGATGTAGTCGATTATGCGCTGCTGATATTTGGAAAGGCGGAAGAAATAGCTTTCTTCGCGGGTGCGCTCCACGGGGCGGCCGCAGTCGGGGCACTTGCCGTCCACCAGCTGCGTCTCAGTCCAGAAGGACTCGCAGGGCGTGCAGTACCAGCCCTCGTACTCGCTCTTATATATGTCTCCCTGATCGTACAGGCGTTTAAATATCTTCTGTACGGCGGCAACATGAAAATCGTCGGTGGTGCGGATGAACCGGTCGTTGGTGACGTTCATCAGCTTCCAGAGCTCTTTGGTATTGGCAACGATCTCGTCCACGTACTCCTTCGGCGTGACGCCTTTTTCCGCGGCTTTGCGCTGTATCTTCTGCCCGTGTTCGTCCGTACCGGTGAGGAACATCACGTCGTACCCTTTAAGGCGTCTGTACCTGGCTTCCGCGTCGGCGGCGACGGTCGTATACGAATGTCCTATATGCATGTTCCCGCTGGGATAATAGATCGGTGTCGTGATGTAATAAGTCTTGTTTTTTTCAGCCATATCAAGGGTCCCTCCCCGGTCATATACACCCGTCCGCCGGCCGTTTCCGGGCGGTCCGGGATGTCCAATATTGTATCATTTTCAGTTTAAATATGCAAACCGGACTATTTAATTATCTCGTTTAAATTGCGTCTTCCGTAGAGTACGCGGACAATGTTGACAGCCCGGTTATTGTAATCGGTCAGATAAAAAATCACAAAATTACCGACCGTTTTTTGCCGCATGCCCAGCAAACGCATTGTCTCAATAGTCACAACGTGATACTTATCCGGAAAAAGGCCAAGCGTTTGGATTTCTTTTCGTATACGCTGAATAAGCCTTGTCGCTACGAGCGGTTCTTTCAACACAAAAGCAATATAAGAGTAGATCTCTCGCAGATCATCGAGTGCTTCATCAGAATAAAGGACTTGATAACTCTCCATCAGATCCCAAACTCCTTCCGCAAAATAGCGTCAACTTCTTCTGCCGAATGGACTTTCCCCGCTTTTATCGAATCCACGCCCTTTTGCAATTCTGCGGATAATTGTTCGTTCGTTAAATCTGCAACAGAAACCGGCGTCCGCGGAGGCAGTTTGATTTCAAAAGGCACACTTCTGGTAAGCCTGATTTGACTGTAAAGCATCTGCACGACAGATGACGGCGTTAAGCCGAGCTCTGATAGGATCTCCTCCGCATCGCTTTTCAATTTGGGATCGATACGTGCATAAACAGCTGCAGTATTTGCCATAATAGTCACCATCCTTTCCGATTTCGACAATATTATACATCTTTTGCTTGCAAATGTCAAGCAATACGCATACAAAATCAGTTTACACTTTTGAGATCCAATCCTCAGACTCTGCCCGCGTTTTGAAGACGATGATCCGTTTGTCCGAATACTTTCGGAGCAGCGAATAAAGGACCGGGCGTTTGACCGAGCCGTAATTGCGGATGTCCTCCACCAGCTCGGGATCAAGCTCCTGCTCGGTCCAGGGTATATCGCTCCGCGTTTTGCCCACGCGCGCCTTAATGCCGTCCAGGCACTGCTCCTCGCTGTAATCCAGTAAAAACACGGTGTCGCAGGCGGCGATCCGGGGCTCGTACGTCCGGCTGTAGTCGCCGTCGATGATCCACTTCTCCCCCTCCAGCAGTTTGGCCAGTTCCGCGTCAAACTCCTCGCGGGATATGTGCGTCCGGTCGGGTCTCCACCAGATGTTGTCCAGATGGTATAGAGCAAGGCCGGTCAGCGCGTGCAGCCGGCGGGCGAACGTGCTCTTGCCGCTGCCGGACGGACCCAGTATGATCACTTTGCTGCCGAGCGGTTCTTTTCCTTCGGCATTGTCCGCGATCGTGCGCTTTAGCGGCGCGCCGAAACCGATGCGGATCGCGGACCGGGGGCAATGGAGCGCACACTCGCCGCAGCGGATGCACTCGGTGTCGTCCGGGCTTATTGTGGGGTCAACGCCCATGCCGCACGCCCTCGCGCAGGCGCCGCAGGAGACGCATTTGGTATTGTCCACGTCCAGCCGTACGGCGGAGATCTTGTTGAAGGGCGCATAAAACGCTCCCAGCGGGCACAGGTATTTGCAGAACGGCCGGTAGATCAAGAGCGAGAGCAGCACGATGATGCCGAGGATGCAGAGTTTCCACATGAATTGACCACCGAACAGCCGGCCAATGGACGAGTCCGCGATGCCCACGAGCAGGCCGGATATTGTCCCCGACGGACAGATGTATTTGCAGAATACCGGCACCAGTTTGAAAATGAGCGGCAATACGATCACCGTCACGATCAGCACCGCGTATTTCAGTTTGCGCAGCAGCCGGTCGCCTTTGAACGTGCGGATCTTCTTGAAAAACGGGATCTTATGGATGAGATCCTGCAGCAGGCCGAAGGGGCACAGGAAACCGCACACCGCGCGGCCCAGCAGCGCGCCGAAGAAGATCAGTAGCCCCAGCACATAGTACGGAAACCGGAATTTCTTGGAATTAAGGAAGCTCTGCAGCGAACCGATCGGGCACGCGCCGACTGCGCCGGGGCAGGAGTAGCAGTTGAGTCCGGGCACGCACACGGCTTTGGAGGCGCCGGTAAAGGGCTTGCCGGTGAAGAAGCCTTTGAAATTTGCGTTCTGAATGAGCGCGGCGAGGCCCTGAAACACCAGGCGGTAACGCTGAAAAAACGCTGCAGGGCGGTGTTTTGTACGGGGGACAGACCCGAGTTCAGTTCTGCGCGACTTTCCCCTAGCCAATTCCCACACACTCCAGACACAGTTTGGCCGCCTTGCTCCAGACGGCGGTGAGCTGCTTTGACGCGATGCCGACGGCGATCAACGCCAGCGCCGCCGCGATCAGCAGCGCGGGGACAACGATCCGCACGATCCGCTTTTTATTGCCGTCTTCCGGCTTCCGGTCCGCCCGCGTCTTCATGGCAGGCCTCAGCCCAGCAGGCTGTCAACGAGCGCTTTCCAGCCGTCGTAGTCGTTGGCGCCGACTACTTCTTTGGCGAGCAGATTGCCGCTCGCGTCCACGAACAGCGTCGTGGGCACCGCGGAGGCGCTGTAATTCTTGAGCGCATCTTCGTAGCGTACGATCGGGTACGTGAGCCCGTTCTGGCTGATCAGCCGGCGCGCGTCGGCATCCATATCCGTGGATTCGAACACGCCGACGATGACCAGACCTTTGTCCTTGTACGCCTCATAGAGCTTTTCCAGCTCGGGCAGCTCGCGGATGCAGGGCGGGCACCAAGGCTCCCAGTAATTGAGCATTATGACTTTTGCGGAGGCAAAATCGGCCAACTTTACTTCGTTTCCGTCAATATCATGCGAAACGAAATCGTACGTGCCGCGCTTGCCGGCATCGCTGCCGTCTTCTTCCTGGATCTGATTTGCCAGATCGTCGATCTCATCTTTGATCCCGTTGTATAACTGCTTCAGTTTGTCGCACGACGCCGCGAAGAGCAGCATCATCGCCGCACATAAAATCGCCAGCACTTTCACCGGTTTCGTTCGTTTCAAGCTGATCGCCTCCTCTGCCCCGGATTATACACAAAAACGGCGGGAAATTGCAATTGGGGAATTAGAGAATTACGGAGCGGCCGGCTGGCCGCGGATCTCACGAGCGGTGCGGTGAAGCGACTTCCTTGCGTGTGATATCGTCTCCGAAGGCGACACCTCAATTCTCTCATTCTCTGATTCTACAAAGGAAAAAGCCTAATTCCCACAAGATAAAAGCCTAATTCTATTTGTGTAAAAATCTATAATGATTGACGGGCGGCGTCCAATGGTGGTATAGTCTGCGTTGACCGCATCGGGCGGTCAGAGCGGAGGCGGCGCAGTATGAAATTGACATTCTTGGGCACCGGCGCGGCGGACTGGGACATCAACGCGTACGAACCGGACAAAGAGTTTCGGCGGTTTTCGGCGGCATTAGTGAACGATGATCTGCTGATCGACCCCGGACCGCACATTTTCCACTTTGCCCGGAGCACAGGCCGGCCGGAAATGTTCGACGGCGTACGAAACATCATTGTCACCCATACCCACGCGGACCACTTTTGTCCCGCAACAGTAGAGAAACTCTGCTTCGGCAGGCCGTGCACGCTATGGGGCGACCGGGCGTGTCTGCGCATACTTGAACGGACGCTCGGTCCCGAAAAGGCCGCGCAGATCGACTTCCGCGAAACTTTTGTCCGGATGCCGGAGCCGTACCGCATCGACAGCTACGCTGTCCGCCCCTTACGCAGCAACCACGCCACCGACGACAGCGCCGAGACCACCCGCCTGTACATCATCGAAGAAACGGAGCCGGAGCGTCGCATTCTGTACTACGGCTGCGACAGTGCGTGGATCCCTACCGAATCCTGGAACGTGATAAAAACGCTCCCGGTCAATGTTCTGGTCCTGGAAGACACCTGCGGCGAGCCGGCAGCGGACGACTGGCGCATCTTCGAGCACAACACCATCGAAATGCTGGAACTGATGCTCCGGATGTTCCGGAAATACGACTGTTTTGCCCCCGATGTGCGCTATTACACGTCCCACATGGCCCGGACGCTGCACACGGATCATCAAACACTGGTCAAAAAGCTGGCGCCGCTGGGGGTCACGCCGGCACAGGACGGGATGACAATTACAATATAATGGCAAATGGCAAATGGCAAATTAATGGGCAAAGGGCAAATGAATTGAGGGCAATATGGCAAGACGGAAACGCGAAAACATCATTAACATGCACTGCCACATCTTCCCCGATAAGATCGAGGAGAAAGCGGTAAGCGCCATAGGCGCATTCTACGATATACCGATGCAGAACAAAGGCACGTCCGAATATCTGCTCGAAGACGGCCGGCCGGTCGGCGTGAGCAAATACCTGGTGTGCTCCACCGCCACCACCGCGCATCAGGTGGAGTCGATCAACAATTTCGTTGCCCGCGAAGCCGGACTGCACCCCGAATTTATCGGTTTCGGATCGCTGCATCCGGACTATGAGGATGTGGCGGCGGAAATTGACCGCATGCTGTCGCTGGGGCTGCGCGGGATCAAGCTGCACCCGGATTTTCAGAAGTTCAACATTGACGACGAGCGCGCGTTCCCAATCTATGAAGCCGCGGAAGGCCGCCTGCCCATACTGTTCCACACCGGCGACGACCGGTACGATTTCTCAAGCCCCAAGCGCCTGGCGCGTGTGCTGGAGCGGTTTCCGAAGCTGGTGGCAATTGCCGCCCACCTCGGCGGGTACCGGGACTGGGTGGATGCCGCGGTCAATTACGGCAACCCCCGGGTGTACATTGACACCTCCAGCGCGCTGATGTTCGTGCCGCCGGAACAGGCGGTCAATATCATCCGCGCCCATGGCGTCTCCCGCGTGTTCTTCGGCACCGACTCCCCCATGTGGAACCACCGGGGCGAGATGGAGCGCTTCAACAAACTGCCGCTCACGCCGGAGGAGCGCAGGCTGATACTGCACGAAAACGCAGTAAATTTTTTAAAGTTATAAGTTTTAAGTTTTAAGTTGAGGTACGGCGCCATCATCCGATTTTCAGCATTTGCCCTTTGCCATTTGCCATTTGCAATTATTCGAAGAACTCCCGTTTCCGCCGCAGCGACACGGACAAAAGCAGACCGATACAGATATAGTTGGTGATCATGGCGCTGCCGCCTTTGCTGATGAACGGCAGCGGCAGGCCGGTGATGGGCATTATGCCCAGATTCATACCGATATTTTCAAAAATGTTGAACAGGAACATCGCCAGGATGCCGGCGGCAACACACTTGCCGAACATGTCCCGCGCCCGCGCCGAAATGTAGCACATCCGGAGCAGCAGGATCGCGAACAATATTACCACCAGCGCGGCGATAATAAAGCCGCCCTCCTCGCCGATCACGGCGAAGATCGAGTCGGACATTTTGACCAGGATCTTTTTGCCGCTGTTCATTGCCCCCTGCCCGACGCCCTGGCCGGTGAGGCCGCCCGAGCCGATCGCCGTCTCCGAACGGATCAGCTGGAGCGAGTAATCCGGATACTTTTCGGGGTCAATAAACGCAAACAGCCTTGCCCGCCGCGTGCCGTTGAGGAAGAATTTCCAGAGGAACGGTATTGCCGCCCCGCCCAGCGCGAGCACGGACAACACATACCACCACTTCGCCCGCCCCACGAACAACACCATTAAAAACGCGAAGGTCAGCACCATCGCCTGACCCATATCCTTCTGCAGGATGATCAGGCCGAGGGGCACCAGAAACGCGGCGGAAATGATCAGCACGCGGCGGAAATTGAAGCCTTCCTCCTGCGCTTTTTCGAGTTCGATGGCGATAACCAGGACCATTGCCAGCTTCATAAGTTCGGAGGGCTGATACGTGAAACTGCCGATGCCAATCCAGGACCGGCTGCCGTAATCTTCGATGCCGAGCGGTGTGAAAACGCTGAGCATCAGCAGCACGTTGAACGCGAAAAACGGCCAGGTGATCTTTTTCAGCAGGTCGTAGTCAAAAAACGCCAGCACCAGCGCCAGGACCACGCCGATGACGAGGCCGACGATCTGCGACTTCATTGCCGACGCGCCGCCGTCCGCGTACATATTGCTCATGGCGCTGCCCAGGTAGATCAGCCCGATGACCGTGATCGCCAGCGCGATGATCAGCAGAAAATAGTCAAATTCCATGAGATAATCCACCGGTTTGGTAACGGATATCTCACGGAACAGACGGTGCTCGTCTTTATTGACGATCTGTGAATTGCTTTTTCTGAATCGGGCCATGGCGCGGTCAACCGGCGGTCTCGGCTTTTTCTACGGCGTCGGCGACATCCTCCGCGGCATCGTCCGCGGCGTCGGTGACTGCCTCCGCGTCTTCCGCATCAGCCTCGCCGGTCTTCATTTCCTCCAGCGCGGCAGCAAACCCGCTCTCGCCGGCGTCAACACCTTCCGCGGTCCCCTCGTACACCGCCTTCTTCCAGCGCACTTTAAAGTCGATGAACAGCGCGATGCCCACGATCACCAGTATCGCGGAAAGCAGCTGCGAAACGCGGATCCCGGTCTTGCCGATGTACAGGCTGTCCGTCCGGAGCCCCTCTACGATCATGCGCTCGACGCCGTAAAGGATCATGTACAGCGCCAGGCACTCGCCGTCAACCTTCTTAAATTTACTGCGGCGGTACAGCATTATCACCGCGAAAACCACAAAACACCACAGCGACTCGTACAGGAACGTGGGATGCACCAGCGTGCCCGTCTGCCAGCCCTGCGAACGGACGAAGATCTCGATCTTATCGCCGGTCATGCCCCAGGGCATTTTGGTGGGGCCGCCGAACGCTTCCTGGTTGAAGAAATTGCCCCAGCGTCCGACCGCCTGGCCCAGCGCGATATATCCGATCAGGAAGTCGAGGATCTTGAGCACTTTCTGCTTTTTGACCTTGGCCACGATCAGCACCGCGATCGCCGAACCGATAATGCCGCCGTAAATTGCCAGCCCGCCTTTCCAGAACGCGAAAACATCCCATAGATTGTCCCGGTACTCCTCGAAATTGAAGGCAACGTAATACACCCGGAGTCCGATCACCGCCGCGGGCAGCGAAAAGATCAGGTAGTCCAGCAGGTCGTTAGGTTCAATGCCGTACTTCTTGCACGACTTCAGTCCCAGAAAGATGCACAGCACCACCACACCGCTGATCAGCAGGCCGTACCAGCGCACTTCGAGGCTGCCGATCCTGAACACCACGTCATCGATATTCAGCTTGAGGCCATGTTTTTTGAACAGGTTCGGAAATTCCACCCAGCCTTTTTCCGCCAGCAGTGTTGCCGCCTTCGTCAATATGCCCATTGCCATTATCCTCCGTTATAAGTCCATCTGCGCGCGCTTTGACGCATCCGCCGTGAGCTGGGCGCTGAGCGCGTCGGGGCCGGAAAACACTTTTTCGCCGCGCAGCCGCTCCAGAAAATCCAGCCGCAGTTCCGCGCCGTACAGCGCTCCGTCGTGGTCCAGCAGGTGCGTTTCCACCGTCACGCCGCCGGTATCCGCAAACGTGGGATTGGAGCCCACGTTAGTGATGCTTTTAAAAACCAGGTCTGTCCCTCGTATCGCGGTGCGCGTGGCATACACGCCGCATGCCGGCAGCACGATCCCGCGCGGGGGCAGCAGGTTCGCCGTAGGAAATCCGATCGTGCGTCCCACTTCGCGGCCGTGGACAACCGTGCCCTCCAGCCGGAACGGATGCCCCGCCAGGCGTTCGTATTCCCGGAACCGGCCGGCCGCGGTCAATTGCCGCAGCACCGTACTGGACACTGTCACATTGCCGCCGTCCAGCTCCGCGGAGAGCGAGGGCAGTATCAGGGTCTCGAACCCGTTGACCCTGCCCAGCGCCGAGAGCAGCGCGCTGTCGCCGCGCCCGTCCGCACCGAAAGTATAATTCTCCCCCGCGCAGACCAGCCGCGCGTTGAATTTTCCCACCAGCACGCTGCGCACGAACTCTTCGGGCGCCAGTCGGCTGAGTTTCAGGTCAAACCAGTCGAAGCACAGCTCGTCCACGCCGGCTTCGGCAATATATTCCGCCTTCAGGCGGTTGTCGCAGAGCAATCGGGCCTTGCGGTCAACGCCAAACACGCTCGCAGGCTGATTCACGAACGTGTACACACACGTCCGGAGACCCAGTTCCCGGCCGCGGGACACCAGCGCGTCCAGTATGCGGCGGTGGCCCAGATGCACTCCGTCGAAGAAGCCCAGCGCTACCGCGGAGGGCGCACAGCCGGCGCGGTCGGTATTGTCACCGCCCGCAAGACCGTAACAGATCCTCATGTCATGAACCATTTAATCGACTATTTGCCCTTCCACTCTTTGTACGCCGCCACGGCATCATCGTAGTCAATGTTGCGGGCATCGTCGTAAAACTCACGGAAGTTGATGCTCGGGAAGCGCGGCGTATCGGTACCTTCTACTTTACTGAAAATATCCTGGAACCACACGAACGCGGTGCCGTCAACATTTGCACGGTCCTGCAGTATGACGCTGCCCAGGTCGGAACGGTTCTTGGCGTACCAGTTGGCGCCGACGCTGCAGAAGTATTTATAGCCGTAATTGTTCAGCACGCGCTGCACCGCGGGGCAGGTCTTGCCGTCGGAAGAACGCTTCCAGCTGCCGTACGGATACACGTAGATCTGTGTCTTGCCGATCAGCGGAATGACTTCATCGTAGAATTTGGAGGCACAGTCTTCCATGTTCGCCTCGGAGTATTTTTCCATCACGCCGTGCTTGTAGGAGTGGCTGGCAAAGTACCAGCCCGTGTCTTTCAGTGCCTGAATAATGGGCTTCACCGCTTCGATCTCGCGCTTGCGGTCGGCTTCGGTGCGGCCGTCGCCGCTGCTGACGCGCTGTGTGCGGTAGCCCAGGATGCCGTCAAAACCGGTGACACAGATCATGCCTTTGGCGCCGTTGAAGGAGAAGTCCGGATGCTCCTCCACGAACCGGTCGAGGATCGGAATGTACTCTTCGTCGAAGCCCTGCACCACCGTGCCGTCTTTATGCTTGGTGTACGTGCCGACCTTGCCGTCGATCAGGATCAGTTTGTCGATCATGCCGCGACCCATCTTGGCGCTGTAGTAGTTGGTGTCATCGAAGGAGAACACCAGCGGCTTTTTGCCCTCGGGGAATTTGAAGGATTTCTTGAGCTGCGGTACGCCGTTGTCGTCGATCTCGAATACATAGTTGAGGTTGACCAGCATGTACCCGTCTTTGTAAAGCGCTTCCAGGATCAGCTTGAACTCCTTGACCGTGATGCAGTCGATGAAGTACGTGTTTTTGACTTTGTCCACATCGGAGCAGTCGGTGGGATACGCCAGCTCGGGGAACGCGATCAGCGAGTGCGTGAACAGGTGCTCCACATGGCCGGTGTAGTCCACCAGCTTCAGTTCGCCGGCCGGAGTGGGCGTCGGCGTAGCCGGGACCGCGGTGGGGGCAATTTCCGTCGGCTGCCCGCCGGTGTTCTGCGGCGCGCCGGTGCTGGTCTCATCACCGGTGGCCGGCGCGGCGGTGACAACGGGCTCGCCGGTATTGTCGTCGGGCACCCGCGTGGGATTATTCACCACCTGATCGGAATTTTTATCAACTTTGTTGTCGGAACTCACTTTGGCAATGATCACGATCAGGCCGACTATGATGGCCAGCATTACGATTATCATGACCTTAAGGCCGTTACCGGTTTTTGCCTTCTTATTAGTGCTCATGAGCGATTCCTCCTGTTTTTATCATTAGTCTGCCGGCTTTTCCAGCACGGTGAGCTGCGTGGTGAGTTTGGTCTGGTTGCCGCCGCGGTCCTCCAGCAGGATCTCGACGGTCTGAACGCCAATAGTGTTGTAATCGGGCTCGCGGATCAGCGATACCGCCACGTCGGTGGCGTCGTCAACGGATTCGATGAAATTGATGACGGGAAGCGGTTTGCCCGCGTACGTCCACAGGTCCGGGGCGGCAACGCCCTGCGGCGGCGTGGTGTCTATTATGTTTATGGTGGATGTGTACCGGGTCTCGCTGCCGTCAACGCCCGTATACAGCAGCATCACTCTATACACGCCGAGCACATTGAAATTGAGCTGCGCCAGGTCGGTCTCGAGGGCGATCCGCGCGCCGCTCTCCGCCCCGGTCTTTCCGGTTTCGGAGAGGAACAGTTCCGCGTCCGGGAATCCGCTGCCGGCTTCCCAGTCGATAGCGGTGACTACCGGGCTCTTGACGACCTGCTTCGGAGTGAAGATGCGCTTGACGAGCTTCACGATCCCGAATATCAGCAGCGCCAGCAGCGCGAGGACAATGACACACACCACGATCCGCCGGATCATATACTTGCGCCGTATCTTGCGCTTTTTCTCCTGCTCGGCTTTGCGGGCCGCGGCGGCTTTGGCCGCGGCACTTTCGGCGGCCACATTCTGCGTCCGTGTCGTTCTGGTCTGCGCAGTCCCGCCGGCGCGGGCAGTAGATGTCGAAGCCGTTCTCACGGCGCCCGCGGTCTTTGTTGGCGCGGTCCCGCCGCGCTCCTGCTCCAGTGCGCTGCGGTGCGATCCGGGCCGGCTGCCCGTGCCCGCGGCGGTATTCTGACGTCTGTAATTGTACTCGTTTTCGTTTGCCATTCTGAAGTTCGGTCTCCGGCTGATGATCTGTCCCGGCGCGGCGCCAAAACAGCCCGCACCGACACATAATAATTATATAATACCTATAGGGAAAATGCAAGCTTATATTATAGTTAGGCTCCACTCCGGATTTCGTAGCAGGGCCAGGACAAGCGACCAGCGGCGCTCATCCGTTTGTAAGGTAGAATTGGATTAAAATGCTTATTTCCTGTTCTTTTATACCATGCAAGGCGCCTTCAAAAGCAATTTGCACACCCGACCTAATTGCCTGATCGGATAAAAATATAATTCTATAAACATTTAATGCCAGATTTGGCGCCTTCTCTTGATTACCGGCTCTATCGAATCTTGAGCGATTAGGATTAAATGGCTTTAGATTCAATTAGTTATACCAAGAGCATTCCGAAAGACAGGATTAATATGATCCAGATTAATTATTTTATACCATTATTTCAATTTCGCATTTTTGAAAATGAGCGAGAGCAAGGAGAAACTAGTACTAAACTTCGTAAGTTCGGGCTGTTTTATACCAAATACAGCTCAAAAAATGAAAATGAGGCAGCCCCAATGAAAAAGACGGGCATTCGCCTTGAATTACTTAAGGAAAAGTAGTAAAGTATTGACGACAACGCAGAGCGGACGGAGGTTAGATTGAATGATCAGAATAGGACTGCCCGGAACAAGCCAGGAAGCTTTTGACGACGCGGTAAAAGTACTGGAAGAATGCATCTCGCCTGAGCTGCCGCGGTTCGGCTTCGTGTATCCGTTCATGGGGCCCGGCGGCCAGTACGGCAACTGCTGGTGGGAGCGCGACACCGCCCTCACCCTCTCCGGCTACAAATGGATCGATCAGAAATTTGCCGAAAACGTGCTGCGCAACTTCATTCTCGTGCAAAGGCCGAACGGCCGCATTCCGCTGTGGGGGCCGGACCGGGTCGGCAATTACGACGAGCAGCTCAGCGCGATCCCGGTACTGTTCGAGGCGGCGCTAAAGGTGCTCCGGCGGTCAAGGGACAACGACCTGATCGAATCCGTTTACGGCATGCTCGCGCGGTACTTCGACTGGTGGCTGTCGGACGTGAAGCGCGACCCAGCTACGGGGCTGGTGTGCGGCATATTCGAAGAATCCGACCCCAGCGACGTGACGGAGCAGTTGACCTCCGCGCCGGTGGATCTGAACGTGCAGGTGTGCGTTGGCGCCGACGTGCTGCGGGAACTGGCGCAGAAGCTGGGGCGCGATGACGAAGCGCAGGCCTGGGCCAAGGCCTTCGAATCGCTGAAAGAAATCATCAACGCGTATCTGTATTCCCGCGCCGACGGCGGCTACTATACCTATCTGACGAAAGAGCGCCGGCTCTACACGGACCGTATTTATAACTCGATGTTCGACGTGTTCAAGCGGGGCATCGTGCCATCGGAACGGATCCCGGCGCTGATAAAACTGCTGGAAGATCCGGCGCAGTTCGATCTGCACGGCAAATACGCGCTGGTGACCGCGTCACGGGCATCACGCGAATATACGGAGACCGTGGGCGTGTATCAGGGCTGGACCAGCTGGTCGGGCAATATCTGGACCTTCCGGAACGAGATCATTGCCACCGGGCTGCGGGAGTCCGGGCTCAACGGGCCGGCAGCGGAGCTGGCGTACAAGACCGTCACGGAATTCAGCGGCAATTACGCCGAATTCATGAGCCCCTCCACCGGCGAAGGGCACGGCGTCAAGCGCTACGGCTGGACCGCGTCCCAGTACATCCAGCTGATCATCGAGGAGTTGTTCGGCATTTCGGACAATGTCTGGACCGGCACGGTCACCGTTGCCCCCAACATTCCCGAAGCGCTGGCCGGGCAGACGCTCCGCATCGAGGGCGTCCCCACCTGCCGCGGCCTGCTTTCCGTGACCGCGCATCTGGGACCGGACAACGTGACCACTGAAACGCACACATTCACACGTGCATAGCGGACAATACAAAAACGTACAAAAGGGGTGCATTTACACATGAAAATTGCGGTACAAAGCGGCGGAATGGAAGAAAGACTCGGTATCGAAGGCACTTACCGCATGATAAAAGAAACGGGTTTCGACGCGGTTGACGCAAACCTGGACCACCTTTTTCACGGTCACGAAATACGCCAGCACATGCGTTCGGCGCTGCTGGACGGACCGGAGGAAGCGATGCTGGAATCCTGCCGTCCGTGGAAAGAGGGCGCTGAAAAGTACGGGCTCGAGAACTATCAGGCGCACGCGCCGTTCCCGTCCGCGCTGCCCGTTGACCCCGCCTTCCCGGATTACAACGATTATCTGATCCATTGCCTCATCCGGACGATACAGTGCACCGCGTTCATCGGCTGCCGGAGGCTGATCGTTCACCCCTTCTTCTACGGCCTGCCCGCGCGGCTCGGTCCGGAAGCCGAGTGGGAGCAGAACATCCGCAGCTATTCTGCGCTGATCGATGCCGCAAAAAAATACGACGTCATCATCTGCCTGGAAAATATGTTCAGCAATTACAAGGGCAAAATATACGGCGCGTGCTGCTCGGATATTGACGTTGCCTGCCGTTACGTAGACACGCTCAATGAGATTGCCGGCGAAAAGCGCTTCGGTTTCTGTCTTGACACCGGCCACATCCTGCTGGCGGGCAAAGACATTTACGACACCATTGTGCAGCTGGGCGACCGCATCGAGGCGTTCCACGTCCACGACAACAACGGCACCCGCGATCAGCACCTGGCCCCGTACATGGGCATACTGGACTGGGACCGCTTCGTGGCGGGGCTGGCGGCGATCAATTACGACAAAACTCTCAGCTTCGAAACATTCAACGTCTGGAACACCGTGGACAACGAACTCTGCCCCGACATGATGCGCTATATCGCCAAGTCCGGCCGGATGTTCGCGCGTCGGGCGGAAGAAATAAAAGCGGCGCACGCCTGAGCGCCGCCGCTTTTGTTTGACTGTTTTAGCAGTCCCGCGCCGCGGGCAATGTGTCACGGCACATAGGTTATCGTTTTGTCCGCGGGCATCTCGCCGGTGCCGGTCCAGATGGCAATGTTGTCAATGATCCCGTTGATCCCGCCGCCCACTTTAAAGCACACGCCCAGTCCGTACAGGTTCTTTTCGATGCCGTAGTCCTCCGACTTCTCGGACGCCTCGCTCACCTTGATAAAATCATCCATCGCGACGGTCTTCATGTAGATCGTGGCCAGTCCGTTCAGGCGCTGAATGCGGATCGTAACTTTTACACTTTCGAAGTTGTTATGGGTATTTTCGTCCATCGGCTCGTCGATGCCCAGCAATTTGTACGCGATGGTCGAGCCCGTTTCACTGTTCTTCTTGCGCGCAGCGTACAGATCGTTCTCGTCGTTGGCGTCCAGCGTGTACCATTTGCCCTGGTACCAGGTCTGGTTGTTGCCGTAGCCGCCGATGCGGAAATGGTACGAATTGTAGCCTTCGGCATCATATTCGGTCACGAAACAGAGGTATCGCTTATAATTGTACGAAGCCTTGAAGGTCACATCGTACTGGAGCGTGTAACTGCCGAACTTCTCCACGCGCTTCATCGTCATCTCGTCGAAGATCCGCGCGTAGCCGTCCGAGCCGCCGGTGCCGGTGTCTTCCCAGAAGTTGGTGACCACCAGCGCGTCGTCCTTGATCGCCAGCTGCGCCGTCCAGTCGCTCTGGGCGTTGTCGATCGCCACCGTAAGGATCTCCCACCCCAGTGCTTTAGTCACGTCGTACGTATCGTCAATGTCGCCGTACCCCGAAAAGTCTTCGTAATACACCATCATCCCGGCTTCCACGGGCGGCTTGGGCTCCTCGGTGGGCGCCTCTGTGGGCACTTCCGTCGGCAATTCCGTCGGCGCATCAGTGGCCTTTTCTGCCGGCACGTTGGTAGCGGCCGGCGCGGCCGTTGGCTTATTATCGCTACTTCCCGCCTGTTTGCACGCCGCGAAACTCATTGCCACCGCCAGGCATATCACCAGCATCAGCACCCGCTTTTTCATGTTGATCAACCTCAATTACCTAATTCTATTCTAAGACTAAACCAAATTCCCTAATTCTATTCAAGGACTAAACCTAATTCTATTCCGAGACTTCAACCTCTTCCAGCCCCATTATCCCGTTCACGGCGCGCACCTCGCCGAACAATTTCTCGCGGTCAACTTTTGTTCTCGGCCGCAGCCGCACGAACGCGCGATAGCAGGGCTCGCCGCCGTTCAGCGCGGACACCACCCGCAGGTTCGTTATTGCCATCCGCTGGTTCTTGCAGCAGCGCATCACCTGATCCAGCGCGGTCTTCTCGCGGAACAGCACCGAGATGCAGAACTCGGGGTCGCGGCGAATGCTGTTGACCAGGTTGCCCAGCGTCGTTTCCGCCAGCAGCACCAGCGCGGTGGCAATTACCGCCCCCTCGTAAAATCCGGCGCCCAGCGCCAGGCCGATGATACCCGAAGTCCACAGCCCCGCGGCAGTGGTCAATCCCTTCACCGTATAGTTCTTCGTTACGATTATCGTCCCGGCGCCCAGGAAGCCCAGTCCGGAGACCACGGCCGCGCCGATACGCGACACGTCCGCGGGCAGCGACGCCTTAACATACAGAAATATGCCGGACATGGACGCCACCGTGGCGCCCAGCGTCACCAGAATATGCGTACGGAATCCGGCGGGACGGTTTTTATACGAGCGCTCCACGCCGATTATGCCGCCCAGCAGCACCGCGCACAACAGTTTTATGATCACCGGCACCAGGTCGATGCCTCTTATTCCGTCCAGAAAATGCAGCATTGACAGCACCCCCTTAAGAAATCAGTTCCTGCACCGAAGTGACGCAAGGCAGTTCCGCAATGGTCGACAAAATAGCGGAGTGCGAGGCTTTGCGCTTTGCCAGCTTGACCGTGAGAATTACCGAAGCCTGCTGTCTGCTTGCCGCGAGGTCCTCCAGTTCGAATTCGTACACCGTCGCTCCTTCTCCCCGCACCGTGTCGGTGATCAGATCCAGATGCTCCAGTTCATCGAAGTACACATGGATCGTCATGTTGCGCATCTTGCGTTTGAACGTGATCTCCAGAGGATGCATTACTTCCATTACCAGCACGATCAGCACCACCGATACCAGCACCGCTTCGTAGAAGCCCATGCCGGCGGCAATGCCCACGCACGCGGACACGAACAGCCCGATCGCCGTGGTCAATCCCGACACCTGCTGATGGATCACCAGCATTATCGAGCCGGCCGCCAGAAAACCGATGCCGCTGATGACGCACGCGGCGTACCGCGACCCGTCGAATTTTATCTCGGCGAGCCCGGAGGCCGCGGCCCAGTCCGCGTTCAGCATCTCGTACACATAAAAGCTGATCAGTGTGGTCAACGCCGCCCCCACGCTGGTAATGATATATGTCCGCAGTCCGGCGGTCTCTTTCTTGCGCGCCCGCCCGAAACCGAGCACGCCGCCGGCGACCAGCGCCAGCAGCAGCCGCACGCACACGGACAAAAAGTTGAATTCCCTCAATACTTCCACTTA
This sequence comes from Clostridia bacterium, assembly GCA_017620915.1. Classification (GTDB taxonomy): domain Bacteria; phylum Bacillota; class Clostridia; order UBA1212; family UBA1255; genus UBA1255. Next base: position 61,463 of record JAFZSK010000051.1, on the reverse strand, counting down.
AAAACTCTCCTTACACCAGCGGCCGCACCGCTTCGTACAGTTTCCTGTACCGCTCGTATACCTCCATATATTTCGCGTGCATTGCCGCCCGCGGGTAATACGTTTCGCGCTCGCGCACCATTGCCTTCGCCGCCGCGGCCAGGTCCGGGAACTGCCCCACCGCGATGCCGGTGAGCATTGCCGCCCCTACCGTGCCGGCGTCCGCGGTCTCGAGCGCGGTGATGGGCAATCCCAGCACGTCCGCCTTCATCTGCATCCAGATCCGGGACTTTGCCCCGCCGCCGGTGGCGTTCAGCTTCGTAAAACGGACGCCCGTAGGCTTCAGCGCGTCATAATTCAGCCGCATCTCGTACACCACGCCCTCCATGCAGGCGCGGTACAGTTCGGTCACGCCCGTGTCCGCGGTGATGCCTACGAAAGCGCCGCGGGAGCCGATATCCATGTACGGCGTGGCGGCGCCGGAAATATGCGGCAGCACCAGTATGCCGGTGGGATCTTCGGAGCGGAATTGCCGTTCGAGATATTTGTGTACGGTGAGCCCCTCCGCCGCGGCCAGTTCCGCTTCTTTTTTGGCGTAATTGTCCACGTACCACTGCATCAGTCCGCCGCCGCTGTACGAAAACGCGTACGTGGCGTACTTGCCCGGCACGGCATGTGGGACAATGCAGAAATTGCCCCGGCTCATCACCCGCGCGTCCGGCAGGCTGTCGTAAATCGGGGTCAGGCACTGCACCGTGCCCGCGCCATCCACCGCCACACTGCCGTCAAACGCCCCCGCACCTACCGCGGCGGCCACCTGATCGTGGGGCGCTAATATTATACGACACTCCGGGTCAATGCCCGTGCGGCGCGCCACTTCCGGCAGCACCTTTCCCGCCACCGTGCCCGCGGGCACCGGCCGGTCAAACAGCGATTCGTCTATGTCCGCCGCGGTCAATATCTCCCGGCTCCAGCTGAGGGTGTTGATGTCGAACGCCATGGTGCGCGTGGCCAGCGAATAGTCGATCAGCGAGCTGCCGCAGAGCCGCATTGCCGCAAGATCCGCCATCAGGCAGACGTGTTTTGCCCGCGCGTACACCTCCGGGCGGCGGCGCTTCAGCCACATCAGCTTGCCGATGGAATACATCTCGTGGGGCTTCAGGCCGGTGATGGATATTATGCGGTCCGCGCCGAGCTTCTCCGTCAGTTCGCGGCATTCTTCCGCGCCCCGGGGATCGGTGTACAGCATGGCGTCGTGGAGCGGTTCGCCCCGTTCGTCCGTCAATACGAACGACTCGCCGAAACTGGTGATGCCTATGCCGGCAATGTCCGGATGCTGCGCCGCCAGCTCCGTAAGCGCCTCGAAAATGCCCTCGATAAGCGCCGCGGCGTCAACTTCGTGACCTCCCACTTTGCGCCGCACCGGATAGTCGCGGTACGCTTTGCCGAGGTAGTTGCCCGCTCCGTCAAAGACCACGAATTTGCAGCCGGTGCTGCCTATATCAAGTCCCGCTATCTTCATTCGATCTCCACCCAGTCGTAGTGCAGGTACGTGGTGAACGCCTCTTTGAGCACGTCGCGCACGCGTCCTTCCGTTACGGCGGTATGGTGTTTGAATCCGCCGCGGGCCAGTTTGATCAGCTTGTTCTGGAGATCCGGCACTTCCGCCACGCCGCCGCAGCCGAAGAAACCGTCCTCGATGGGCTCGTCGGTAAAGCGCGCTTCGGAGGCGTACATCACGATCTTGCCGTCTTTGGTCTGGCAGTTGGATATCGTGATCGGCATCGGTTTGATGCGGCCTTCGTTGCAGCCCCAGCCCGAACCCGGATCGGTCTTGTCGAACATTTTGTGGTTGGTGACGGTGCCCTTGCATGTCATCAGGCCCTGCGCCACGGGGCCGCAATGGAACAGGATGACTTTGTTTTCATCGTCGCCGTAGTTGTTGTTCCAGTCCAGCACCGCCGAAGGTCTGCCGGAGGCCAGCGTCAGCGCGCGCATGCTCACTGCGGAACACATATCGATCTCGCAGGACGCCGCGATGCCCCGGTCGTTCAGTTCCGAGAGCAGCACGCACGGACACACTCTGAGATACGTCTCCATCTCGTTCCAGCACCTCAGCGCCAGCGCGTCGAGCCGGTACTCCGCGATATATTCGTCAATGACCACCGCCAGCTTGCCCAGCGTCAACATGTTCTGTTCCGGCACGCCGGAGAAGTCGGTGTAATTTTTCAGGTGTTCTATTTTCGCGGAGACAACGGGGTCGTTTTCCGCCTTCGCCCCGACCTTGGCGAATACTTCGCTGAGGTCAAAAGACTCCACGTTGATGCCGTATTTCTGCATCGCCAGCTCATCGAACCGCACGGTCTTGAACGCGGTGGTGCGGGCGCCGATGCAGCCGATGTTGAAACGCTTCATTCCGTTGACAACGCGGCACACCGCGGCGAATTCGTCCAGATTCTCCCGGAATTTCGGCGTGAGCGGATGCACCACGTGGGGCTTCAGCACCGTGAACGGCACGCCGTACTGGGTGAACACGTCGGTGACGGAGAACTTGCCGCAGTACGCGTCGCGGCGGTGGGCGAAGTCCATTTTTCCGATCTCGTCGGGGTACGCCTGCATCAATATAGGCACGCCCGCGTCCTGCAGCGCCATGATCGCGCCGTTTTCGTCGGCAAATATCGGCATGGAGAATATCACGCCGTCGTACTCCCCTTCGTGCTGTTTGAGCCAGCGGGCGTACAAGAGGCCTTCTTCCCGGGTCTCGATGCCGCCGTACCGGGTGAGCGAAGCGTCCATCATGATGTAGTCGTATCCCGCGTCGGTAACGGCTTTCACCATATCGTCCCGGGCGCCGTAGATCAGTTCGCCGGGCATGAAGCCGCGATTGCAGAACGCCAGTGCGAATGTGAGTTTCTTATTCAGCTCAGCCATTGTTTTTAACCTCCGAAAACTCTATTTTTACCTTATTTGTAACGCTTTCAAACGCGCGCAGCACCTTCAGCGTGCCGTTCTCGCGCTCTTCGTGCCGCCCGTGAATATAGCAGTTGGTGGGCTCGAGTCCCAGCACGTAGTCCCCCGCGGCCATGCAGCGCCACTGGGATAATACCGGCAGCGTATCTCCGGTCCAGGAGATCTTCATGTTGACGCCCAGTTCCGGGTTTTCCAGCCGCGCCGCAAATGTCCGCTCCATCAGATGGAAGAATACGCGCTCTTCCTCACCGGGCACCGGGGGGTCAAACACGCACTCCCGGCCCAGACCGGTGGCGGCAAATTCGGTGCGCGGGATCGTACGGCGTGCGGAGGGCAATACCAGTTTCGCCCGCTCGGAAAGCAGCGGATAACCGAAATTGCAGTGATATATCTGCATTATTTCTTCATCGAAATGGGTCTGATTGGTGACCACGTCCTCCACCGTGACCGATGCGCCCCGCACCGGGATCCGGATCGTGCGCTTCACTTCCAGCACGTGGCCGAACAGTGCGGTCTCGCGGACCGTTCCCTTGACAAGCAGTTCGTCGCCGCTGATGTCGGTGGTGATGTTGTCCGCCAGAAGGCTGTGGTAGCGGCCGTGGAGCGGGTGCCATTCGCCGTTGTCCCGGTTGGCGGGGCCGGCGGAGCGCAGGCCGCAGGTGTACAGCAGGCCGCCCGGAAATGTGTTGACGAATTCGGTCTCGTAAGGCGATATCGCCGCCGGGCTGTCGTAGCCGTTTTTGCTCATCCAGCTCATATTGACACCGCGGAACCGGCACTGCCCGATATCCAGACCGGCGTCCGGCAGCAGGTCCAGCTCCAGCCCGCCCGCGGTGCGCACTTCGATAATGCCGGTGCCTTTCGCTTTGCCCTCCGCCACGGTCACGCGCCGGAGCGTCACCAGTTGCGCCGGGTTGCCGATATAGCCTTTTTTGATCAGTTCGGTCAACATACTCACCTCTCGTTTTTTACGCGGTCAACGCTTTTCAAACGTCTCCGCCACCGTCTCCAGCAACCGCCGGATCTCCAGCCCCTGCGGGCACACGCTCTCGCACATGCCGCACTGTATGCAGTCGGAGGCCTTGCCGTGCTGCTCGCCCGTCAGCACCGAATTGTAGTAAAATTTCGTGTTCCAGTTGTGAAACATGTCGTACGTGTTCTTCGCGGCGAACAGTTTCGGAATCTGGATGCCCTGCGGGCAGGTGTTGGCCTCGATGCAGTAGCGGCAATCGGTGCATGGTATCTGCTTACTGCTCCGGATCACGCGGCACACTTCGGCGAGCGCGTCCAGTTCTACGGCGTCCAACGGTTTGAAATCGGTCATGGCGCCGAGATTGTCCGCCATCTGGTCGAAGTTGCTCATGCCGGAAAGCACCATTGCCACCTTCGGGAAACCTGCCGCGAACCGGATCGCGTAAGAGGCGTTGCTCCCGCCGCCGAGGGCGCGCAGTGCGTTGTCCGCCGCCTCCGGCAGATTCACCAGGCTGCCGCCTTTGACCGGCTCCATCACGATCACCGGTTTGCCATGCTTTTCGCACACTTCGTACGTTCCGCGCGCCTGTACGGTCGGGTCGTCGTAGTCAATATAATTGAACTGCAGCTGCACCGCCTCGATCTCGGGATGCTCGGTCAATATCATGTCCAGCACCTCGGGCTTGTCATGGAATGAAAGGCAGAAATGACGCACAAGACCTTCTTCCTTAAGCCGGAAGGAGGTCTCGTACGCTTTGCACTCTTTGAATTTTAAATAGTTGTTCCGGTTCTGCGCGTGCATCAGATAGAAGTCGAAATACTCGACCCCGCACAGCTCCAGCTGCTTCTCGAACAGCGGCCGCACGTCCGCTTCTTTGCTGAAATATGGATCCGATAACTTGTTTGCCAGCAGGAACCGCTCCCTGCCGTACCGCCGTGCTACCACTTCTCTGATGGCCGTTTCCGACTTGCCCCGGATGTACCCGTGGGCGGTGTCGAAATAGTTGAACCCCGCGTCAACGAACGCGTCCGCCATCCTCGCAAACTCTTCTGTGTCAACTTCGTCCCCATTCATAGGGAGCCTCATGCATCCGAAACCGAAGTTGCCGTTGATCTCCGGGAAAAACCCGTTTTTTACCATGGTACCGCACCTCCTGTTGCAAGAAGGATTATACCACTTTTCAGACTTTCTTTCAACCTTAGTAGAATCAGTCAATATACCAAATCACTTTAATATTAATGTCTCCCGTTGACGTCGTGATCTCGCAATTGCCGCCGTCCGTGGAAGCCGGAACGGAAACATCGCCGGTGGAGGTCTTGACCGTGAACCGTTTGCCGCTGCGGAGCGAGCCCGTCACGTCGCCGGTAGAGGTCTTGACCGTGATGTCATCCGCGTCGCTGCCGTCAAAACACACATCGCCGGTGGAAGTTTTGATCCGGAATTTTGCGGCAATGCAGGTGTCAAGTAACAAATCGCCGGTACTGCCTTCGGTCGTCAGCGTGTTGCACATGATATCGGTGAATTTGATATCGCCGGTGCTGACTTTCACCGAAACGGTTCCGGAGCAGTTGACCGAACTCACTGTAATATCGCCCGTGGACGTTTTCAGCTTGATCTCCTTCGCCGAAAGCTTGTCGAACCGTATGTCGCCCGTCGAAGTACGGATCGAGATATTGTCAAACTCGCTTTGAGGCAGGTATACTGTTATGGTCAATGGCTTGTTAAAGAACGACAGGCGGTCAAACAGGCTGCGGTCATCGTCAACGCCGATCTTGAGCGTACCGCCCTCTACGGCCACTGTGTGCCGCATTTTGGTCTGTTCGAAGCACGTCACGCAGGCAATACCGTCCGCAGCGGGCTTAAAAATAATGTCGGCAATGTGCGTATCGATATCTATATTTCGGAACGGCTCGTCGAGCGTATACGAGTTGGTCTCGTATTTTGCGGTCCCCAGTTTAGTAGTATCGAAATCCGCCGCGATCAGCGCCCCCGTAAACAGTATGATCCCGGCCGCGATCAGCACGACCGCCGCGATAATAAATCCTTTTTTCATTTTGAGCGCTCCTTTCTGATGAACAGTTTTTTAAAGCCCCGCAGTATCGTTTTGGTGAGCGGGATCATGCCCTTCGAGGCCGCGACGCAGCCGAAGAACAGCAGTATTGACAGCCCGGCGGCAAACAGGCCGAGGCCCAGCAGCGCGAGGCACGGCAGCAGATCGCCCTTAATGCCGTAAAATACCGCCATGACGAGCCCGGCCAGCGCACACGCCCAAAACGACATTTCGATCGCCCACAGTGTAATGACCAGCGACCACAGCACGATGTACAGCGAAAACAGTATCGCGACCGCGGCGACCAGCAGCGGGAACCACAGCGGGAAGCCCAGTATGAGCAGCGCGATCTCCCAGCCGCTGCGCGAGCGTTTGATCGCCATATTCTCTTTCACGATCTTTTTAAGCGGAATATCGTTCAGCGTTTCCGTCACGATATCGCTGATCTTTCCCGCGCCGGCCACGGCCTCCTCTTCCGAAAGCCCCTCCTCCATGCGGTCGTCGATCATTTCGCTGTAAAACGCGACGCGGCCGTCAATATCCTCCTGCGGCAATCCGGCCAGCCCGGCCCGCAATTGTTCGAGAAATTCAGTTTTAAGCATTGTTGTCCTCCTTGCACACAAACCGGTAAATAGATATGACTTCTTTCCATTCGGCCTTGAACGCCTCGATGCGCCGGAGTCCCGCGCCGGTGATGCGGTAATACTTCCGCAGTCTGCCGTCGTGTTCCGCGGTGCGCACGGTCAACATGCTCGCCGCCTCCAGCCGCTTCAATATCGTGTACAGTGTGGATTCGGACAATTCGACATACGGTTTCATATCTTTGATGATCTTGTACCCGTATGAATCTTCATTCTTGATGGCCGCCAGCACGCACACATCCAAAAGGCCGCGCTTGAGTTGAATGTCCATGACGCGTCATACCTCCCTTCGTGGAATACATCATATCACGAAGTATGCTCACTGTCAAGCACTTTTTTTACTTTTATAGAATTAGGGAATTGCGGTATCGCCGCCGGCGATGAATTCACGCTCGAGGAGATCGCCGCTCCTTACCGCGCGTGAGATCCGCGGTCAATAGGCCGCTCCGCAATTCCCTAATTCCCTTATTCTATAAAAGCACTAAGCCTAATTCTATTCAGGCATTAGTCTAATTCTATTAAGGCACTAAACCTAATTCTTTCCTAATTTTCTAAGTTCTCCGGTGCCGTAAAAGTCAACGATTATTGTCCCCGGCCCCACGGACGAACCCACACCGGATTCGACGTAGCCGTATGTGAACTCCAGTTTAATATCCGGAAACTGCGCCTGGATCAGTTCGCCCACCGTCTCTGCGTCTTCGGCGCAGTCGCCGTGGATGATGTAGATGTGGTTGTTGACCTCCGGCCGGCCGTACTTCTTCACGTACTCTGCCACGCGCCCGAGAGAGCCGCGGCGGCCGATCACTTTTTCGACAGCGACGTTATGACCGGTCTCGTCGTACACTACGATGGGCTTGACGCTGAAAATACCGCCGAACAGCGCGGCGGGCCCGCTGACCCGGCCTGCGTTGCGCAAATATATGAGTTTATCCACGGTGCCCACTTCATTGTAGAATTCGCGGTTGGTCAGGATCCATTCGCGCACGTTGTCAATGCTCTCCCCCGCCGCCCGCAGTTTTGAGGCTTCCATCAGCACCATTGCCAGCGAGTAGCAGCAGTTGTAGCTGTCAACGCAATATATCTTCGCGTCCGGATATTCGCCGGCAATGCGTTTGGCGGCGTTGATGCTCTCCCGAATGGAGCCGGACAACGCCTCCGCACAGGATATTGACAATATGTCGTACCCCTGGTCCAGGAAACGCCGGAACGCGTCTTCATACTGGTACGACGTGACCTGCGAGGACTTGATCCGGGCGCCGCTGCCGATGGCGGCATAATAATCTTTGGCGCTGAACTCTTTCCAGTCGCAGCTGGCGTCGTGCTCCACGCCGTCCAGATAAAAATGCATCGGCAGGATGGCGTCAACGCCGTACTCCTGCGCCTGCGCGGAATCCAGATTGCAGCTGGAATCGGTGATAATGGCAAATGGTCTCATAAAGTAGCTCCCCTTATATGTATAATCAGCCGATCTGTTTCTTGAAGCAGCGGCGGCGCTTGTTCTGCTCGCGTTTGAAGCGTTTGAGCAGGTTCTGCATGTGGTAGTTGTCCTCCAGGATCAGGTTGGTCTCGAGGTGATCCAGGTCGCTCTCTTTGAGCATCTTCATCAGCAGCGCGATCATCACCGCCGCGACGCCTTTGGCCTCCCATTCGGGCAATATGCCGATCAGCGCGAGGTCAATGATCTCCGGATGCTTCTTCGCCTTCAAAAACCGCGCCAGGAACGCGGGCGTGATGTAGCCGCGGGACTTGCGGACCGCTTCGGCAATTGACGGAAACATCAGCGCAAAGCCCACGAGATTGTCCGAACTGTCGTACAGCATCATTACGTCCTGCGCACGCACGATCATCTTGAAATCTTTGACGTAATTGTCCACGATCTCGTCACTGAGCGGCATGGTGCCGTAGAGCCGCGAGTAAGTTTTGTCGATCAGGTCGAATATTTTGTCAACGTGCTCGCTAAGCAGCTCGTTCAGTGTTTTGGCCTGATACACCCGGAGTCCGTACCGCCGGAGCATCTTCTGTCCCAGCTCGATCATCTGCTCGCTGTCCTCCGCGGGTTCGTACAGCCGGCTTTCCAGCCAGTCCACGTCCTTTCCAAACCCGTACGCCTCGATGAGCCGCTGATAGTACGGATAGTTGTACTGTTCCTCAAACGTCTGGGGCTGGTCGAAGCCCTCGATCAGCAGGCCTTCGCGCTCCAGGTCGGAGTAACCCAGGGGGCCAACGAACTCCTCCATGCCTTTGTCCTTCGCCCAGCTTTCGACTTTCGCGAACAATGCCGCCGCGACTTCCTCATCGTCAATACAGTCAAACCGCGTAAACCGCACGCGCTTCTGGTCCCATTTCCGGTTGGCCTCGCGCTGGATGATGCCCTGTATGCGGCCCGCGGGCTCACCGTCTTTATATGCCGTGTAACACACGGTGTCGCATACTTTGTTAAACGGGTGATCGGGCTTGAATATCGCGAATTCGCCGCTGTACAGCATCGGCACATAATACGGATCGCCCTTGTACAACTTAAGCGGCAGCTTCACGAACTCGCGTTGCTCCCGCCGGGTCTTTACTTCTCTGATCTCGAGCATTCAGATTCCTCCACCGCCGCGGCGCGTATCGGCCGCCTCTCAGATGTTGCGATTGTACTCATAATTACGGATCAAGTCAATCTGTTTTGTCGCGCCGTTCTTTATCCGACCTCTTTTTCCGAAGCCTTAAGCGAAGATCCATTGCCGGACGGATCCCGCGGATATGATACGTTGCCTTATAAAAACAAGGACCTTCACCGGGTTTAATATATTTTCCGTCGATGGTGTAGAATGATGTGTCGCTGCTCAATGATCTTGCCAGATCCGTTTCTTCAACAGGTTGATTGGGATCATCCAGTTCTTCTATCTGACTGCGGTTTGGAAGATAAACATAAAGAGGAGCATTTCTCCGAAAAGGATTATCATCGTAGGCAACGATATGTTTTTTCTCATCGTCCGTGAAGACGTTTTCCACGAAATCTGTATTCAGCCAATCAAAAATGCCGTCGTAACACATTTTGAGGATAATCTTCGTGGTAATGACAAATATCTCTCCGCAATCGTTGACCTCTAAAACCTTCCATTCCAAAGGCTCGTTGTTGATTGTACCGTAGAAGAAAGTGTCGCCGGGTTTCGGATCCTTTGGGATCGCACCGGAATTCGTTGTCGGCTTTTCGACGGTTTTTTTCCATTTTTCCTTCCAGCGGGAAATGTAAAAATCATCCATCTCGCTGCTTCTGTCCTCGACCGGGGTCGATTCTATCAACAGATCCATCCGCTCTTCCACTTCACTGATTTTTCCATAGTCGTGCAGACGGTACCGGTAAACATCACGCAAAAAATCAAGGCTGCCAAAATCAAGCAAACCTTCATGTGTTAAATAATAATCAGCATAAAATTTCAGTTTTTCGGTCTGATCTTCGTTAAGCTCTTTGTAATAAACGTCATCGTAAATATTGTGAATGTTACAACGGCCATACCCGTTCAGGTTGTCGATGACCGGATCACATTCAACCGGCAGCAGGCCGTCGTTTCGCATATCCTGAATTATGGGAATTGTCGGTTCTCCGGCGTTTTCGGCTGCCATTTCGAAATATTTCAGCGCCATTTTGGGGTTGACTTTGACGCCCAGGCCTTTCAAGTAGGTCAATCCGTATTCGTACTGATTTTTGCCAACGGCATTAAAAGGCTCCACGGATTGACGTCCATCATAATCGATCGAAGCCCCCAGGGAGAAGAACTCTCTTGCCTTACGGTAATTGTTTTTCGCCAAATAATATCTCCCGATATTCCAGGTGACCGAAGGGTGGACCGCCTGCCAGTCAGGGCCGATAAACTCCTTAATTGCATGGAAATAAGGCTCAAAAGCGTCATACAGATCGACCAGATCGTACGGTTCTTCATAATTTTCCGGCGGGTCTTCGTCTTCTTCATAGTATTCTTCTGACGGATCACCATGGTGCGAAAGACAGCACATGAAAAAAAAGCAGGCCAAGGTCGCTTTCTTCGTTTCCTTGATGCTGGCATAGTATCTGGAACACAAAGCGAGGATGTAACAGTTAAAGATATTAAAACAGTGGAACCCGCTGCCGAAGCCGCTATGCCTGTACTCCCAATACTGATACCATTCCAAAGCCTGGTCAAAATAGCGATTCAGATACGCAAGCAGCTCCTTCCGACCTAGCTTATAGGCTAGCACAAAAGGCAAAGAATAGGAGAGAAACTCTTGCCCTTCATGCTCTTCATCAGTCATCCACTTATTCAGTTCTCCTTCCGGATCATCGGCCTCGTGATCCGGGTCATCCAGACTCCGGTCAACAAAATACTTGAAACTTTTGATTTTTAAAAGATCTTTCGCAAAGTCCTCAAATAGATACGCGCCCATTTTTGTTTCTCCTCTGCCCGTTATGTTCGAACCTCGGTGTAACGTTTTAACCTGTTCATTATATCATAAAGTCTTCTGAATGTCGATTATTCCACGGCGAAAAAGGAGGCACCCTGCTGTTAGGATGCCTCTTTTTCGCGGAGTGTATACTAAAAGATCGGATAGCACTAAATAGCCGTTCACAGATTTAATAGCTGTTTTTTCTTTTCTTGGAATTCTTCTTGAGTAATAACTCCCGAATCTAATAATTCTTTGTATTTTTTAAGTTCATCAGCTGCAGAGGGTTGAGTAGCCGCAGGGCTTTCGACGATTCTAACAAGCTTAGGCGGTCTCGGTCCTTCTTTGGTGGTCTTAATGGAAATGATAGAGAACACGATTAATATGATGGTCAATCCCCAAAGTAAATAGTATGTTTCTTGCACTCTAACCTCAAGACGATCGTAATTGTTCCATGAGTCAAAGTAATCCTCCATACCCAGATCGCCAATAACTAACAGAGACAAAAACATAATAATTAAAAGTATTCCCGCACAAATTGCGGACAGTTTTGGTCTGTTTAACCATATAAAAACAATACCTGCTATAGACGCAATTAAAGCGACCGCTCCTAAAAGAAATCCTGTGTAGTCCACTTTTGCTTCAAACATTTCGAAAACAGTGTCGCGAGTATGTTCCCAGGTATTGATACTCCAGGTTTTAGGATTATACGTCGTGACAGAAGTAACAATTACAGTTACGCTAAGCATTAGTCCAACAAGAATAACAAATCCGATCGTGGTAATGATTTGAAATACTCTTGGCGTATTATACTTGTCAATGTATCTCTTTGATTCCATAAAGTGACCTCGTCTCCGTTTAAGTTATTTGTATTGCAGCCCTCTTATAGCTGCATAATATAAGGCGACGTGAATAAGAAAAAGGTTGCACTTTTCCGGTTTTCTGCTGCCTCACAATAAAAAATAACAGGCCTCATGACCTGTTATTTTTTTATTGCGGGGGAAGGATTTGAACCAACGACCTCCGGGTTATGAGCCCGACGAGCTACCAGCTGCTCTACCCCGCGATATGTTTTTGTTGCCGCCGTTTTTCGAGCGGCGAAGCGTATTATACCACAGCGTTTCGGACAATGCAAGCACTTTTTTCAAACCGCACTTTTTTCACGAGCCATTTCGACACGAGCTTTTTTGCTGGGCGCCGTCTCCGTCTATAAAAATGCCCATTTTCCCTGATTTTTAAGACGAGCAAAGTAGTCAAATTGTCATTGAATGGATAATATCCCGAGTCAGGCGCTTTTTTATCCAAAATCACCTTGAAATTCACGATTCCATCAGGCGAATTGGTTTTCCAAGCGGATCAAGTCCTTAGGCAAAGCGGCTTTGTGTTAAAACCAGGCAGTTTTGACCTCTATTTTAAGATGTTTCGGCTCAGACTGGCGCGTCTAACGAAAAAAGAAGGAATCCGCGTCTATAAAAAACAGCAAAATGGCAATTTCTTTAGACAAGGACGCCCCTTCCGCCAATTCCCTAATTCTACACAGGATAATAGCCTAATTCCCTAATTCTCCAAAGGAAAAAGTCTAATTCCCAGCGGTTCCAGCGTATACGTATTGCCCCCCAGCGTGAACGTGGCGGGCGAAAGGCCCGGGTTGACCACGAGCTGCGCGCGGGATCCGTCCGCGGCCTCCCAGGCGGTAGTGCAAACGGCGGGGAGCGTGACGCGGTGGCCCCAGTAGAGGCACTCCACTTCGCGGCCCGCGCACTCGAGCGGCAGCGGGGCGATCATCCGGCCCCCGTACAGATACGGCTTGGCCTCCTCGCGGTAGAAGCGCGACAGGTTGGCAATAAAACGCAGCGCCGCATCCTTATCCGGAAGGTGCGAAAAGTCCCGCGTGCTCCAGGCAGGCGACAACTCCCCTTCCGGCGTCAACACCAGCGTCGGCACGTCGCCGGCGCAGAAGGCGTAGGCAATGCGGTCGCGCAGCGTGTCCTCGGCGATGGGCAGCGGGAGGCAGCACTGGTTGCCCATGAAATTGCGGATGTACTCGTGATAGACGTATGCGTACAACGGCACCGGTGTGCCGTAGAAGTAGTTGAGTTCGAAGCGGTTGTCGCTGAACGGTAGGCTGCCCATGAAGGGTTCCGCGGCGGCAGACTCGCAGCCCAGCAGCATGCGGCCGGCGGCGGACCGCCCGTCAGCGGCAGACCGTGCACCCGCCCGGCGGCTCCAGTCGGAGAGCAGAGCGCGCATGTTGGCCGTCATCCAGGGTCCGGGGGCCGCAGGGTGGCCGTGGGTGCGGCTGTAGCAGAGGTATTGACCGCCGCCGTGGTTCTGGTCCAGGATCTGGGCGTAATCCAGCCCGCTGTCGAACAGCGGCGCGTACGCCTCGTTCAGGATCGCGCGGCCGGTCTCAGACGCGGGACAGGTATCGTAACCGGAACGTTGCCCGGTGCAGATGCGGCTCTTGCGGACAATACCGTCCGGCCCCGCGCACATTGCCCCCGCCAGCCCTTCGGCGGCAAATTCTTCGCGCCGGTCGTAACTGTCGATCAGGTTGCTTTTGTCCGTATACCCGAAGCCGGAGCAGTACACGCCCAGCAGCATGTCCCGCGCGTGCAGCGCATCCCGGAACGCGTTGAATTCCGCCTCGCCTCCAAAGGGCGGCCAGACGTACGGCGGCGCCCAGGGCGCGGTGCCTTCCCAGTGCATCAGCAGCACCAGCAGGCGGCTGTCCGCCGCGGCGGCAATATCCTCCAGCACCGGCAGCGCATTCGCGTACGGGTACAATTTGTTCGGAGTCATCTCATCCATGTCATGGACACCGCGCACCGGGTAGGTCACCACCAGCGGCAGGTCTGCGTACCAGTCGGGCAGATCTGCGTTGTCAGCGAGCTTCCGCACGTCCGGCGGCAAATGGGTTTCAAACCAGCGGCGGTAACGCTCCGCGGCGGACTGCCATTGACCGGCGACCGCGGCCCACACGATGGGAAAACCGGTCCGGTATGCTTCACCGGGGTCTGTCCCCGTGTACAAACGCAGCTGCATCGCCACGCCGCCGTCGACCGGGTAAAAATCGATCTGTTTAAAGCCGCGCTCCGGGTCATGGGCGCCGATATACAGACCGGCGTCGTCCCAGAGGTACGCCATGAACTGGGAGCAGAGCATGTTCGGGAATACCGAATAGCAGCCCAGCGACGGGTATTCGGGTTCGAAGTGGCGGAAATCCGTGCGTTGACGCAGGACCGCGTCGGAGATCAGCACGCCTTCGTTGTACGGCAGCAGGATGCGGCCGCCGTTACCGGCTGTGTTATTGTCCGCGGTCGGGGGCAATATCAATTGCGGATACTCAACCCACTCCGCCACGAGCCCGGCCGGTACGTGGTCAACGGCGATCTCCCACTCCAGCTCGCCGGAAGCGGCGGCGATGCGCACGCTCGCGGTCACGGTCAGTTCGGGATATTTCTCAAAGCCGCGGTAGACCCCGCCGTCCGATCCCGAAAGCGGTTCAAACGCGCGCGCGTCGTATGCAGATAGTACTTCAAGTTCCCCGTCCGTGTGCCGGAGTCCGAGACGGAACAGCGGCGCGTTGCCGCCCAGCCGTGCGGCGCCGTTCAGCGAAAGCGCGGCGATCCGCCCCGCTTCAAAATCTATAGAGATCTGCAGTTTTCCGGCCGTTAACGTGATCATTTTACTTCAGGAATCCATCAATTATCTTTGTCTCCGCCTCGTGCTCGGTGAGGCCCAGGGACATGAGCTTTTCCAGCTGCTCACCGGCGATCTTGCCGATCGCCGCCTCGTGGATCAGTTCGGCGTCAACCGAATTCGCGGTGATCTGGGGCAGCGAGGAGACAACGGCGTTGTCCATCACGATCGCGTCGCATTCGCTGTGACCGTGGCAGAGGTTGTTGCCCCGGAGATCGGCGGTGAAGCGCTGGCGCGAATTGTCCCGGGCCACCGAACGCGAGACTACGTTGGCGGAGCTCCCGGCACCGTCCAGATCCACCGAAAAATCCGTGGTGGCATGCTGATTGCCGTGGGTCATGATCTTTTCGGCGATCACCAGCTGCGCGCCTTCGCCGACTTTCGCCCGCGTGACGCGTTCCGTGGAGTCCACGCCCTTGATCTGCGTCGTTTCCATCTCCATGTAGCTGTTCTTGGCCAGCTCCACGACGGTGGTAGGATTCATCACGTTCGTGCCCTCGCCGCTGCCTTCGCCGTAGTGCTTTTCCACGTATTTGACGTGCGCGTTCTTCTCCACGTGGAACGTGTGGATGCCGTCGTGGCGCGCCTCGGTGCAGCCGTCGTTGTGGATGCCGCAGCCCGCGATGATCTCCACGGTGGCGGCTTCGCCGATGTAGAAATCGTTGTACACCAGGTCTGTCCCCGGTTCAGTTAAGATCACGGGGATGTACACGGTCTCGCCGGTGGTGCCGGGGGCAATGATGATATCGATCCCGGGCTTGTCCTTTTTGCTGACAATATTCACCGCCTTGGTGACCGCGCGCCCGACCGACATGCCGTTGGCCCGGATATTGAACGCGCCGTCCGGCACATCTGTGAGGCCGGCGATATTGTCCAGCAGCCCCAGCCCTTCCAGCGACAGTTTTGAAATGTTGAAATCTATTTCCATAAGTACATGCTCCTGTTACGAATTGACCTTGTCCAGCCGCGGACACGCCCGGTCGTACATCAGTTCGGGCAATATCTCATCCCGCGGTCCCGCCTTCTCCACGGTGCCGCCGCTGATCACCACGATCCGGTCCGCGATCTCCAGTATCCGTTCCTGATGCGAGATGATCATTATTGAGCCTTTCGTCAGCGTGCGCAGCCGTTCGAACACTTTGATCAGGCTGTTGAAGCTCCACAGGTCGATGCCCGCTTCGGGCTCGTCGAACACCGCGAAATCCGTGCCGCGCGCCAGTACGGTGGCAATTTCGATGCGCTTCAGTTCGCCGCCGGAAAGGCTGGCATTGACCTCGCGGTCAATATAATCCCGCGCGCACAGTCCCACCGCGGACAAGTACTCGCACGCCTCCGAAACACTGAGGTCGCGGCCGGCGGCGATCGTGATCAGATCGCTCACCGTGATGCCCTTGAACCGCACCGGCTGCTGAAACGCGTAGCTGATGCCTGCTTTCGCCCGCTCGGTGATGCTCATGTCCGTGACGTCCTCGCCGTTCCAGAATATGCGTCCGGCCGTGGGCTTGTACAGCCCCGCGATGACTTTGGCCAGCGAAGACTTGCCGCCGCCGTTGGGTCCGGTGACAACGGTGAATCCCTCGCCGATCTCCAGATCGATATTTTTCAATATGTCTTTTCTGCCCCGCTCCGTGTTGGCCGCGAAGGCAATGTTTTCCAATTTTAGCATTCTGCGCCTTCCTGATCTGATGTTTTTGCCCCGGCTGCGGTTCGGTCCTGACCGCACCGGCGACCGCTGTTATTATATCACAGCCGGAGGGGCCAGTTCAACGCCGCGGCTTTTGAATCGGGGTCTGTCCCCATGTTCAAAGCGGCAGATTTGATTTATATTTTGTTTTCAAGTATAATTGGTCGGCGCGTCATGGGCGCGCAGAGTTATTGACGGCGGTATGGCCCGCCGGAAGGATGATATGAATTGAAGATTGCCATCGTTTGCGACGTGCTGGGCGAGGAGAACAACGGCACCACTATTGCCGCCATGAACCTGATCAGGTCGCTGAAAGCCAAAGGCCACGACGTGCGCGTTGTGTGTCCGGATGAGGACAAGGCCGGAACGCCCGGTTATTATGTCGTCCCGAAACTGAACGCCGGCCCGTTCAACCGTTATCTCGAAAAGAACGGCGTGACGGTCGCGCGGCTCGAACACGAAAAGCTGGAAGCCGCAATGAAGGATGCGGACGTTGTGCACGTTCTGCTGCCCTTCGTGCTGGGCAAGGCGGCGGCGCACTACGCCGTCGAGCACGGCATTCCGCTCACCGCCAGCTTCCACTGCCAGGCCGAGAACATCACCAGCCACGCGTTCATGAAGAATTTCACACCGCTCAATCACGAGACCTACCGGATCTTTTACAAGCGGCTGTATCAGTACGTTGACATCATCCACTACCCCACGCAGTTCATCTGCAACACGTTCGAGGAGGTCG
The DNA here is from genome assembly GCA_017620915.1 of Clostridia bacterium. Taxonomy (GTDB): domain Bacteria; phylum Bacillota; class Clostridia; order UBA1212; family UBA1255; genus UBA1255. The sequence goes on along the minus strand of JAFZSK010000051.1, from coordinate 44,324 downwards.
TGGGTCCGACGGAGCACCGCGTGATCTCCAACGGAGTCAACAAGGCGTTCCGCAAAAAAGCCGTTTCGCGTCCGCCGGAGTTTGCGGGCAATTACACCGTGCTCTTCACCGGCCGCTACAGCCCGGAAAAGTCCCACGGCGTGCTGATCGAGGCGGTGAGCCGCTCGAAACACCGCGATGAGATCCAGCTGGTGCTGGCGGGCAGCGGTCCGAAACGTGAAGAAATATACGAGCAGGCGCTGAAGAAGGGCTTGCTGCCGCCGGTGATGCGCTTCTACGGCCGCGATGAACTGATCGACGTGATCAACAGCGCGGATCTGTACGTTCACCCCGCCGAGATCGAGATAGAGGCTATTTCGTGCCTGGAGGCAATTGCCTGCGGCGTCGTTCCGCTGATCGCCGACTCTCCCCGCAGCGCTACCCGATTCTTTGCCCTCACGGAGTCCAATTTGTTTCATTTTAATGACCCGGACGACCTGGCTGCCAAAATGGACTGGTGGCTCGAGCACCCGGAGGCGCGCGCAAAATGTTCCGCGGATTACCTCGACTATTCCCGCCGCTTCGATTTCGACGTGTGCATGGACGAAATGGAGCAGATGCTGTTCGACGCCGTAAAAATGAAGCGCGGCGCCGCGGAGGGCATGTCCGAATGAAGTCCGTCAACGAGCCGGAAAACCGCGCGTACAAACGCGTCATATACTACTCCGACGAGCTGAACGACGACTTCGCGGGCACAAAAATCAGCACGAATACCGTCGACCACACCTTCCCGTTCGTGCACAAAAACCCGTTCTGGAACGCGTGCGCGTTCGTGCTGTATTACGTTGTCGCCCTGCCGCTGGTGTACCTGGCGGCCAAGCTTTACCTGGGCCTGAAGTTCGAAAACCGGCGCGCTTTGAAGGGCCTGCGCAAAAGCGGCTTTTATCTGTACGGCAACCACACCCAGCAACTGGATGCCTTTGTCCCCGCGCTGGCGGCGTTCCCGAAGCGGGCGTATATCGTTGCCAACGCCGACGCGGTGTCGATCCCGTTCTTGCGGAATATCGTCATGATGCTGGGAGCAATTCCCGTCCCCACCGAACCGTCCGGCCTCCGCGGCTTCACGAAGGCGCTGTCAACGCGCATCTCCCAGAAGCGCTGCGTCACCGAGTTCCCGGAGCGCCACATCTGGCCGTTCTACACCGGCATCCGGCCTTTTCCGGACAATTCCTTCCACCACCCGATCCGGGACAACGTTCCCCTCGTAGCGATGGTCACCACCTACCGCAGGCGCCGCGGTCTGCTGGCCTGGGTCAAGCGGCCCGGCATGACCGTCACATTCTCCGAGCCGATCCTGCCTTCCGCCGGGCTGAGCGTTCAGGCGGCCAAGACCGAGCTGCGCGACAAAGTGTACGCGTTCATGAAGGCGCATGCGGGGGCTGCGGACAATGTGGAGTATTATCACTACGTTAAAAGGGATAACGCGTCAAGTACGTAATGATCGTCTTTGATCCCGATGTGATATGAGGCGTTGACCGGGGTAAAGTTGCCCCGTTCATCAAAAATCAGGATCCCGGCATTGCCGTTTTCCGCATTGCAAAAACGGTACGTCTCGCCGCAAGGCAGGTCCGGCCGGAAAGCGAGCTTGCCATCTTCGTTTCTGATATAGCCGTCAAAGAAAATATCGATCAGCTCATCCGCGATAAAGAACTGCAATATACTGTAAAACTCTTCGTATGCGACCGGTGTAACTAGCCAGCCGTCCGCGGCCTCCTTTATGGAGAATATATTCGTCTGATATCCGGTCTGCGCAAGCAGTTCGAGCGGATCTGTATGAGCGTAATTAAATACCGTACAGGCAATCGACAACAGTTCACGATCCACAGTATCGTAATTCAGATCGACGCGCGGGAACAGGGATTCGGAGCGCGGTACGCAATAATCATCCGTGAACTGGGCCACTTCGCGGGGATAGTAACTGCACAGATCATCTGTCGAATCGGCGAAAAACAAAAAATCGGCCATCAATGATCCGGCATCCCAGGTGGGATCAAACTCATAGTATGTGTCACCCAGCTTTGCGATGTTCCAGACGTGGCCGCCATGATAGGGTTTTGAAGGATCAAAACTGTAGCTGCTGTCGTTTATGTAGCCGTAAATGGGGAAGCACTCGATCCCCGCCAGGTTGTACAGCACATACATCGCTTCGCTGTATCCGGCACATACCGTCTTCTTTTTTATCAGCGCGTCGTAGAGCAGGTTCCAGTCCGTATCGCCGTAGTAGTCGCCGGAATAATAATCAACGTTAACCGTCAGATAGCGGTACAGATACATTGCAGTTTCGTATTCGTTGTAATCCTCCGGCACGGTGTCAACGATCCGCTTTGCCTCGTCGATCGCCTCACGGTAGTGTGCAGCGTCAACGCCGTTCAGACCCATGATCGACAAGTAGATATAGTTGACGGTCTCGCCGGCATCGTTGACAAAACCGGATACCTTCCTGGCTGTTATACCGTTGTCATTGACATAATATATCATCTTCAGATACCGCGACGCGGATAATACCGTCGCGTCGTCGAACTCCGAAGAAGGAACGCAGATCCGGTCGTATCCGTTATACATTGCATAGTCCAGTACGGGTAGCAGCGAATCCAGCTCAGCCGGAATGAAACTGTTGAAATGATCTGTCCGCGGCGGATGCGCCAGCTCTGCGGAGAATTGCGCGATCTCCTCGAATGACACGTTTTGGGCAACGGCGCTTTCGGTGCCGCAGCCCGAACAAAATGCTACGGTGTACGGAGTAGCGTAGCCGTCCGGCGCGGCGGAAGACATGAATGCGGTCGAATATTTGATATCGTGCGAATGGTCCCGTCCATCGCCCTTTCCCGTGCCCTGCCCCGTTTGGCAGGCAAACAGCAGCGACAGGCAAACAGTTACCGACAAAACAATAATCAAATGTATAAAAATGTTTCTTTTAATAAGGCTCGCCTCCTAGCGGGCAACGTTCCCGAAATACGTCGCATACTCTCAGCACATAAAGAATAGCATACCGGCAATTTTACGTCAAGGGATGTGCCACAAAAGCTAAAATGTGCTTTACAAATACGTATTCAAGGCGTATAATTAATGTCCGGGAGGGTAACATGAAACGTAAAGATCTGATAAAGCTATTACTTAGAAACGGGTGGTATCTAAAGCGGAATGGCGGCAATCATGATATCTATACAAACGGAAAAGAGATCGAGCCAATATCGAGGCAAACCGAAATAAAAGAAGCAGTGGCTCAGGCAATAATAAGAAGACGCAACTTAAAATAGGAGGCAACACATGAAAACAGTATACCCGGTGATATTGACCCCGGAAGCAAAAGGATACTCCGTTTATATACCGGATTTTGAAGCCAATACTCAAGGTGATTCCCTGGCAGAAGCAATCGGTATGGCAAGAGACGCTATAGGAATGATGGGTGTTGATTACTATTATGATAAAAAAAGCATTCCCTCCCCGCATCATATGACTTACCCGGTTAAAAAAGGCGAACTGCTTACACTTGTTGATATCGACTTTGACCAATACAGAAAAGCGTATGAAAACAGAGCGGTAAAAAAGAATTGCACTATCCCCTGGCTTCTCTGCAAAGAAGCGGAGCAGGCAAATATCAATTTTTCACAAGTGCTGCAAGAAGCACTTCGCGAGAAACTACTTATAGCAAAAAGGTGATAATTTCATCTTTCATAATAATTGACGGGGATTCGCCCACGCAAATCTTCCCTGTTTTCTCCGGGTGTGTCAGATTTGCTTAAAGGGCCCTCCTCGCTGCGATATGCCCCCGGCATATCGCCACGCACTTCTTACCTTTTTCCTGAGTACCCGGTTGTGCTGACGCTCGGTTCGAATCCCCCAGAGCATAAAAATAAAGGGCACCTCAGAAGGTGCCCTTTATTTTTACGGAGAAGCGGGGATTCGAACCCCGGCGCCGGTAACCCGACCTAACGGTTTAGCAAACCGTCCCCTTCGACCTACTTGGGTACTTCTCCAGTCGAACGCGCCAATTATACCAAGATTGTTTGGCGGTGTCAATAGTTTTATTGACCGGGACTCTGCTCCCGAAATCGTTATGTCAATGCTTGATTCAAGCCTTGCAACAGATGGCGCTTGCTGAAATGGGGCAATACCTGTCATTTTCATTTTTCACGCGGTTTTTCTTTCAAAATAAACAAAAACTCATGTTATTGGCCATTTTTGTTTATAAATCCCGGCTTTCATGCTCATATTCCTTTACATTGCCCTACTCCGCAAACGTTTTCATAAACATAAATCGATTGATCAATGGTTTTTTGTTTACTTTAGCTTTCTAATGCGGCTCGAGAAGGCGCCCGGGACCGTAAAATGCGCGAGTGCAGCCGGCTATGTTCCGGGCACCGTTTCGGTCTCCGCCGCATCTTCATCAGGCCCTCGACGCGCCGTAAGGACGTTGAATAACAGGACCGAGGCGAGAACTATTGCCGCCCCGACGAGCGAAAGCCACGTCAGCGTCTCGCCGTAGAATACCGCGACCAGCACCGGATTGAGAATGGGCTCGATGCCGGAGATCAGCGACGCGGCCACGGGCGGAGTGCGCTTGATCCCGACCGCAAAACACATCTGCGCCGCGCCCTGCTGGATGAGGCCGAGAGCGGCGACGCAAAGCAGCTCGTTCGCCGGCGTGGCGGCAATATTCGTGCGGAGCAGCCACGGCAGACCGATCAGCGCGGTCAACACATACGACAGCAGGATCGCCGTGAACGGCTCCGAGTCGTCGCGGCTGTTGAAAATGAAAAAGCAGGCGTAGGAAATGCCGGAGATGAGGGCCAGAGCGTTGCCTAGCATGTTGCCCGCCGTGAGCGAATCGATGAAAAAGCAGATGATCCCCGCCAGGACCGCGAAGCAAGTAACCAGCTCGAGGGGCGTGGGCTTTTTCTTGTACAGCAGCGCCATTATTATGATGACGAAGACGGGCATCGAGAATTGGAGAACGATCGTGTTGCCCGCCGTGGTCAATTTATTGGCCAGCGCGTAGAGGTTGTTGGTCACCGAGATGGCAATTGCCGCCGCGATCACGCTCGCGTTGACCCTGAACTTGTGCTTTCGTGCGAGCATCACGCAAAGAATGAGCGTGCCGGCAATGATCGAGCGTGCGCTGCTCATTGCCATCGCGTTCCAGCTGCATTTCTTGAAAAACAGTCCTCCTGTCGCGAATAACACCGCAGACAGGAGGACGAAAACTGTTCCTTTGCGCAAATCAACGCCTCCGGATCCGAAGCGGATCGTCCGAAAACTAATTTTACTTTGCGAATACGTAATCCTTGATCACGCGCACCATGCAGTCGTTGAGCGGTTCGATCTCGTACTGCGTGTCGGTGGGTTCCTGATGGTCGCCGCCGATGCCGGAATCGTTGGTCAGGAAGAGGTAGGTGCCGCCGGTCATCACGGCGAAGCTGCGCATCAGCACTTCCACATCGCTGTCCGCGCCGGAAGACACCACAGAGATAAAGCGGATGCCCTGCGCTGCCATGGATTCCACGTCTTTCAGCATGCCCGCGTTGATGCTCTGGATCTCATCCTCGGAGTGCGGAGGCGCGTCCAGCACGAAGAAGCAGAGCTTCACGGCGTCCTGGCGCCAGTTGTGCTGGAGCACGTTGTTGATCGCGGTGTGCACGGCCTCGGGGTAGTCGCCGCCGCCGTTGGAGTACTGCTCGGACAGGATCGCGACGCAGTCGTCAATATTCTCGCGGAAGTCGTAATACTTCACGATGTATTCATCGCCTTCGTCGCGGTAGAAGTTGACGCTGATGCGGATGTCAATGTTCTGCTCTTTACGCACGCGCTCGATGACATCTTTGAGTTCGACTTTGATGTATTCCAATTCGTCGCCCATACTGCCGGTGGTGTCGATCATCAGCATCAGGTCAAGTTTTGCAGCGCTCACAGCCTGTGCCTGGGTCAGTTCGACGACCGCACCGGGGGCAAGCGTAAGTTCTTTGCGGTCGGAGCCGCTGACAACTGCCGCAGCCTTACCGTTGTCCGCCGCTTTGTAGAGCAGGTACGCGTTGCCGTAGATGTCGGCAACGGCGGTGTACAGCGTATTGTCGCCGTCAATCAGTTTCACTTCCGCCATCGGCGCCGCCTTCACAGCGATCACGTTTTCGACGTTGAGGCCGCGCGCTTTTTTAACGTTGTCCCAGCTGGCCTCGTTCCACAGCGTGAGCCAGTGCGCCAGATCGTCCAGGTCCTTGATCTCGCCCGCGGTGAGCGTGCCGGCCGTGATCTGGCCGTCTTCGATGCCGCCCGGATACACCGGCTCGGGGACGTACACGTCGACCGGATATTCGCCGTAATCGATATCCACGGCGGGCATGGCCTCGGTAGCATAACCGGAGTCATAACGGATCTTACCGTCTTTGTCATACACCGAACCGGGGACAATGCCATCACCGTGCTCGGAACTCTCGCTCTTATTCTCGCCGATCACGCCATCTGCGTACTCGCCGGGTTTGGTGGTATGGTCAATAACGGTATTGCCGCCGTTTTCGGTATTCGTGCCGTTTCCGTTCTGCGCCGCGGGCTTCTTCGCTGTCGCGCAGCCGGCAACCACTACCATGCAGATCGTCAACACGATGATCAGTAACTTTTTCATATCAGATACCTCCGTTTTGCTGTCCGCCTGTCCGGCGGGAGCGGGACAATTTTATCCTTGCACCCATATAGTACCCCATTCGGGCGGAAAAGTCACATGGTTTTTTGCGTTTTCTTTTTTGCCTGACCAATTTTGATAGGTCAATGGCGTTTCAAGTGCTTTTCAAGTTCAAAAAGTGAGTCGGGCGCCTCAGCCAAGATTCGCCAGCACTTTCTCGTAAAACAAACGATAGTCCGCGCCGCAGCTTATGTTGACCCCGAAGTCTTCGACTCTCATGCCATATGCGTTTTCCAGCATCAGATTGCGGCATTGCATCCGGTCGACAATATTCGAATAGAAGCCGCAATCGCGCTCCCCAGACTTAAGGCAGCGGGTCTTTTCTAAGATGCTCCGGTATCCGCTGCCGGGTGGCCGCACTTTTGACAATCGAAAAATTTTTATTGTTTTTCGATAAAAAAGTATTGACATTCGATTCGGGCCGTGGTAAGATGCCTGCGTAGATCAAACATCACGGAGGCGCTTTATGCTAAAGATCAACAGAAAATTGTCGGTGACCATCTCCATCGTATTGACCGCGCTGATGTTCTGCGGAACAGTTGTGCTGGCCTTCTTCATGCCGTCCTTTATAGAATATCTGCTGAAATTGCCCGACCGCCACGGCGCGCTGCTGAATCTATTGCCCGCTCAGAAAGTGATCGTGTACGCAGCCGCCTACGCCGAGCTCGCGCTGATGGCCGCGGGGCTGGCAATGCTCTTCGCGCTCCTCCTGCTGGTGAAAAAAGGACGCGTCTTCACCCGACCCGCCGTGGAACTGATCCGCTACATCTCCTGGTGCCTGATCTTCATGGGCTTCATCATGATGGCCCTCGCTTTCTGCACGCTCCTCGCGGTCATCGCGGGCGCCGCGGTGCTCTTCGTAGGACTGACAATCCGCGTAGTCAAGAACGTCATCGAAGAAGCGGTCTACATTAAAGAAGAAAACGACCTGACGGTCTGAAAGGAGTGCCCCATGATAGTCATCAATCTCGATGTTATGATGGCGAAGCGCAAGATGTCGCTCGGGGAACTCTCCGAAAAAGTCGGCATCACGCTGGCCAACCTCTCGATCCTCAAAAACAACAAGGCCAAGGCGGTGCGGTTCTCCACGCTGGACGCGATCTGCCGCGCGCTGGACTGCGACGTCAACGACATTATCGAATACCGCAAAGACGAATGAAAGGCGGGTAAATCAATGGACGAACAACAAACTACTGCTAATACTGCTAATACTGAAAATACTGTTAACGCTGCACCGTCGGCGGAACCCTTTACCGCGAACGATCCGCCCAAAACCGAATTCAGTACAAAGGAAAAAGTTCTGGCGTGGCTCGCCGCACTGGTCGGCTACCTGTTCTGCCGCACGTTTTTCGTATGGAACAAACCTTTCATGGGCCTGATCTTCACGGTCCTGCTGTTTGCCTTCGCCTTTGTGTTTTTCGGGAAACAGCGGCGCAAGGCAAGATGCTATTTTTACCCGGTCAGCGCGCTGCTGCTCTCCGCCGGACTGTTTTTAAACGGCAGTCCGCTGCTGCGGTTTTGCGTGTTCACGTATGCGGTCGTTGCCTTCTTCCTGTTTTGTCAGACGGGTTCCGATACTGCGCTCGAAGACTGCGCGGGTCAGCTGTACGTGCTTGAGACCGTCAAAGCGCTGCTGGTCTCCCCTTTTAAGAGCATTGGCGCCGCGGTACGGTCGATCGGTTCGAACAAGGGCGGCAAAAAACTCGGCAAGACGCTGCTGTTGATCCTCGCGGGCATCGGGTTGACGATAATTCCGACAACGCTCGTACTCGGCCTGCTCTCCTACGACGCCAATTTCACGACGATCCTTGAAAATATCCGGGCGAACGTATTCGATCAGATCTTCAGCCGCCTCTGGTCGCTGATCTTCGGCATTCCGCTGGGCATGTTCGTTTACGGCGCGCTGTACACGGGGGCACATCCGGCGCCGGACACTTACACCCGCGAAAGCTGCATCAATTTAGAAAATAAAATGAAATTCATGCCCGCGCTGGTGGGCGCCGTGGCGTTGATCCCGCTGCTTTTCCTGTACATCGTATTTATCATTGCCCACGCGGATTACTATCAGGCAGTTTTTTCCGGCGCGCTGCCGAAAGCATACACTTACGCGGAGTTCGCGCGGGACGGGTTCTTCCGGCTGTGTGTCGCGGCGGCGATCAACGCCGTTGTCCTCATTCTGCTGCGCGTATTCACCCGCAAAACGTCAACTGACCGCATCTCTCCGGTCGTAAAGATCTGCACCGCGGTACTTTCCCTGGTCACGATCGTGATCTCGGCCACGGCGATCTCGCAGATGCTGATGTACGTCTCGGCGTACGGCCTCACCCGCCTGCGCCTGTACACGCTGTGGTTCATGGCGCTGATCATCCTGCTGTTCTTCCTGGCGATAATTAAACAGTTTGTAACGAAACTGCCTTTCGCCGCCGCGGCGCTGGCGATCTTCGTGCTGTTCTTCGCGCTGCTGGCGGTGCCCGATACCGACGCTTTGATCGCGGAGCACAACTACGACTGCTACGTTTCGGGACGCACAGAAGAGATCGACGTGTACTACCTCGAGCAGCTCGGGCCGTCGGCAATACCCACCCTCTGCCAACTGGCGACCGACGAACGCGCGGACAACATGGTCCGCAGTCATGCCGCGACGCTGCTCGAACAGTACGCGCGGGACAACAAAGACCGTTCAGTCTGGGAACTGAGCCTGCCTGAGCTCCGCGCGGAGCGCGCATACAAGGAGTATAAGAACAATGACGCTAAATAAACGTTTTTTTGCCCTGCTGTTGCTGCCGGTCCTGCTGATTTCCGGCTGTGCCAAAACCGCAATCAATAAGGATATCATAGTCATTGATTCCGAGAGCTTTTTTTCAGACTTTGAAGTGAAAGGCGACAGTGTTTACATCTATTGCACGCTGTCTCTCAGGAACTGTACATCGCGGGATATGGAGTTTCAAATAAAGGGCTGTTTTGACGACGATGTTAAAGGGCATCTGTTAACAGAGCGGGTATTATTTGCCCATGATGATGCGCTCGAGACCGTTTTCTTTCTCCGTGCAAACGAGAAAAAAGAGTTTGACGTCTGCTTCACCGGTCAATACGGCGGAAGACCCATGAAACACGACCGACTGCTTCCGGAGATAGAGATAATGCCTGTTTCAAGTCCGAGTTGAACAATCGCTTGCGGTCACCGAAGGCGGTGCGGAGGCCGCAATTCGTTGTTTTGAAGATTGCGGCCTCCCGAATGGAAATGCGGCGTCACCACTCGGTTCGCAGTTTGCAATTTCTCCCATGAAAAGTGTATAATATCCTCGTGAAACGACGCGGCGCGACCGCCGATCCGTCAGAAGAAGCAGAATATACAATATCAAGAGGAGCGACCGAGCATGAAAGAGTTTAACGACCTTTGCAGAGAATTTGAAGAAATGGACGTAGAGAGCTATAACGAGATACTGGGTGAGTTGTCCGCGCGCATCATTCCCGCGCTGCAGTACATCACCGCCGAGAGCGAGCAGATCTTCGCGCGGTTCCTGATGGGGGCCGTTGTCTCCGACGGCAAATTGTCCGAAGAAGAGTACGCGTTCATGGAGCCCGCGCTCCGGCGGTTCTTCGGCACCGGCATTGACTACGACTACTGCAAGGCGCTGGTCAAAGAAAACAAGACGATGAGCAAAGAACTCAAGAGCGACGTCGACTACATGGTGGACTTCCTGGGCCTGCTGTCGGACGACCTCAAGAACGACATCATCACTACCTGCCTGATGGTGTGCGCCATCGACGGCAAAGTTTCCCTCAAAGAAAAACGCTGGATCAAGCAGCTGATCAAAGAATAAGCTGCCGGAACCGCTATGGCTTCAACAGTATTCAAGAACATTGAGACCCTCTGTCTGGCCTCAGCATCGCCGCGGCGGAAAGAGCTGGCGGCGCGGCTGGGATTGCCGCTGACCGTCATTTCCATACCGGCGGATGAGACATACACCGCCCAAAGGCCGCGAAAGATCGCGGAACAGATCTCCCGCGGCAAAGCGGAAGCGGTATTAAAAGCGCGCGGCGTGCGGCCCGGCGAAGTGATACTCACCGCGGATACGTCCGTGTGGCTGGACGGCAGTAACGGCAGCGAACCGGTGATGCTGGGCAAACCGGCCGACGCGGCTGATGCGCGCAAAATGCTGCGGGCGCTCTCCGGCAAAACGCACCGGGTGCTCACGGGGTTCACGCTGGCATACCGCGCCGGGAATGCCGCAAAGCCGCGTCTTAAAAGCTATTGTGTGGCCACGGAAGTCCACGTGGCAGAGCTCAGCGACAATGAAATTGGCGACTACATCCGCAGCGGCGACCCGCTGGACAAAGCCGGTGCGTACGGCATACAGGGGGCGTTTGCAGTGCATATTGACCGCATAAGAGGCAACTACGACAACGTGGTAGGATTGCCCCTGGCCGCGGTGTACGACGCACTCAAGACAGCGGACAACGACATAACGAAAGGTTGATCATTATGACCCTACAGCAGGCGCTGGAAGCGCTGAAACAATATGAACAGACCGCATTCGCCCTGGGCCACGCGATGGGGATCCTGAATTACGACGGTTCGACCGTTGCCCCCAAAAAGTCCGCGATCCCCCGGGCGGTCACTCAGAGCGAGCTGTCGCGCATTTCGTACGAGCTCACCACGTCGCCGGCCACCGTTGAGATGATCGAGACGCTCAAGGCGCACCAAACGGAGCTGGACTTCGTCAACGCGCGCAAAGCCGAAGAACTCTTCCGGGACTACGACCGCGTGCGGAGGATCCCGATGGACCGGTTCGTGGAGTACCAGAAACTGTGCGTGGAATCGGACGCGGTGTGGCATGAGGCGAAGGTCAATAACGACTTTGCCTCCTTTGAACCGCTGCTCCAGAAAATGTTCGATATGACGAAGGAACTGGCCACGTACATTGACCCCGATGCGGACCCGTACAACACGCAGCTGGATCAGTTCGAACGCGGCCTGACCACGGCGGACTGCGACAAGTTTTTTGCCACCGTCCGAGCCGGGATCGTGCCGCTGCTGGCGGAGGTCGTTGCCTCCCCGCACCAGGTCCGGGAGCCATTGTTCGAGAACACCTTCCCGATCCCGGTGCAGCGCGATTTCTCCGACTACATCATGGGCGTGCTGGGCATGGACCGCGAGCGCTCCATCATCGGCGAGACCGAACACCCGTTCACCACGGACTTCTCCCCCAACGACGTGCGCATCACCACGCACTATCACGAAGACACGCCGATACCGTCAATGTACTCCGTGATCCACGAAGGCGGCCACGCGCTGTACGAACTGAATGTAGACGAGAAGCTGTCAATGTCCGTGCTGGGCGGCGGCGTGTCCATGGCGATCCACGAATCCCAGTCCCGCTTCTTCGAGAACATCATCGGGCGCAGTTACGAATTCTGCGGCGTGATCCTGCCCTGGCTCACGGAACACTTCCCGGCGCAGCTCTCCGGCCTGACACAGGAGCGGCTGTACCGCGCGGTCAACGCCTCCGCTCCCTCCCTGATCCGCACCGAGGCGGACGAACTTACGTACTGCCTGCACATCATGGTGCGCTACGAATTGGAGCGCATGATGTTCGCGGGGACAATTACCGCCAAAGAACTGCCTGAAGCCTGGAACCGCCTGTACAAAGAGTACCTGGGCATCGACGTGCCGGACAACAAACGCGGCGTCCTCCAGGACTCCCACTGGTCCTTCGGCGCCATCGGCTATTTCCCGTCCTACGCCATCGGTTCGGCGTACGGCGCACAGTATCTGGAAGAGATGAACAAGAGCTTCGATGTAGCCGCCGCGGTGGCCGCAGGCGATCTCAGCCCGGTATCCGGCTGGCTCCGCGAGCATATCTGGCAGTACGGCAAACTGTACGCTCCGTCTGAGCTGTTCCGCCGCACATGCGGCGAGTTCCGGCCCGAAGTGTTCATTGCCTACCTGAACAAAAAATACCGGGAGATCTACAAACTCTGATGACCCGGATCAGTTAAAACAGCGGGGCCGCTGCCGCGTTCAGATACGCAGCAGCGGCCCCGGTTTATAATGTCCTTACGGCAGCGCCGGATCAGGGCAGCTGCTTTGAAGCGTCGTACTTGTACTCGGCGAATTGACCATTGAATCCGGCTCTATACTTGACCATCGCCGTCGTACCGTTTACGTAAATAATGGCGCCAACATATTTTTTGCCGTATTCATACAGCGCTCCGAACATGTATGCGCCCTCACTCTGGCGGAAGCCGGCGGCCGCGATCTCGCCGGAGAAATCCGGAGCAGCGCTGCCCCAGGTGCCGGTCCGGAACCAGGGCTTGCCGTCAACATACCCGATCTGGATGTAGGTGTTGTCCGCCGCATTGTACCAGGTGCCTTTGAATCGCCTCATAAACATATCGAACACTTCTTTGTGATTATCCGGGCTGTCCTTCGTGTACGTCCAGGGTTCTTTCGTTCCGGGAACAGTTATGTTGATATCTGTTTTAACGGTCGAGCCGTCGGCGGCAAATATGAACGTTGCCGTTTCTTGCGTGGCAACGATATCGCTTATTGCCTCGACCTTATAGCTGTTGCCCACCGCACTGTTGATTTTTGTTATCTTTTTCGCGGTGTAGGAATCGACGATCTCCGCGGTATCCCACTCCCGGATCTGGATCACGACGCGGTCTCCGTCAAGGAACGCGAACAAATAGCCGTTACCACCGGACTGATCCTGATACTGACTCCAGTAACCGTTTATAAGACCCATGAATTCAGCTACCGTGCAGCCGGAAGTCGCGGTCTTCATCGGATACTGGAAGTACGGGTATTTAATGAAGCTGAACCCCTTTCCCGCGGCAACATTGCTGATCAACAGCGACGGATTGCCGTCGAGTTCTTCCTCCCTGTAGACCCGATAATAGCCATTCTGCGAAGTCCACTTTGTGCCGGTGAAGTCATAGATGAGCAGCAGCCTGCCGGCATCATCATATTCCGCACCCGTGACTTTACCGGTGAAGGTAGGCCGCTCGGTAGTCCAGTCGCCCATAGTCACGTACGGCACGCCGCCGGAGACAGTAAATTTCATAAAATACGGTGCCTGAGACGAGGTCCACGTTCCGATATGGGCCTGAACAAAATCCAGCGCAAGTCTGGCGGATACCACTGCGGGATCCTCCGTGGGTTCCTCGGTGGGCGCCTGGGTAGGCGGATCCGTAGGTACGTCGGTAGGTACAGCCGTCGGGGCGTCGGTAGGTGCAGTCGTCGGGGCGTCGGTAGGTGCCGCGGTCGGGGCGACAGTCGGAACCGTGGTCGGGGCCGTGGTAGGTGCAGTTGTTGACGATCCGTCCGGTCCGTCGGTCAATTCTTCCGCCGGTGCGGTTTCCGCTTCATGTACGGTGCTGTACGGCAGGACACAGGATGTCAAAAGCATCGCAGTCAACACGAACACAGCCGGCACTGTGAGCGTCAGTTTCTTTTTCGTTCCGTTCATTTCCATTGCCCTCCTTTTTTATAGTGCGTTATAGCAGTCAGTCTGCCGTATCCGGCAGTTTGAATTTGTACTCGTAGCTCAGGCGGCCCATGGGCAGACAGCGCCCGGAGACATAGTAGTTCATGATCTCTTCCGCGCCTTCTACACCGTCCGCCACTTTGAAATAAATGCGGAACGCGGAGGCGGCGCTGCCGGTTTCAATGCCCAGCGAAGCCAGCGGCACACTGTAGAGCACGGTATTGCCGCTCACGGCGTACGCGGCGTCGCCCGCGTGTTTGCCGGTGAAATCCGCGCGCAGCTGCTCAACGGTAGCGGTACCCGACGCGGTGTCGTGGCGGCGGCCGATCACGTATTCATAGGATTCCCAGCCTTTTTGCGCCGGCGTGCCGGTGCCGATGAACAGGTTCATCCAGTTTGCGTTGTCCGTCACCTTTACCGGATCCGCGCATTCGATGCGGAAGTACAGGTTCTCCGCGTCGTTGGTGAGTTTAACAGAGAGAATGTTGTTGTCCGCAGCAGGCACCGAATAGTGCACCGTCATAGCGCCGCCGTACGCGTTGCGTTTGTCGTTGACCGTGCCCACGTGGCGGTAGACGGCCTTAACTTCGTCCCACTGCGCGTCGTTGCCGCTGAGATCAATAGTCTTGTAAACGTTGTCCGCGATCACGCCGTCGGAATCGTTGTACTTGTATTTGCGGATGTTCATGAGCATCTGAATGAAATACGCGTCTTCGTAGCCGCCCTGCATTGGTTCGATGTCGCGGGAGTATTCCATGTCCACGTTGTCGCAGAGCATGTACTCGCCGCCGTAGGGCTGTTTGTACGCGATCCATTCGTTCCAGCCGGTGACCATCAGGATCTCGGGCTGCGGGTCGGATGAAAACACGGTCTCCCATTCGGATTGGAAAAACGTGCCACGGTAGATGTCTTCATGCTTGTTTTCGCCGGTGTTGACGTCGTAGCCGCGCCCCCAGTTGCACCAGTTTTCATGGGTCAATGAAAAGCTGAACGGCACCATCGGATGGGTGGCAACGGACACGTTCATCGTGTTGCCGTTGAGCGGCTGCGGGTAGGTCCATTCGGTGTACGGGAAGGAGTTGGCGTTGTGGAAATCGTTGGGCCAGCACGCTTCTTTGACATAGAAAAAGTCCTGCAGATCCTGGGGCAGGTCTTCGGGATCATACGAATCGTCGCCCCGGCTGCGCGCTTCTTTTTTATCCAGCTTGGCGCTGGTGTAGCCGATGATCATCGGGCGGCCGTCAATGCGGTACCAGGAATCCGGATAATTGCCGTTTTTATAGAAGTTATTGTAGATGTTTTTGATGGTGTCAATGGAACGCGAATGCGTATAGAAACATACCTGCGGCGCGTCCCAGCCTTCGTCCCGGAGCTCCTGGCTCATCCGCATTATTTTCTTCGCGACTTCGTCATACAGCACGCAGTTGGTAGTGTCGAAAATCAGGAAATCCACGCCCGCCTCGGTGAGCATTTCCATGTGTTTGCGGATGACCCATTTGTCGGTGCTGTTGTAGTAGCCGTACAGCGGTTCTGCCCACCAGTGCGCCTGACCGTTGGGGCTGATGCTGCCGCCCTCTTCGTGGAACACCATGTCCTTGCCGTACTGCTCCAGCAGTTTGGATACGTCGTAGATGTCTTTGGATTGCGGCTGCCCGAGCCACAGAAAGTAGAAGATACCGACGTCGCGCTTGTCTTTTTTACCTGCCGCCGCGGTCACGGTGCGGCCGTATTCGTCAAAGCCGACGATCATGTTGTTATTGTAGCCGTTTCCGTACAGTTCCATGGTTTCCAGCTCCTCCGTAATTGTCTGCGTGTTCTCTGTGGGCGCCGCGGGTCCGTCCCCCGGTTTACCGTTGCCCGGTCTGCAGCCGAACGCGGTGAGCAGCATCAGAGCGCATACTGCCAGCGCGGACGATCTCCTGCCCGCCCTGTTCCGTTCCTCAAATCCTTCTCCCGTCAATTTCCTCATTCCAAGTTCCTCCGTGCGGATCAGATGAAATTCAATTATTGTTTCCGAATGCATTATATAATGCCGGAAGAAAAATGGCAAGAACACATATTTTAGTTTAAAGTTTTAAGTTATAAGTTATAAGTTCGCTTCGCGGAGCCAAGAGATCCGCGGCGAATGCCGCCCCTTAACTTGTAACTTAAAACTTGTAACTTGTAACTTGTAACTTACAACTTGTTTATTGACGTTTTTGCCGCAATGTGGTATAATTCAAAGCGTCAAAGGAGCACGCCGATAGCGGTTGCCCTCAGGCTATGAATCAGACTAATCGCCTAATCCCTAACCAAAGAGCAGGCGATTAGTCTTTTTTTGAGCCATTTCCACCACGAGTGATGTAGATGACAAGACTGGCAAACGCAATTAGCAGCGAGACCAGAGCGTAAAGCTCATTATGTGTGATCATAACGTCCCACCTCCTCACCTTTTCAGATTGAGAGAGATGTCAACCGACCGACCCTCTCGACTATAAATCAACAAGTCAGCCTGAGGGAACCGCCTCCGTAAAAGAACCGGAGTACCGGCGTGCACCGTGGATTTTACCACCGTTCGGAGCTGAAATGGAAGCAAAATAGTTCGACAAATTTCAACATGTTTCGACATAAATCGACAATTCCGAGACACCCTTGTGAGCAATAAGATATTAATCCGTTTCGGGCGCCTTCAACGCTCGAAATATCGAGATCTACTTTCATGAAAAACATAGCAAAACTCCAAATTCAAAGAATTGCTATGTTTTTCACATTGCATAAGGTGGCAAGAATGAGCCAGAACAGGTAAAACCGACATAGCAAAAACCGAAAAACGGCGATTCGCTATGTCCAAGCGGAATTCAAACCCGAAAAACGAGCGAAACTTCATCGATATGGTGACTGATTTCAGCCAACCCGTGATATTCGCGGCCGGATCAAGCGCTTGGTAAGGAGGCCGCACCACAACTTAAAACTTATAACTTGTAACTTACAACTTACAACTTACCCATCTTGCCCCGCGGCCCGAAAAGTGGTAATATATCGGCACAGCGGTCAGCATGCAAGGCCAAAGTGTTGACATCCATCAAACAGAAGGAAACGCAGAAAAATGAGTGCGATAAATAAATTATTCAGAAAATACGTGATCGATCCGCCCGCCGAAGGAAAAGTGCAGCTGGCGCGGTCGCTGGTGGTGGGAGTCGTTGCCACCCTGGTGGACATGGGCTCGCTGGTCGTGATGAAAGAGTTTCTTGGACTGCGGGACCATACCGTCATTGCCGCCACCATCGCGTATATATTGGGGCTGGTAACGAATTATCTGTTGTCCACGTTCTGGGCGTTCCGCGGCCTCAACACCAAAAAGCGCGGCGTGGAATTTGCGGTGTTTGCCGTCATCAGCCTGATCGGGCTGGGACTCAACAATCTGATCATCATGCTGTTCGAAAAGGTGCTCGGTCCGCGGCAGGTGCTCGGCGCCTGGCTCAACGCGGACAAGTACTATATCATCGGCAAAATTGTTGCCACCGTGGTGGTGTTCGTGTGGAATTTCGGCATGCGCAAACTGCTGCTGTACCGCGGCAAGCCCGCCGCTGACAACGCCGCGACGGGCGATGCCGTCAATCCGCCCGCCCCGTAAGATGGCCCCGGGATTCGAGGCCGGTAAAATCTGATTGACGCAGCGCTTCGTATACGGCAATTGCCACCGAATTGGAAAGATTGAGCGAACGCAGCCGCGCGCCCATGGGAATGCGGAGGCAGCGGTCGTAATTGTCCTTCAGCAGCGGCTCCGGCAGCCCGTGCGTTTCCCGCCCGAACACCAGATAATCCCCGTCCCGGAACGCCGCGTCCGTGTAGCGCCGCGCCGCCTTAGTCGTAAAAAACCAGAAACGCGCCTCCGGCCCCGCCGCCGCGCGGAGTTCGTCGAAATTCTCGTACAGCCGGACATTGAGTTCGGACCAGTAGTCCAGGCCCGCGCGCTTCATTTTGCGGTCGTCCAGCTCAAATCCCAGCGGCTTCACCAGATGCAGCCGCGCGCCGGTGCACGCGCACGTGCGGGCAATATTCCCCGTATTCTGCGGTATTTCCGGTTCCACCAGAACAACATTCAGTACCATAACTTAAAACTTAAAACTTAAAACTTGTAACTTATAGCTTCTGCGCCAGCTTTGTGATCGGTGTCTTTTTGATCTTGACCGCCTTGAACCGGCACAGCTCCTGGCAGCAGTAGCAGCGGATGCATTTGTCCAGATCCGCTTTGGCGCGTTTGCCCTTCTCCACCGTGATCGCCTTGACCGGGCAGAGCCGCGCGCACTCGCCGCAGCTGCGGCATTTCTTCGTGAAGACCGGTTTGGGTTTGACCATTTTGCTCATGAGCTTGCCCAGGAAGCCGTCGGAAAAATGCAGGCGGGAAAAGTCATCGTTGTACTTCACCACGAAGCCGGTAAGGCGCTTGCGGGCATCGGTCAGGCTGAGGTCTCCGGCCAGTTCCACGGCGTCAATATCCGCCGGCATCAGGCCGCGGCTGATTGCCTCCTTCGCCATCGGCACCCGCTCGGTGCGCGCCGAGATCAGGTCAAGGGCCACGCGGTCAACTTCGAAGGCGTTGTCCCCGCCCAGCAGCAGCCCGGCTTCGAAGGGCTCCCCCGCGGTGGGGCCGTCTTTGTGCATGCCCACCACGCTGTCGATGATGGAAAACGCGGGCTTGACCGCCAGGAAAATATCGATGACCGTGTTGGCAAACGACGCGTAATCCGGCATTTTGAAGTGATATTCCGCCTTGCCGATGCCCGGGATCGCGCCGAACAGGTTTTTGACCGCGCCGGTGTACACCATCATGCCGTGCGTTTTGAGTTTGGCCAGGTTGATCACCACGTCCGCCTCGGCCAGAGGCGCCAATATCTCCAGTGTTTTCTGGTACATTGCCTCCGGATTGTCCACTTTGGTGACGGACAGATCGAAGTTCAGCTCCGCGCCCGCCGCCTGCGCCGCTTCCTCGATGCCGGTGCCTTTGTACAGGCCCTTCAGGACCGCTTTGTCGTACACGCCGCCGGGGCTCTCGCACACGGTGACCACGCCCCCTGCCTCCGCGCACAGCTCCGCCACCGCCCGTAATATCGCCGGGTGGGTCGTAGCCGCCTCTTCAGGCTTGCGTTTTGCCACCAGATTGGGCTTTAAAGCCACTTTCGTGCCGGGTGTGACCAATTTCTCTATTCCGCCGGAGGCGTCGAATATGGCCTTTACAGCGGCTTTTACGGCATCGTGGTCATACGACGCACAGTTTTCTAAAATTACCATATACTTCCTCCGCCGCGGCTCTCAGCGCTTTGCCGCGATGACTGATCCGGTTTTTCTCTGCCGCGTCCAGCTGCGCCACCGTGAGACCGTATTCCGGCAGGAACAGCACCGGGTCGTAGCCGAAGCCGCCGCCCCCGTGGCGTTCGAATGCGATCAGCCCTTTCAGATCCCCTGCGGTCTCCGTGCGCACCTGCGACGCGAAGCCGGGGCCGAAGCGCAGCAGCGCCGAAATGTGGCACTCGAAGCGAGCGGTGCGGCGTTCTTGCGGCACACCGGTCAGGTTCTTGAGCAGGAGGTCAACGTTGTCCGCGTCCGACGCGTCGTCAAAACTCCCCGGCGCCGCGGCATACCGCGCCGAATAAATGCCCGGTGCGCCGCCCAGCGCGTCTACGCACAGCCCCGAATCGTCGGCAATCACGCACAGCGCCTTGTACCCCGCTGCGAACGTCCGCGTCCCGTCGCGGGTCAATACGAATTCCTCCAGCGCGCGGGCTTTGATATACGCGTTGGCCGCGAAGCTGCCGCCGTCTTCCGGGGGCGCAATATAATTGACGCCCGCCAGCTCCGCCGCCTTTTTCTGGGACAACACGTCCACCGCGTCCTCCGGGAAGAAGCTGCCGAAAATGCTGCCGAATTCGGTCAATTTATGCGCGTTGCCGGTGGCCGCGATGATCAGGAGGCGGTCCGGGCAATAATTGTCCGCGGCGCTCACTTTTTGATCACCTTGCCCAGGATCGAATTGATCGTGATCGGGCCGATGTAGCGGCTGTCGGTGCTGTGGTTGCGGTTGTCGCCCATAACGAAAACTTCGCCTTCCTGTATCACCCAGGTCTTGCCGATCCACGAACCGTATTTCGGCACTTCCGCCGGGTTGATGTACGGTTCGTCCAACAGTACCCCGTTCCGGTACACGCCGTCCGCCTGGATCTCGATAGTGTCCCCGGGCACACCGATCACGCGCTTGATCCAGTACTTATGCTCAAGGTTTTTCTTGGTAAATTTGAGCGTAATAACGTTATATTGCAGCGATTCTTTGATTTCTGTGAAGAAATTGCGGTGCACCTGCGCGCGGTCGAACACCACGATATCGCCGTATTTGGGCTGGGAGAAGAAGTACGGCGCGCGGGAAATATACACGGTCTGGCCGTCGTGCAGCGTCTTGTCCATGGAGCCGCCGGACACTTTGCTGATGCGGAACAGGTAGGCGTTGATAAAGATCGCCGCCACGAATGCTATAACAATGGTGAGCACCCAGCTCAGGATCTCGCGGCCCACGCTCTTCACCTTCTTTTTTTTGCGGCCCGCCGGTTCGTCCGCGTCGAGTTCTTCGGAAGAATCATCAGTGCCGGCATCCGTATTTTTGTTCATGATCCGGTCCAGCCAGGCGCGGTTGGCGTCCACCATATCGTCGCGGAGTTCGGAGGCGTCGGCGGCAATGTCGTCCGCTGCGTTCTCCGCGGCGGTGGCGGCGCTGTCAACAGCGTTTTCCGCGGCGTTTTCAGCCGCATCGGCAGCTGCTCCGGCGTCAGCGGCCGCGGCGGTGGCGGCTTCCGCCGCGCTCTCCCGGACGTTGTCCGCCACTTTCTCTATCTCGATCTCATCCGCATCCGCGTCAAATAAGTTCTGTTCGCTCATTTATTGTCCCGCCCCTTCTTATTGCCGCCCCGCAGCGAGCGGATGCAGCCGCAATACTTCTGTCTGTACAGCCCGAGTTCCCGGGCTTCCTGCTGCCCCTGCCGGAACCCCGGCCGGAAATCGATGTATATAAATTCCAGCCCGTACTTCGCCGCCGCCATCTCGCACACCCGGCGCAGCAGTTCGTGATCCTGATACGGGCTCACGAACAGCGTGCTGGTGAAGCTGTCGTAGCCGTGCGCTTTTGCATACTTCGCGGTGAGGTCCATGCGCACCCGGTAGCACATCCCGCAGCGCAGTGCGTCCGGCATGCCCTGGATCTGCGGTATTCCGTCCGGCCGCGCGAAGTTCTCCCACGCTGCCTGGTCAAAATACGGCAGAAATTCCACTTCCAGCCCTTTGTAGTTCGCTGCCTGTGCGGTGCTTTCGGCGCGCCGCAGGAACTCGTCGTAGGGGTGGATGTTGGGGTTGGCGAAAAGGCCGTGCAGCGCCGCTTCGGGATACACGCGCCGGAATTCGTCAATGCAATATAGACTGCACGGACCGCAGCAGATGTGCATCAGTGTGTTTTTATTGATCACGTCCGTCATATATCGTCTGCCTTCAGTATCTGTCAAAACTGTCTATACCGGCTTCGCGGTCAACTGCGAAAAACTGTGCGCGATCGCGATCGCCAGCGCGTCGGCGGCGTCGTCCGGCTTCGGGATGCTGTCCAGTTTGAGCATCACCTTTACCATCTGCTGGACCTGCTTTTTTTCCGCGCGGCCGTAGCCTACTACCGTCATCTTTACCTGCAGCGGCGTGTACTCGAACACCGGGATGCCGTGTTCGGCCAGCGTTTCCACCGCCACGCCGCGGCCCTGCGCCACTTTGATCGCGGTGGTGGTGTTGCTGTTGAAAAACAGTTCTTCGATCGCCGCCGCGTCCGGTTTATACTCCCGGATCAGGTCGGTCAGTTCGTTGCGGATCGCCAGCAGGCGCTGCGTAAACGGCATGCCCGCGGGCGTCGTGATCGCACCGTATTTGACCACCGAGAGCCGGTTGGCCACGCTGTCCACCAGCCCGTAGCCCGTAATGGCAAAGCCGGGGTCGAGGCCGAGGATCAGCATTGTCCGCCTCCGTCCGTATTGTCACCGTCGAACAGCGACAGCCGGCGGTCCGGTTCTCCGGGCCGTCCGTACGCATCGGCGGGTGCGTCGTATCTGATGCCCAGGTGTTTGTACGCCAGAGGCAATACCACCCGGCCGCGGGGCGTCTTGTTGATGAAGCCCAGCTGCAGCAGGTACGGTTCGTACACATCTTCGATGGTGGTGGCGTCTTCGCCCGTTGCCGCCGCCAGCGTGTCCAGTCCAACGGGGCCGCCGCCGAACTTGCCGATCATCGTGAGCAGCACGTTGCGGTCCACGTTGTCCAGCCCCAGTTTGTCCACGTCCAGCAGGTCCAGCGATTCCCGCGCCACACGTTCGGTGACAACACCGTCCGCCCGGATCTGCGCGAAATCCCGCACCCGGCGGAGCAGCCGGTTGGCAATACGCGGCGTGCCCCGGGACCGCATCGCGATCTCCTTCGCGCCGCCGTCGTCGATCTCGACTTTAAGTATCCCCGCGCTGCGCTTGACGATCCGCGAGAGTTCGTCTACGGTGTACATTTCGAGGCGGTTGACCACGCCGAAACGGTCGCGGAGCGGTGCGGACAGCAGACCAACGCGGGTCGTTGCCCCCACAAGCGTGAATTTAGGCAGGTCCATGCGCAGCGATCTGGCCGCGGGGCCTTTGCCGATGATGATGTCAAACGCGAAATCCTCCATGGCGGGGTACAATATCTCCTCCACGGAGCGGTTCAGCCGGTGTATCTCGTCAATAAACAGCACGTCGAACTCGTTCAGATTGGTAAGCAATCCGGCCAGGTCGCCGGCTTTTTCGATGGCGGGACCGGTGGTGATGCGCAGGTTCACACCCATTTCGGAGGCAATGATCCCAGCAAGCGTGGTCTTGCCCAGCCCGGGCGGTCCGTACAGCAGCACGTGGTCGAGCGGCTCTTTGCGCTCCCGCGCGGCCTGTATGAACACCGAAAGATTGCTGCGCACCTTTTCCTGGCCAATATATTCGTCGAATCTGCGCGGCCGCAGAGAGGCCTCTTCGGTCTCTTCATATGCCCGCGCCGTGGTCGCTATGATCCTGTCGTCTTCCATTTGTGCCTCGTTTCAGTAATTGTCCGCTCTGCCGCAGCGCTCAGACCTGCCGCAGCGCCAGCCGCACGGTCTCCTCCAGCGTCATGCCCTCTTTGAACACCCGCCGCACCGCGTCCGACGCCTCTTTCGAACTGTAGCCCAGCACCATCAGTGCCGCCACCGCGTCGCCGCCGATGTAGCCCGCCGGCACCGCTTCCACCGCAATATCCGGGGCCTTTTCGGCACCGAGGTCCTTCGCCACTTTATCTTTCAGTTCCAGCACTACGCGCTGCGCGAGTTTGGGGCCCACGCCCTTGCTCCGGCTGATCGCCTTATAGTCCCCGGTGGCAACGGCCAGACAGAATTCGGACGGGGACAACGTATTCAGCACCGCCTGCGCCACTTTCGGCCCTACGCCGCTCACGGTGATCAGCATTTCGAACGCCGCCAGCTCCTCCTTGGAGCCGAAGCCGAACAGCGAAAGCTCGTCTTCTTTCACGTTCAGGAAGGTGTACAGTTTCACATGGTCGCCTTTATGTCCGGCCATGGCGGCAACGCGCGCCGATGTATTCAATTTAAACCCGATCCCGGCCACGTCGACAACGCAATAATCCGGTCCCGTCTGCTCCAATGTTCCGCTTATATACTCAAACACAGCCGCGCCTCCCCTGCAGAAAGTGACTGGGTATATTTTAGCATATCGGGCCGGATTTTTCAAGGAAGTCTCGAATTTCGGGCGCTGCTCCCGAATTCGCGGCGGGTTCAAGCCGTGCGGCCGACGGCGCTCGGTCGTTTGACAGGTAGATTTGGATAAAATTGCTTGTTTTTGGCCATTTTATACCATGCCGGGCGCCTTCTAAGGCGATTTGCATGCTAATGTGTATTGACAACTTGGATTAATCTATAATTCTATGATCGTTTTATACCAGATTGGGCGCCTTCTCTCGATTGGCGGCTCTATCGAATCATAAGCGATTAGGATTAAATGGCTTTAGACTCATTTATTTATACCAAGAGCGTTACGAAAGATAGGACAACTTTAATCTAAGTCAATTCTTTTTATACCATTATTTGAATTTCGAGTTTTTGAGAATGAGCGAGAGCAAGGAAAAACTAGTACAAAACTACGATAGTTCAGACTGTTTATACCAAATATGGCCCCAAAAATGAAAATAAGGCGGCCACAATGAAAAATACAGGCGGACAAGCAAAGCTGAGCGGGCGCCTTCGGCCGCGCGGCTGTTGCTTTCTGCGAAATCGGGAGCAGAGCCGCAACAAAACGGCTTGAATAATTGCCGCCGTGATGGTATTATCAGGCGGAATCAGGCGCGGCAGGCCCGCAGACCGACAGGAGGAAATAACAGTATGGAACTGAAGGGCAAGAAGATCAACTTTCTGGGCGACAGCATCACCGAAGGGTGCGGCACGGATCTGAGATTTGACCAGATCATCGCGGAACAGACCGGCGCGGTGTGCCGGAATTACGGCATCGGGGGCACGCGTATTGCCCGCAACCACAAGCCGTCTGCCAACCCGCTGTTTGACCAGTATTACGACTCGCGCGTGGACAATATGGACCCCGACGCGGACGTGATCGTCGTATTCGGCGGCACCAACGATTTCGGCCACGGCGACGCGATGCCGGGGACAATGTCGGACCGCACCGTTGACACCTTCTACGGCGCGCTGCACGTCCTGATCAACCACCTGAAGACCCGCTATCCGGAAGCGGAGATCGTGTTCATCACGCCGCTCCACCGGCTGAACGAGAACTGCCCCGACGGCGACGGCGGTTTCAAGCCGTATGGCACGTACGCGCCGCTGAAGCTGTACGTAGACATTATCCGCGAGGTGTGCGAATACTATTCATTGCCCGTGCTGGACCTGTGGAAAGATTCCGGCATGCAGCCTGCGATCCCGAAAGTGCAGGAGCTGTACATCCCCGACGGACTTCACCCCTGCCGCGCCGGCCATATTATCATCGCGAACCGGCTGATGGGGTTGCTGCGGACGCTGTAAAGCCGCGGCGCTGCGATTATTTCGGCCGTCAGCCGCGCCGGCTGCGCGCGAATTTCAGCAGGGCGTCAACATTGATCGCCGTCTCCCACGGCCGGAACCGGGTGCCGGTGGGCCTGCCTTCGATGTACGTTTCCGAATACATCCCCACGCCGTCGCGCATGGCGAGGATGCGGCGGTAGATCCGTTCCGCGCCGGGGATGCCGTAGTGCAGCATGTTGCACAGCAAAAGACCGTAGTCGTACCCCACATTGATCCGTCCCTCGGGCACGGAGTACGCGTGCCCGGTGCAGTCGAATTCCGCCAGCATCCGGGTTATTTCATTGACAACACTATCCCGTATCTCAGGCAGATCCGCCCCCAGGTACGCCGGCATCAGCAGACTGCTGGGCAGGCTCACGGGGCGGTCAATTTTAACGCGCACTTTTCCGGCGGCCAGGCAATGAGGGCAAAGGTAGGAGCGCTCGCGGGTCAACTGCGTCCAGCCGAAATAACCGCACGCCATACACACGCCGTAGCGCCAGGGTTCCATGAAGAGGTCTGAGGTGTCGGGGTCGTTGACGCAGTAGCGGCCGTCCCGGATAAAGTGTGCGGAAAAGCCGCGCTCCGCCTCATCCGTCAGCGCTCGTATCCGTTCGGTCTCATACTGCGGCGCTCCCTGTTCATCCAGGAAATCCGCCAGGCGTTTGCCGGAGCGGATGAAGAGCAGCGTTGCCTCCGCGCTGCCGTCGGACACCGCGTCGCGGCCCAGCAGACCGCAGGCAATATACGTCTCATCGCCGTTGAAGGGCAATTCGCCGGCGCGCATTGTCCCCGCCTGACGTTCGAACAGCCAGCGGAGGAAGTCGGTATTATCCTCTAAAAACGCCTTGTCTCCCGACACATCCAGGTACCGGAAAAACTGCAGCCGCAGGTAGCCGGTGATCTCCGACGCGTCGTTCTCCGCAAAATGGAACAGGCCGGGCACGCCGATGCCCTGCGCGTTGAGGATCTTGCCGCATTTACGGAATATGTCCGCGTAGAAGCCCAGCACTTTGCGCGCTTCCGGCACGAGGCCCAGACTGATCAGCCCCTCCGCCACGCCGTACTGGTCGCGCACGTATCCGAGATGGAACGGGTGACCCGCCAGTACTCCGCCTTCCGCGCCCTGCTGCACCAGGATCCCGATGACCGCGGCTTCGATAGCTTCGATGAGACTTTCCCGGCACGGGAGCTCCGGGGGCAACTCTTTCAGACACGTCACCCGCTCGAATATCCGCTCCCAGTGGGAATACACGTCCGCCAGCAGTTTTTCGGTCAATTCACCGCCCGCCGCGGTCGATTCGAGCAGTTCCTGATAATTCGCGCACACATCCGGATAGTCCGGACCGCCGGTCAGCGTAATGCACGCCTCGCCGGTCACGCGGAAGCGGAGGTCAAATTCGCCGCAGCGCTCTACGTTGACATCCCCCGCCGCGCGGACAACGAAAAACTGCGGGAACGGCAGCGGATAGTCGTTGTACACGTAGTTGCCGCGCTTCGATTTGATCAGCACCGGGGCGCCGACATCGGCGAAGTGTTCTGCGCCTCCGCCCAGCCCCGCCGGATGCACGTACGGCAGCATATATTCCAGCTGCCCTGCGGCGCCGCACAGCGTCATTTCCAGGGGTCTGTCCCCTGTCCAGCTGAACCGGCGCACCAGCACGGGCAGTTCCGCGGCGGCGAAATCCGTAACGGTACCGTGACCGCCAGAAGCATCGGTAAGCGGTACCTGCCACACAGGTGCCCGGCCTATGCAGCGGGGACTGCCGGCGGCAACGCCCTCACCGAACCGCGATGAAAACAGCGACGGCGAAGAGTACGGAGGACCGTATATTTCGTAGTAGTTGCCGTTCAGGAACGAGGCCGCGATACGGCCGTTGCCCGTCATGTAAATCAGGCGGTCGTCAGTCATTTTAAAACACTCATTTCTTTTTGCGTTTTGCTATTGCCAGCACCGCGACGGAGACCGCCAGCGTGCCCAGGAACGTGCCCGCCGCGATCAGTGCGGCTTTACCCGCGGTGAGGCCGCGTTTGCCGTTGCCGGAAGGATCGCCGTCCACCGCGTTTTCATCGCCGTTGTCCGGGCCGCCTTCCCCGGGCGTGCCCATCTGCCACACTTTCAGCGATTCGATGCGCGCGTCGCCGTCTGCTTTGAAATACAGCCCCACGGCGTCTGTCCGGGTGTACAGGATGCCCTGCACCGCCGCTTCGCCATCGTTGCCGAACACGTCGTAGCAGGTCTTGTCCAGCATTATGCGAATTTTGAGTTTGCCCTCTGCGGTCAGGTGCGTTTCGGGATGGTATTCGCCCTGCCAGCCGTCGCCGCCTTTGTTGACGTACAGCACGCCCTCCGAGACACAGTAGCGCACTTTCAGTTCCGCGTCGCCGCCCGCCGCGCGGATGCCGAATTCCAGATCATCCGCGGTGCCGGGCGTCAGTTCCGCCACCAGATCGAAGCAGTCGGAGTTCAGCGCGGACAATATATTGTCCGAACCGGGCCCGACGTCAACGCCGCTCACCGACAGCACCAGCTCTTTCCGCGCCGCCTCGATCTCCGCCACCGGGTAGCGGCAGAGCCGGATCTTTCCGTCGAAGGTGCGCAGCGTATTCTCCAGCGGCAGCGACTGGGCGGAGTTCCAGATCTTGTCGCGCCAGTCCTGATACGGGTCGCGGATCCAGCTCATGGACACGCGGCGGGCGGCGGGATCGGTGTAGAACGTCTGGGTGGCATATATTTCCGGCGCTTTAATGCCCGGGATCTGGTCGGCAATGCCGTTCAGGTTCACGATGGGCTCCGTCTCCGCCTGGAACTTGATGTAGCCCCGGTCGGTGATCACCAGCTCGCCCACCAGGTACGATACGCCGCCGCAGGTGAGGATCCATTTCTGGTTGTTTTCGTCGCCGTCAACGGGCAGCCGGAACAAGTCGGGGCACTCGCACTCCACGATATTGTTGTTCACGTCGCGGACAATGCCACCCTGCACGTTCCAGTTGATCAGGTCTTTGGACATGAACAGATGCGTGTCGCCGCAGGTCACCATCAGCCAGCACCAGCCGTCCTCCAGCGCCGGATCCTCGTATCTGATAACTTTGGGGTCGCGCAGCCCCGCGCCGTAGCGGTTGGCGGTGTTCTTTACCACGGGGTTGTCCGCGTACTTGATCCAGGAGAGGCCTCCGTCCCGCGAATACGCCATGCTGATCTTGGCCATGCCGTAGGTCTCGTCGCCGTACACGTTGGCGTAGAACACTACCAGGCGGGACTCGGGCGGTACGGAGTCATCAAAGAGGCCGGAGGTGTTGTCCGCATCCACTACGCCGGAGCCCGACCAGGCCGCGCCCAGCAGATCCGGCGTTAAAGCCATCGGCAGCTCGTCCCATGTCACCAGATCCTTTGACACCGCGTGCCCCCAGCCGGTGGTGCGCGTCTTGGCGTCAACACCGCTGGCAAACGGCCGGTTGCACTGGAAAAACAGGTGGTACAGCCCAGTGTGCGCATCGTACACCAGCCCGTTGGGGTCGTTCATCTGGTGCCGGTACGGCGTGAAATGGTACAGCGGCCGCGTGCTCTCGGCGTACAGCCCCGCGGGCAGGCGCTCCACGTTGACGAACACGGTCTCGCTGTTTCCGCCCTGCTCCGCCGTGAGGGTAAAGCTGTTGAAGCCGTCGTTCAGCGCCACTTTCACCGGCATTTCAGGGGCAATACTCTCACCGTCCAGCGCGAGTTTCAGTCCCTCCGTCCGTCCGGCGCCAATGTGCACCGCCAGCTCCGTCTCCGCCGTATCGCTGCCAACTGCATTTGCCATCAGCATATTGTCCGCGCCCTGAAACGCGCTTAATTCTTCCGCCCCCACGCGCACGCCTGAGATAAGGCGAGCGTCATTGTCCGCCGCGCCGGTGCCTGCGCCGCCCGCTAAAAGTGCACACATCAGTATCACTCCTGTAATTATTAAAACCCGTCTGCTCATGGTCTATGCCTTCCGTATCTGCGTGACAGATATGTAGTTCTGCATTCTATATGCATTGTAACGCTTTTGCGGTTTTTATTCAACTGTAAGCAAAACCGCACATTATAAAACGGCCCGGAATCAACTGTTCCGGGCCGCTTCTGCAGTGCCATTAAATTTTATTTTCCTTTTTCCTCAGCAACAGCAGGCACGCCGCCGCAGCGCAGATGACAACAACTATCAAGAGCGGCAGCAGGTTAATATCGCCGGTGGAAGGAACGCCCGGGTCCGCAGTCGCCGGAGCGGGTTCGTCGGTGGTATCGACCGGACCGGTCGTCGCCTGCGGCGGATCAGTGGGATCATCCGGCAGCTCCTCGGTAACCGTCAGTAAGAGCGATCTGACCGTTGCTACCGCGCCGCCTTCCGTGAAGAAACCAAGTTTACCCGCGATCTCAGTTGCGTCATAGCCCTCAGCGGTGTTGTACACTTTGCCGTTCAGTGCAATGACCGCCTTCTGGGTAGCTGCATCCCATTCAAATGACAACTTGTAGTTGTCCGCCGAGGGCTCGATGGTCGTATGGTTCAGCTGCCAGATCGCCCAGTCCGGCGTGCGTTTCATCGAATAAACGTAGTTGTCAACATTCGTCTCCAGCCCGTAGTAGCCGTTGGCGTCAACGGTCTTGAAAGTCGGTCCCACGCCGTAGCCCGCGTAAGTGTATTCCGCTTCGTATTTGAAAGATTTCGTGCCGTCGATCTCCAGCCCGAACACCGCGACTGCGCGGTCCCCGTCGCCCGATCTGTAATTCATAAGCCCGTCTTGTATGATCGTCCATTCACCGCTGCCATTGGCCGGAAGCGTGATAGCGCCGAGCAGGTCTGTCTTGCTGCCCGCTACCGTCAGTTCCGCTTTCGTGACCGTGATCGCCGCGTCTTCGGTAAATACACCTACATAACCTGCGATCTCTGTCGCATCGTAATTCTCCGCTGTATTGTACTTGGTACCGTTCAGCGAGATCTCTGCGGCGCGCGTATCTGCGTTCCACTCAAACACCAGATCGTATGTGTCGGTCTTCTCGGCGATCTCCACATGCGACAACTGCCAGATCGCCCAGTCTGGAGTGCGCTTCAGCGAATAGATCTTGCCGTTGGGCTGGTCGCCGTTTGTCTCGACCGCGTAATAACCATCCTCGTCGACCGTTTTAAAAGTCAATCCCACGCCGTATCCCGAGTAGGAATAAACGATCTCGTATTTGAATGATTTTGTGCCGTCGATCTGCGCGTCGAACGCCATAACAGATCTGCCCGCCTTGCCCGAGGCGCCGTTTACAAGCGCTCCGTCTTTGATCGTCCATCTGCTGTCGCCGCGCGAGGTAAAACCGCCGAAAAACTCAGAAGTTCCGTGCTCCGTCACCGAGGTTTTTGCACTTGCCGGAAGGATCGCCAGTACGCTCAAGCATATAACGACCATAAGCAGCGCCAAAAGTCTGCCGTAAAATTTCATTTTAATACTCCCTTTCGCTTATTTGTTTATTTCTTTTTCTTTTTTGCTAACAGTGCAACGATAACTACCGCTATGGCAGCCGCGGCGGCAATACCGATTATCAGCAGGATCTTACCGGTATCGCTGTTACCGGATTTTTTGTCCGGCTCTTGTGTCGGCGCAGCTGTGGGCGCCTGCGTGGGAGGAACATCGGTAGGTGCCTGCGTGGGAGCCGGTGTGGGCTCGATGGCTTCGGTTGCCTCCACGGGCTCCTTAGTCGCGGTCTCCAGCTCAGTATATACAGCCTTGGTATAGTACGTGGTCGCGCCTTCAAAGAACAGGCCGAGGTTGCCCGCTATGACCTCCGGGTCCAGATCGTATATCTCCTGCCGTATCACGCCGTCAACATACACTTCCGCGAACCAGTCCGACGCGTCGTAAATAAATGTGATAGTGTGCTCCTTGGCCGCCGCCTCTTCCTCTGTCATATCGGGAGCATTGGCGTAAAACGTGGACCAGTTGCCCTCGACCATCAGCGGGAAGTAAATGTGCCGCTCCATATTGATCTCCACCGCGCGGTAGTTCTGTTCGTTAACGACATTGAAGCCCAGACCTGCACCGTAACCCTCGTACGTGAACGCCACTTCATATTTGAACGACTTGTTTCCGTCAATTACCGTATTCGACTTAAGAAGGCATTTAGGATTCGCGCCGCCGGCAGCGCCGCCCAGTCCTTTCGCCGTATACTCCGCTTCTCCGAACACACATTCGAACTCCATGTTGGACTCAATATTGTCCTTGAAATCTACCGGATCCGAACCTTCGCCAAGCTCGGTGTATATTGCCTTCGTGAAATAGCACGAATCACAGCCTTCGAAGTACACGCCCAGGCTTCCGCCCAGCGCTTTACCCGGTATATTCACGTTTTCGCTGCGCACCTGGCCGTCGACCGTGACCGTCGCGGATCTGCTGCCGGCGTCATACTCAAATAAAATGTTGTGCTTGCCGGTAAAGTTAGCGACTTCGTCCGCGCTCAGTTCCGAGCCGTATCCCGCGTAGGTGCTCCAGCCGTTTGAGCCTACAGTAGGAAAATAAACATGTCCTTCTTTGTTGATCTCGACCGCGTAGAAATTGGTACGGGAGCCAGTCAATATAGAGAGCCCCGCGCCGTAGCCGTCAATAACAAATTCCACTTCGTATTTGAAAGACTTGCTGCCGTCAATTTTCTGACTGGTGCGCGCCAGATATTTCAGCGGCTCGTCCTCGATGCCGGATTTCATATCCGATGTTAAGCCGTTTTCTGTCACGCTCCACTGGCTGCCGTCAACGGAGATCCAGTCGTTCAGGTTAGTCTCGAATGCACCGGTCGCCTCCGCAGCGGAACATACGCTGCCGCGCATACAGGTCGTCAGCGAAAAGACGGACATGATAACCAGCAACACCGCGACCGCGGCATATGGCTTTCTGCTTGATATACATCTCATGTTATCGACCTCCCAGTCTTCAACAATACCATTTTACTACGTCCATGTGGCAATAAACAGTGATAAATTGCTATTTTATATACAAAAAAACGACCTAATTCTTGTCGCTTGTACGCAAGATCACTTATAAATGATCTTGGACTGCGGAATTGCAGGGGACGGTTCCAGTCCTGCAGCCACCTGTGCGTACACCGTACTGCCGTACGCGGCCGCTTCGCCGCAGGCAGGGATCGCCGCCCGGCAATCGAACAGCCGTTCGAGTACTTTCCGGAGGTATTTGCTTTTACGCACTGCTCCGCCGGCTATAACCAGCAGTTTGGGCTTCCGCCCTCCTCCTGCGATATACAGATCTTTCAATTCTTCCGAAATACCGAAGAAAAAACCTTTGATAAGTTCTTCGGGCGTAAAGTTTTCAGGCACGATACCGGTCACGCTTCCGGTGCGCCGGGGCTCCTCGCGCGTACCGCAGAAGCTGGTGTCAACGGCCAGACTGTGCCGGAACGCCTCTTCACCGCCGCGGCTCAGCTGCTCATTCAAATACCGGTCAATGCTGCTGTACGCACCGCCGCACTCTGCCCCGCTGACGAGCCTCACGGTATCCCGGAAAAACGATTCCAGCATTGAGAGCGATCTTCCGCCGCACAGCGAGGAACCGACCATTATGCGGGCGCCTCCGGCCAGCGGACGCACCTCCATGCCCGGGCGCGATCCAAACGAGGAAGTCATGAACGATATCTGGCTGCCGGTGCCGATATTGACCAGCACCGCGCCGTCCGGATCTTTTACTGAAGCAAAAAAGCTGGCCTGATTGTCGCCGATCGCCGCGGCCAGAGGTATTCCGCGGTATTGACCGATCACTTTATAACCGTCCGTCACTTCGGGCAGAAGCGCGCAGTCGATCCCGGCGTTTTCCAGCGCGTCAGTCATAAACTTGCCGCTACGCAGATCATACGCTCCCAGACTCGCCGCGTTCGAAGAATGCATATACGGACGCGTGCGGTCCGCCAGGCGCATGGCAATGTAGTCCGCGACAGTACACACCGCAGCCGCGCCTTCGGGCACTTCGCCGCTTACCGTATGGCTGAGCAGCGTTGCGAGCCCCATTCCGGTCGCCACCTGAGCGCCCGTAAGTTCGCCCAGATACTGCGCAGCGCTTTTGTTCCCGAGGGCCTCCCGCGGCACATCCCCGGTGCCGTCCATCCAGGAGTAGAGCGAAGAGATCGCTTTCCCGCCCGCATCCACATACACTATACCGTGCATCTGCCCGGTGATGCCGATACATTCGGGTACGGGGTATTTCCCGCCTCCGGTCAACAGTTCCAGCTCCGTTCGCACCTTCTCCAGGATCCGGTCAACGTCGTATAATTTTTCGTATGATCTGCCCTCCAGAGACGTGTCATTCGGGACCGTGAAAGACTCCAGCTCACAGCCGGTGTCAATATCGACGATGTCGAAACTCAGCGTCGTAGAACCGATGTCAATGCCCAGCGCAATATGCGCTGCGCCCGGCTGCTCGGCGTCAGGCATTCTGTCCGCATCCTCCGCGGGTGATCCGGCCGCGACCGGAATAAGCTCACGTATAATAATGTCCGGCAGCACCAGTTCCCGGTCCGCGGACACGGTGAAATGATCCAGGTTGTAATCGCAGACCGTTTCCGCGCTCATGTAGAATTTGCCACCGTCGATAAACAGTTCCAGGCTCAGCCGGTCAACGATCATCCGGATATCCGAATTGCCGTCCCCTGCCCGAAGCGGTGCGGTGCAGCCGCAGCACTCCACTGTATTGCGGTAGAAATCGATGTCAACAGCGCAGCCGAAAAGCGAAAACGAGACAGTTCCTTTCTTTGCGGGCGGAAGTGAGATCAGTATATCCAACGCGCTGTGGGGCAATACACAAAGCGTCTGCGTTTTCGCCTCCGCGCCGCGGCCGGTCGCGGTGTTGACGAACCGCTCCTGCCGCCGGTACAGTCTTTCGAGCTCTTTTACAGGCTGCGCACACAGGTACATCCGGTCTTCGCCGGTAACGAGGCTCATCTGCATCGGTATTGACAGCTGTCCGGCGCTGAGATCGTGCGCAGGCGATGTTTTGAGCCACGTCAGCCGTTTGATATCGCCGTCCGGTGTGCCGAAAAACGACTGCCCCGCGTAGCTGGCATTGCCGTAATGGAGCCTGCCCGCCCGCTGCTCCGGGACAAACATGATACGCTCCGCACCGGTATTCTTTGTTCCTTCGTCGCCGTATTGACGTTCGAACCGTCCGATCAGATAACGGTCGGAAGCGCCGGAAATGATCCAGAACGGACGCGAAGTATTCCCGTCAGCGTACAGCTTATATATGTCCGGACATTCGGAATCCTCGGGCAGCTCGATCAGCTGCTCAAAACGCCAGGATGCGAGATTCTCCGAAGAATAAAGCAAATAGTTGCTTTCATCCCGGTATACGAGCATGAGGAAGACCTGCTCCTCTTCACACCAGACCACTTTCGGATCGCGGGAATAGCGGCTCTCGCCCGTGGGCACGATGCTGTATTTAAAATTGGTAAATGTTCGTCCGTCTTTTGATTCCGCGGAGCAGATCTCAAACTTTTTGCCTTGTGAAAGACGGGTAATGCCGCCGGCCGCAGTGTAATAAAGGATCAGTTTTCCGCCGCTGACCACGGCGCTTCCGGAAAAGATCTCGCCGTTTTCGTCAGGCCGCAGCGCCTCGGGCAATACCTCCCAGTGAAACAGATCGTCCGAGCAGGCATGGCCCCAGTGCATATTGCGGTGTTCCCGGCTGACCGGATTTGTCTGGAAGAACGTGTGATATCTGCCTTTATAATAAACCGGGCCGTTCGGGTCGTTGATCCAGCCTCTCTCGCGCATAAAATGGATGAAAGGCCGGTTTTCAGCGCGGTGCGCGGGTAGTTCAGGGACATAGTCTGATTGCCCGATAAGCATCTTTCCTGCCGCGTTCCTCAGCGCAGTACAGTCATCGCAGATAACTGTATTGCCCGCTTCGCATACGATCCGAATATCCATCCCTTTCCAGCGCGAACAATTGAAGTACACTCTGCGGTCCGGCGTGCAGAAATCCACGCGTTCCGTGACGTCAAGCAACAGTTTTTCTCCGTTATAGAACAGCAGCGTTTTCAGCGCCGCCGCGGGGTTGTACGGTAAAGACAGATAATTCCCGGTTATGGTCAATACTAACACCGTCCGATCATTCAAACTCGCCAGGGCACAGAAAAGCGGCAATCTCCTTTGCCATCTGCTCGAAGCCCTCCCGGTTGGGATGCAGCCCGTCCATCAAATATGTATCCGCGGTCTCTTCAGTAATCAGGCTGTTCATATACAGATCCAGCACCGGGATCCCGTACCGCGCACATACTTCTATTATAGCATCGCGGTAGGCTTTAAGGGACAGCCCCGCAGAATTAAGGTCCGGTACCCCGGATCCGGGCGGTACGGTGCGGCGCGTAGGGGTAGCAAACACTATCAGCGCATCCGGGTGATCGTGCTTGAGCGTTTCACACACCGATTTTAACGCGCCGTAAAACGAGGTCTCAGAGGGCGGATCATCGATCGTACCCAGCGGGGCACCGACATGGAAATCGTTGGTACCGCCCAGCACGAATATCAGGTCGGTGTCGACGTCAATATCATTTGCCCTCTGCGTGAACGCGCGGTCAAATCCGGTAAGCTGCGTGCCGCTCACCGCGAATGTATATCCGCGATGCAGGTCCAAGAACTGCCTCAGGAAGATCTGATATTGTCCCAGTTCGGTGATACTGTCTCCAAGATACGCCGCGGTCTTGCCCTGCCAGTACGCCTTTCCAGACTTGTCCGCCGGAAGCGGCAGAATGGCATTCGACTCCACAGGTGCGGCCGTAATATCGGTTGCCGGAGTGTCGGAAACTTTAGCGTCTGAAACGTTAGCGTCCGGCTTTTTTAAAATCAGTATCGCCGCAATGGCACCGGCAGCCAGCAGTACGATCCCGGCGATGATCGCAGCCGTTAAACCGGTCGACAATCCTCCGCCGGTCCCTGCTTTTTTGCCGCCATTACCATTTCCGCCGACGTCATCGTTTTCGGAGGATTCCGTTGGCTCAATTTGCATTTCCGACAGTTCATATACTTCGGCGGAGGTCAGTTCCGCCTTCCCCAGCTTGGCGCGGAGGACGATCCCGGCTTTTCCGGTGCCGGTCGGGAATACCAGTCCCTGGGCTGTGTGTCCCTGGCTGTCGAATATTGCCACCGCCGAGCGGTCAATAAACAGTTCCAGCGTCACGCTGCCGTCAATGTCCGCCGGAGCGTTCATGAACATATTCTCCCTGACGCCAATGCCGGAATGCTCTCCGCGCACCACCGTAAGCCGCTCGCCCGCAAAACTGTAAGTCAGAGAAGTGCTTTCTTCGCCGCGCGACAGCACCTCTATCGCCAGCCGCGCTGCATCGATGCCTTTGAATTTCAGCTTAACATACACCGAAGTGCAGTCCCCGTCGGGATACAGTTCTAATCCGTCCTCGGTAACGGTCAAGGTTCCAGCGCCTCCGGCAGTCCAGACAGGCGCGGCGCTCACGAGCTTATACACCTCCGCCGCCGGGCTCAGCGCCAGCCGGTAGCCGTCCGACTGCTTTACGAGGCGGAATTCTACCGGCAGCGATTCAACGCCGTCCCAGTTTTTGCCGGAAAGTCTGGCGGCAGTCTCTGAATTCTGCATCGTGTTGTCGATCAACCAGTATATACCTACGCGCCGCCCGTCCGGCATATTGGAAAACGTCTGGCAGGCATACATATCCGTGGGAGTCTCCACCGCGGTCAATTGTGCGCTGTCCGCTTCAAATGCCAGTCCACCGCCCGGTTCGGCAATTATGCTTCCGGTATAATACGTGCGTCCGGCACAGACAAGCACCCAGTGTTCGGTGCTGTCGTCCGCAATGATCGGATACAGGTCGGGGCACTCGGTGCGGATCAGATCACCGTCCCGGTCTTTGCAGAAGCCGGCAAACGACCAGTTAATCAAGTTGCGCGACGTGTAAAGCCGCGCGGCGCCGCCGGCCACGAGCATTGCCCACTGTTCCCCGCCGCTGCCGTCACTCACGCGAAAGACTTTGGGATCGCGAAATCCGTCGGTGACGGAAGGATCGGACACCACAGGATTGCCTTCGTATTTGCGCCAGGTACGGCCGTTGTCAACGGAATACGCCATTCCCTGCTTTTCCGTTCCGAATTCCCCGCTCGCGCCGTAATATGTAAAGAACGCCACCATGCGGGCGCCGGGCGGTGTGGTATCGTCGAAAAGGCCGGAGGTGTTGTCCCGGTCGATCACAGCCGAACCGGACCAGATCGCGCCTAATTCGTCGGGCAGTATCGCAGGCTCCAGCTCACTCCAGTGCACCAGGTCGGTACTCACGGCGTGGCCCCAGCTTTTTGCGGCGATGTCTTCCTTAACAGTCTGATTGTGCTGGAAAAATAAATGATATTCGCCGGTCTCGCTGTTGTATACGAGGCCGTTCGGGTCGTTGATCCAGCCGGAGGAAACGGTGAAGTGGCTGTGCGGACGCCACTGGTCTCCGGAGTCAGCGGCAAACGACGATATGACCGCGGTCAGTGTCAGCACCGCGGCGGTCAACAGCATCACGTTCCGTATCAGTTCGCTTCCGGCAATTTTCATCGCACTGCACCTCCATGAAGGTCTATTCCAGCTCGCTCAGACAATATCGTATCGGAGTCTCCGGCACGCTCCCGCCGACGGTATCTACAGTCAACACGAGCGTTTCCGGCGTCATACCGCTTTGCGCGGCAACGCCCTCTTTGGGCAATACCAGCGCATGCGCATGGCCGCCCTGATCAGAAAACACATCCAGGCACGCGCCGTCACGTATGATCAACAGTTCCAGCCGTTCGGCACCGGTTCCGTTCCTGTCATCCATCTCATCTTCAAATGCCATGGGTACCGCGCGGCCGCCGTCTATACCGATCGCTCTGTCCTCCCGTATTTCGATCCGGTACGCGCACGCGCCGCGCCCCTCCACGGATATCGTACAGTGCGGCTCAGGCGGCAGTTCCAGTTTCAGCTCACAACTGCCCGGTGCGGGGCGTGAGAATACCACACCCGCCGTGTTGGCCTCACCCTCCGCCAGCGTGTGGCGCTTTAACTCGCTGAAAAACCCGGCCGCCGGACGCATTTGCAACCGGTATTGACCGCCGCGTTCGATAAGCGACGCCTCCATGGGCAGCGACTGAAAACCGTCCCATTCTTTACAGAAACCCCGTTCTGCGAGCCGCCGGGCGCTTTTATCCACCATCCAGTATACAAATATCCGGCGGCCTCCGGGAGCATCGTTGTACGTCTGCGCCGCGTACATCACGTCTGACCCCATGTTCAACTCTATTTGATCGCTGTCTGCCACGAAACTGACGCGGCCATCCGCTTGCGCATCCAGATGTCCGACCACAAAAAACCGTCCCGCGCCGGAATAGACCCATACAGTGCGTTCCGGATCGCCGTTCACCTGCATCGGAAAAATATCCGGGCACTCGGACTCCAGGTGGCTGCCGCCTTTTTTGAATACATCGCCGCAAAACTCCCAGTGAAGCAGGTCGTCGGATACAAACAGCCTTGCCCACATGCCCGCGATCATCATGACCCAGCGCAGTCTGCTGCCGCCGCAGCCATCCGGGAACGGCAACCGGAACACCGAGGGATCGCGATTGTCAAACGAAGGTTGATCGCCCGGACGGGAGGCAATTACAGGGTTGCCTGCGTACTTTTTCCAGGTAAGGCCATGGTCAACAGAAAACGCCGCCAGCTGCTTCTGATAATTGTACACCGAATGCGGCCCGGCGCCGGTGTACAGCGCTACCAGGCGGGATGCGTTGTCATCCGTATCATTAAACAGAGCGGAAGTATTGTCCGCGTCGCAGACACAGCAGCCCGACCAGGCGCCGCCCAGTTCGTCCGGCGCGATCGCCGGCGGCAACTCAGTCCAGTGCATCAGATCATGCGACACCGCGTGCCCCCACCACTTCTGCGTCTGGTCCTCGTCCAGCGTGAGACAATACTGAAAGAACAGGTGATACAAGCCCGTGGCGGCCTCATAAATAAGGCCGTTGGGGTCGTTCATCCAGCCGGATCCCGGTGTAAAATGAAACTTCGGCCGCAGTTGACCGTTAGCGTTCATTTTTCGCGCCTCCCTGCCGCTGTCAATTACAGATCACTTTGACCGTAACGCTCTGACCGCCGTAACTGACGGTGACTTCGGTCTCACCTGCTACTTTTTTCGACGAAATGACCCCGTCCGCGCTTACGCGGATCAGATCTTTATCGTAGCCGGAGTAGGTCACGCCTTCGTCCTTTTTGAACACTTCCATCCAGGTACCGCCGGCATAATCGGCGCGCACGCGGATCTGTTTGGCTTCACGGGAGGCAATGTCTACCCGGTATTCCGTTTGCGTCGCGGTGACAGACCGCACGGTACCGGCATCGTCCAGCGGCGTGCCTTCCGCGTATACCCGCACCGGTATCAATATGCTTCGTCCGTCATATTCTGCCGTGACATACGTTGTCCCGGGCTTCAGCGCTTTCACCGTACGGCCTTTAATGGATATGATCGAACTGTCGTAGCCGTAAAACTTGATCTTCGAAATATCACCCACCGCGATGGGATCGGTGTACGAATAATCCGTCCAGTAGATGCCCAGGTCGAACTCGTTGCCCTCGATCTGCCGGTATGCGTGCGGTATGGCAGTGACACCCACTGTCCATTTTTCGGCGGGCATGTCGGCAATATCCACCTGTACACTGACGCTCTTGCCGCTCTTGTCTGAAAAGTCCGGCTCATCGCCGAGGGTGATGGCAATGCCGTGCATGCGTGTTGCCCACACGCCCCAGTCGCTGCCGTACGCGTAAGCTACGTAAATATTGTCCTCTGTATTTATGTGCCCGTTCTGGCGGGACGAAATGCCGCAGTTGTGCAGTTTGACGGCCAGATCGGTGCGCAGTTCCGCGATGCGCGTGAAGGATATGCCGTCGTCGGATTCATAAAACGCCAGCCGGCTGCTGTCGGTAAAACGATTATCGGTACAGACCGCCAAGAATTTGCCGTAATTTTCTATATATTTCACATCTGCTGAATCCTGCGCTGTGGCAGAGGTGCAGTCGTAGCACACGCATTTGTATTCCAGCGTCGCAGGCCAGTTCTCGCTGGCGGCGTCACCCACCGCGACGCGCAGCTGGTTGATCTTCTCGCCGGAGGATCTCGCGCTCTTCCAGGTATAGTACAGATATATCTTACCGCCTACGGTGACCATTGCCGGTTCGCCCGCGCCGAATTCGGCCGCGTTGCCGTCGTAGTAGACCACCGGGTACGGATCGCCGCCCCAGCCGCTGCCGTTCCATTTTTCGTACGGGCCGTCGGGCGTGCGCGAGCGGGCAATAAAAACATTGTTCCGGATACCGCCGATGTCAACGGTGGACGTATATCCCAGGTAGTAATACCCGCCGAAATACACCGCACCGGGGTCGCAGCAGGACAACCGATCCCATGACTCGCCCGTAGGCTGCACGGCAGCAACTTCCCGGGAACTCTCCCCGGTAGCCGGATCGATATGCCGGTATGTCAGCCAGTCCCACTCCCCGTGTGTGCCGGGAGTGGCGAACCAGGCGTCCATCGAGCCGTCTTTGTACGTGATCATCGTCGGGCCGTACCGGTACGAATAACCGTTCACCGGCTGGAAAATATCTTTGCCGCTATCCAGTAGTTTTACCTGCAGGTGTTTGTCCGGATCCGGCTGCACCAGCGTCTCCGGGTCATCGTACAGCAGCGCCGGGTCAACGCCGGGCTTTTCATTTTCGCCTTCCTTTGCTTTGCAGCCGCTCATAAGCAGCCCCGCCGCCAGCACAGCGGCAATTATTGCCGCCAGTATCAGATATCGCATTATTCTCCCTCCAGTTTCAGCAGTTCCGCGGCGTCAATCACCAGGTAATTCGCCTTCACATATCTCGGCAGATTTTCCTGATCGGTCATTGAATAAAACAGGTACAGCTTCGTTTCACCGCCCTGTGCAGTGTCGATAAACGTCTGCGGCAGGTGTGTTCCCCACTCTTTTGATTCCGGCAGGAAACGGCCCAGCACGCGCCAGTCCCAGCCGTTGTCCGACACCGCGATCACCAGCTGCCGGTCGT
Source organism: Clostridia bacterium (assembly GCA_017620915.1). Classification (GTDB taxonomy): domain Bacteria; phylum Bacillota; class Clostridia; order UBA1212; family UBA1255; genus UBA1255. The sequence goes on along the minus strand of JAFZSK010000051.1, from coordinate 2,929 downwards.
TCTGCGCGCCGCCCCGGGAAACGCCGTAACCCGGCGCGTCGGAGAACGCGTAATACTTGTCCCCGATGCGGCAGACTTCCGGATTCGGCCAGTCTTTAAGCTGCGGGGTTTCTTCGGCATGGATCACCTGCCAGTGGGAGCTTTGCATGAAATCGCCGTTGTTGACCGCGTAGCCCATGGACAGGAACGTGCCGGGCAGGTAGTAATCGAACCAGAGTTTCCATTTGTTTTCGGCATTGTCCCACATCAGCGAAGGCCGGTGGTATCCACCGGTTGACGGCGGGCAGGGAGTGCCGGCCTCCCAGCCCTCGATGTACTCCCGGTCCCAGATCAGCAGCGGCGCTTCGCTTTTGGTCCAGTGGATGCCGTCGTCCGAGACCGCACCCATGATATTGTTTATGATATACGTGCGTCCGTCGCGCTCGTCAAAGCCTACGGAAGAAAACGCCATATAAAATCTGCCGTCTTTGTACACTACTGACGGATCGCCATTGTGGACGGAATCGTAGTTTTTGTCTGCGCGCCTAAGCACCGGCTGCCAAAGGGCCGGATCCATGGTGGTGTCCCAGATGTCAATGCCGTTCTGCTCGCCGCACCACATCTCCCAGTGGTCAATATCTCTGCCGCGGCCGTGGAATATCGAGTCGTAGCCCGTATCGGGGTTTGCGCGGTCGCCGGTGGATTCGCCGAAGATCCACATGCGGTACGGGTATTCGGGATCGTCGCAGCGCTCCACTTCCATGTTGTACAGATTATAAAAATTCTCCAGCACGGGACTGGCATGTACCGTATAGTTTTTGACAGTTTTATTGCGCAGGCGCGCGTTGTCAACGGCGCCCTTGAGTTCCGGCACCGCCTCAGGTTCAGGGGTACTTGTGCTTCCGCGCGTCACTTCCGGCATGCCGTGTCCGGGCGCGGAACAGGCAGTCAATCCCGGCAGCAGCAACGCACACAGCAGCGCACACCATTTAATCAGTGATCGATTACCTTTCATTTATCCACCTCACAGTGCCAGCGTCACATTTCGCTCTTGAGCCTTGACTAATTTTATCCGATATAGTACACTGAATCAAGTGATAATTCGCCGCCAAAAAGGAGAAAAACTGACATGATCCGGTTTGAATCTAACGTTTATACCCACTACATCGCCAAAAAAGAGACTCCGTGTACCATCGACTTTCTGAGCGCCAGCCTGCTTGAATTTGAAAGAAAAACTAAAATAAACCAGACGTTTCTGAATAATTATCAGTTGATATACCTCTCGAACGGAAAGCTGGATCTTATTATTGACGGTGAAACGGTCGGACTCACTGCGGGCAATCTCGCCATTGTCTCCCCGTTCACCACATACAGCGGTATTGCCAACCCTTCTATTTCCGCGGACAATACCGGTACCGCCTTCTATATAGCCGAATTCAGCTGCAGCAATTTCATTTTCTTTCCACTTGAAAAATACGCGGTTTTCAAAGGCGCCAATGCCGCCGAAAGTCCGCTGGCAGAGCTCTACAGCAAGCATGTCCGAGGCGAAGCCGATACCTATATCTGCGACGTTCTGATGCTGGAGACGATATATGTCGCGGAAAGGCTGGCCAAGGAAACCACACCTCAGCAGCAGCTGGCAACTAAGGTGCGCGACTATATCCTTCAAAATCTTATGAAACCGCTGACGGCTGAGAGCCTTGCGGCAGATTTCTGCTACAACAAAGACTACCTGGGCCGCGTATTCAAAGCAGAATTCGGCCAGACCGTGAAAGACTACATCAACGGGCGCAAACTGGCACTGGCCAAGAAGCTGCTCACAACATCAGATATGCCCGTTTCTGCCGTTGGCCAATTTCTCGGCTGGTCCGACCTGAACCAGTTCCTGAAATACTTCAAATATCACGAGGGCATGACGCCCGCGCAGTACCGCAAAAGCGTCTTATGATTCCTTCTTCTTTTTCCCCGCAGCCGCCACGGCGATCGCCGCACCGACCGCACCTGCGGTGATCACGCCGCTGCCGATGAGCAGCGCGGTGTAAAGGCCGTTTCCGCCGGAGTGTTTCTCTGCCGCTTCCGCCGCTTCTTCCGAGTAATACAGATAGTTGAACCGTCCGCCGGGGGCAACGTCCCCGTTCTCGTAAAACTTTAATATATCCCCTGCGCCGTAGCCGTCATCGGCGTCAAGGCAGACATTGTCCGCCCACTTAAATTCAATTTTGAGCGCGTCGTCTCTGCCGATCCCCAGGCTACTTCGCGGTATCACAAGCACCAGCTTATTGCCGCTCACCGCATACCGGAGCTGATCGTCAACAGGCTCCCAGTTCCAGCCGCCTTTAGAGCGCTCCAGCGCGGCGGTCTCCCCCGGCGCCGTGCGGTTAACTGCGTAGTTGTAGCCTTCCCAGGTTTTGCCGCCCGCGGCCGTCTTGATGAACAGCGTCATCCAGCCACCGGTACGGTCGCTCGAAATGTCCGCGGCAGTCTCGGCGTAAAAATAGATATTTTCAGCAGTGTGGAACACTTTCATGATCCGAAGATCGTTGCGGCCGGTGGTGTTCGTGTAGTGGTTGTTGCCGATGCCGTCGAAGTCGCGCACCGCCGTGTCGCCGGTATCATCGCGGTATTCAGGGACAATACCGTCCCAAAGCTCTGCAGCAGTGAGGTCAACTCCCTCCACCGGTTCGGCCGTTTTATTGCCCGCCGGCAGCGCGCCGGTCCCCTTGAACCGCCGGATATTGATCACCAGCTGATTATAGAAATTATCGTCTAAACCGCCCTGTCGCGTCGGTTCGATATCTCTCGAAAACTCTGTGCAGAACACATCGCAGAAACCGCCGCCCGCAGGCACCGGGTCTGCCGAGCAACGCGCCCAGGAAGGGATGTTCAGGAACCGTGCCGCGATCCACTCGTTCCAGCCGGTGATGAACAGTACTGACGGATCCAGTTCGAT